>NZ_VWNA01000003.1:300000-600000 GCF_009600605.1 Segnochrobactrum spirostomi | reverse complement strand
TCGTCGAAGGGATCGAGAACCTGCTCGAAAACAGCGTGCGCGACGCCGGCCTCGCGATCGCGACCGGCATCCGCGACACGACCGGCGGCCGCATCGACCGGCTCGCCGAGCCGCTCAAGGTCGCCCTGTTCCGCATCGTCCAGGAGGCGGTCAACAACGCGGTTCACCATGGCCGTCCGTCGGAGATCAAGGTGGAGCTCTCGCTCGTCGCCGACCACATCCGCATCGCCGTGATCGACAACGGCATCGGCCTGTCGGACGCGGTCGGCAAACGGGTCAGTGGCATCAACAACATGCGCACCCGCGCCCGGCTCGTGTCGGCCGCCTTCAGCATCGAACAGAACCATCGCGGCGGAACCACTGTCGTCGTCGATCTGCCCGCGGGCGCCGCGCCCCTGGCGCAGGTGTCGCAGGCGGCGAGCGCGTGATCGCGGGCGAGGCCGGGAGGGAAGGACAATCGATGAAGGTTCTGATCGTCGAGGACGATTCCGTGCACCGCTCCTACCTCAAGGAGGCGATCGAGGCGGCCCTGCCGGAATGCGAGATGGTGCTCGAGGCCGCGCACGGCCATGACGGCGAACGGCTCTCCCGCGAACACCATTGCCTGCACCTCGTCATGGATCTCCAGATGCCGCGCCGCACCGGCGTCGAGGCGGCGCGGGTGATCTGGAGCGAGCGGCCGGAGACGGCGATCCTGTTCTGGTCGAACTATGCTGACGAAGCCTATGTGCGCGGCGTCTCCCGCATCGTGCCGGAGGGGGCCGCCTACGGCTACATCCTGAAATCGGCGTCGGAGGATCGCCTGCGCCTCGCGTTGCGCTCGATCTTCATCGAGAACCAGTGCGTCATCGATCGCGAGATCCGCACCGTCCAGCAGAAGGCGTCCGACCGCTCCCAGGGCGTCACCGACGAGGAATACGAGGTGCTGTTCGATCTGGCCCTCGGCCTCACCGATCGCGCCATCGCCCGGCGGCGCAATCTCTCCCTGCGCAGCGTGCAGAACCGCCTGCAGCAGCTCTACGACAAGCTCGGCGTCTACGAATCCGTCGCCGATCAGGCGGACGAAATCTTCAACCTGCGCACCCGCGCCTTGTGCATCGCGCTCCTGCGCAAGCTCGTCAATCGCACCGCCCTGGAACAGGCCGAACTCGAGCTCGCCCAATGGCTGGCGCGCCAGGGCCGGCACTGAGGCGGCGGCCAGACCCGATTTGCCTGGCGCGGTCGGTCCGGCTACGCGGTTCGCTCGACGATCGCGTCGTGCAGGGCGGCGCCGAACCATGTGCCAAAGCGGGCGATGTCCCCCGTGACGCGCAGGTCGCCGCCGTCGAGCAGGCGACCCAAGGTCTCCGGATAGCGCGGGTCGCTCGCGGACAGCAGGTTCAGGGCGCGGGCGCCCGCCGCGCTCACCTCGATCTCGATATCGGCCGGCTCCGCCGGCAAGGCGCCGATGCGGTAGGTCGGCCGGCCGGCGACGATATCGAAGCGAAGGCCCTGAACGAGCCCGTCGGAGAGGGCCTCACCGTCACTGTAGCGCTCGACGAGCGAGACCGTGAGGTCCGGTGAGAGGCCCGCGTTCCTTGCGGCCTCGCACATCACGGTGCCGACCATGTGGAACCACGGGAGCGTTCCGTGTGGGATCTTCGAGGCCGTGCTCATGCTCGATCCTTCAGCGAACCGTCAGGACGATCTTGCCTTGGACATGCCCGCGCTCGGCCCGCTCGTGGGCAGCGCGCGCGTCGGCGAGGGGAAATGTGCTGTCGATGGCGACCCGGATCGTTCCGTCTTCGAGCAGGCGTCCGACCTCCGCCAACTGCGCCCCGCTCGAGCGAACCTGCGTCGCCGAGACCGTGACGCCGCGTTCCGTCGCCGCGTCCCAGTCGGAGAAGCCCAAGGGAAAGATCGGGAACAGCGCACCGCCGCGCTTCAGCGTGCGCAGGAACCGCGCCGTGCTCGGACCGCCGACGGCGTCGACCACGAGATCGACATTCTGAACAACATCTTCGGGTGTAACTTTCTTGTAATCGATGAACTCGTCTGCCCCGAGGCCGTGGAGGAAATCCTCGTGACGGCTGGAGGCGACGGCGATGACGCGGGCACCCTTCCACTTGGCGATCTGCACGATGAAATGACAGACCCCGCCCGCCGCGCCGTTGACGAGAACGGTCTTGCCGGCAAGCGGCACCGGCTCGTGCCGCTTCGGCATCACCGGGTTCGGTTCGTCGTGGCCGAGATCGATCAGGAACTGCCACGCCGTCAGCAGCGACATCGGCGCCGCGGCCGCGTGCACGTGATCGATGCCGGCGGGCTTCGGCGCGAGCTCCGAGGCCGGCACGGCGACATAGTCGGCATAGGCCTGACTGCCGCCGAACACGCCGCTCGGAAAACGGACCATGGAATAGACCGCCTCGCCGGCAGAGAAGCCTTGGACGTCGTCGGCCACCGCCTCGACGATGCCCGAAATGTCGGTGCCGACGATGATGGGGAAGCGGCCTTCCGGCCGCCATTCTGGCGGAAGGGTGCGATAGCCTTCGCGCAGGTACCAGTCGGGCGGATTGATCCCGACCGCGTGGGTCCTCACCAGCACCTCGCCCGCCTTCAGGGCGGGCATCGGCGCGTCTTCGTAGACCAGCACCTCGGGACCACCGAACGCGTGGAGCCGGACCGCCTTCATCATTTCTCGAACCATTGCCTCAACCTTCGTCTGGCGGGAACGGGCCGCTTCTCGTGCCGCCCCGTGCCCTCTGCGTTTCAGATGGGGAGGGCGCGGCGCGCCGGAACCCGACAGAAATCGCTCAGCCTATGCAAATTTGAATAGCCCGCGGGCCGTGCTAGGAAGGTGGTGCGGAACGCCGGAGGCCCTGCCCTTGCTCGATTGGACGCTGCTGCGCTCGTTCCTCGCCGTCGTCGAGACCGGCTCGCTGTCGGCGGCCGCCGCAACGGTCGGCCAATCGCAACCGACCCTCAGCCGGCACATCCGCGAGCTCGAGGCGACCCTCGGCGTGATCCTCTTCACCCGCTCCGCAAGCGGCCTCGAACCGACCGCGGCCGCGCAGGGGCTGATCGACGATGCGCGGGCGATGGGCGCGGCCGCCGATGCGCTCGCCCTCAAGGCGCGCGGACGGTCGCAAGCGTTGAGCGGAACGGTCCGCATCACGGCCTCCGTGATGGTCGCGAACATCTGGTTGCCGCCGATCCTGGCCGACTTGCGCCGAGCCGAACCGAACATCCAGATCGAGATCGTCGCGACGGACCTCACGCAAAGTCTGCTCCGGCGCGATGCCGACATCGCGATCCGGATGGTCGACCCGGTGGAGCGGGCCCTCGTCGCACGCAAGCTCGGCGAGGCGGCGGTCGGCCTGTACGGAACGCGGGATTATTTCGCCCGGCGCGGCCGTGTCGCCGCGATGCAGGATCTGCTCGCCCATGACGTCATCGGGTTCGATCGCAGCGAAACGATCCTGGATCTCTACGCGGCGCACGGCCACCCCGTGACCCGCGAGGCGTTTCCGATCCGGTGCGACGACCAGATGGTAGGCTGGCACCTGATGCTCGCCGGCGCGGGCCTCGGCTTCGCCCAGGCCCTCCTCGCCGATCGCTTCCCGGTCCTCGAACGGGTGCCGCTCGATCTGCTGCCGCCGATGCCGGTCTGGCTCGTGCTGCACGAGGAGGTCCGCGCCAACCCTCGCATCCGCCGCGTCGCCGACGTCCTCGCCGCCGCCATCACCAAGCTGCTGCGCGCGGGGTGAGGGGGCCGGCGAGCGGGCCTGTCTGGCGCCGAACGCGCCGTTCCGCTCAATTGATGAGCATGCTCAAAAAAGCGCACCTTAATCATTGACGCGGCCGAAAATCGTATACGATACTACGATCGTCACCAACGGCTGGGCGTCTTCGATGCGCGTCGCGATTCCTCATCCAGGCACCACCGTCGCCGACCGCCCCATGGGACCGGCGCCGCTCTCCGCCGCCTTGAAGGTGCGCGATATGGTGTTCGTTTCGGGCCAAGTCGCCATCGATCCGCTGACCGGGGCGGTCGTCGGCGACGATGTCGCTCGGCAGACGCGCCAGGTTCTTCAGAACATAAAGGGACTGGTCGAGGCCGCGGGGCTGACGATGGCGCACGTCGTCAAGGTGGGGATATTCCTAACCCGCCTCGAAGACTTCGCGGCCATGAATGCCGTCTACAGCGAATTCTTCGCGGCGCCGTTTCCGGCCCGCGCCACCGTCGGCGTCAGCCTCAACGATCCCCGGCTTCTGATCGAGATGGATGCGATCGCCGTCGCCTGAGGGCCGGCGGTGACGCAGGGAACGACAATGCACATTCACATCGAGACCCAACCCGGCGATCTTCTCATCACGGCGGAAGCTCTCACCGAGCGGCTTGCCCTGGCCGGCTTTGGCGATGACCTCGCTGCCGGCCGTCTGTCGGTCAGCCAGAACGCGGAACCCGCGCGGTTTCCCGACAGCATCGGGGCCGCGGATGTTCTGATTGCGGGTCGGCTCCTCGACATCGCCGCCGCGAAGGCCGTGAGCCCGGCGCTGCGATGGGTCCAGACGATCGCGGCGGGTGTGGAGCGCTTTCTGCCCGGCCTGCCGGCCGATGTGCAGCTTACCAATGCATCCGGCGTGCACGGCGCGAAGGGCGGGGAGTTCGTACTCGCCGCGGTCCTGACGCTGAATTATGCGATCCCCGGTTTCGTCGACGACAAGGCGGCACGACGGTGGGCGCCGAGTTTCGGTGCACCGGTCGCAGGCAAAAGCTGCGTTCTTCTCGGCGTCGGCGGGATCGGCGCCGCGGCGGCGTCCGCGCTGCGCCAGCGTGGTGTGCGCGTGACCGGCGTCACTCGCAGCGGCACGGCAGAAGCCGAGCTCGACGACATGGTGCCGGTCGACCGCCTGGATACGGTTCTCCCGCACGCCGATTTCGTCGTCTCGACTCTGCCGCTCACCCCCGAGACGGCGGGGCTGATGGGGCGGAGTCGCCTCGAAAGCCTGAAGCCCGGATGCGGCGTGGTCGTGGTTGGGCGGGCCGATGTGTTCGATTACACGGCGCTCGCTGACCTCCTGACGCAGGGCCGTCTCGGCGGCGCCGTGCTCGACGTCTTCCCTGTCGAGCCATTGCCCCCCGCGCACCCACTCTGGGACTGTCCCCGTCTGATCATCACCCCTCATTGCAGCGTGGACGACCACACGATCTACGTCCCGCGGTGCCTCGACATCTTCGCCGACAATCTCGGCCGTCTTCTCGCCGGCCGGCCGCTCGCCAACCTGGTCGACCGGGCGCGCGGCTACTGATCCTGCTCCACCGCGAGCGGCTTCGTCTTCGCGGACAACGGCGTCACAGCCGGCCGCGGATGGACCGGCATTTCAAGTCCGGTCCCAATCAGGAGAGAGGGAATGAAAACTGTGGCTACTCGTTTCGCTTCGCTGATCGGCGGTCTGATGACCGTTGCTGTCGCATCCGCCTCCGCTGCGCATGCGGGGGAAAATATCCAGCCCGACGCCAAGGCCGTTGCAGCCCTCCCGGAATGTCAAAAACTCCGGGAGAAATATCCGACCCTGGTCGGTAAGGCCGTCGTCGTCGGTCTCGGCGGTTATACGAAGGGTTGGGAGGCCCCTGCCGCCGATGATCCGAGCAAGATCGAGGGCTTCGATCCGTCGATGTTCGACCGGCTCGGTGCGTGCCTGGGCTTCACGCATTCCTATCAGAACGGTTCGTTCAATGTCCTTCTGACATCGATCTCGAGCGGTCGGGCGGATATCGGCCCGATGCTCTATGTCACCGAGGAGCGGCTCAAGCAGATCGCCTTCGTCGCCTCCGTGCAGGTTCAGGACGGCTCGCTGGTCGCCAAGGGCAACCCGAAGAAGCTGACCTCCATGGCGAGCCTGTGCGGCGCGACCGTCGCCTCGGCCGCTGGCGCGTATGAAGCCAACAAGCTCGTGCCGGAGCAGAGCAAGGCGTGCACCGACGCGGGCAAGCCTGCCGTGGACCTGTTGTTGGTGCAGAATACCGACAACTCGATCCAGGCGGTGCGCAGCGGCCGGGCCGACATCTACCTCACCGAAGCCGGCTCGGCGATGGAGATCGCCAAGGCGGACCCCACGCTCGAGACCGCCTTCACGGTCGACCTGCCGATCATGGTCGGCTTCCCGATCGCCAAGGACAACAAGGTGATGCGCGACGCCATCTTCGACGCGATGAAGGTGCTCCAGGCGACCGGCGTCGAGAAGAAGCTGCTCGATTATTGGGGCCAGGGCTCCGGCGGCGAGCGCCCGGTGGTCTCGCGCGGCTGATCGCGCACCGCCGTCCGCGCGCAGGCGTCGTCGCGCGGGTGTTCACTCAGACACTTCATCCGTCGCGGCATTGCCGCGACGGATCAGACCTCCGGCAGCGGTCCCATGCAGGAATTTCTCCACTATCTGACGTTGCCTTATCTCTGGGGCGGCGCTGTCCTTTCGATCGAGCTG
Organism: Segnochrobactrum spirostomi; assembly: GCF_009600605.1. Lineage (GTDB taxonomy): Bacteria > Pseudomonadota > Alphaproteobacteria > Rhizobiales > Segnochrobactraceae > Segnochrobactrum > Segnochrobactrum spirostomi. The sequence goes on along the minus strand of NZ_VWNA01000003.1, from coordinate 593,535 downwards.
ATGATCGGCGCCTTGATTGGCGGAATCGTCGTCGGCTTCTTTCTGGCGCTCGCCAGTCTTTCGCGTCATGCTTGGCTGCGGATGCCGGTGCAGGCCTACATCTATGTCCTCCGTGGGACGCCGGTCCTGCTTCAGCTCATCCTGATTTACAACGTGCTACCGCAGTTCGGCCTGATGCTGCCGGCATTCACGAGCGCCCTGCTGGCCCTCACCATCAACGAGACGGCCTTCTGCGCCGAGATCATTCGCGGGGGCATTCAGGCGACCAGTCGGGACCAGCGGACCGCCGCTCAAGCCTTTGGCTTTTCTCGACGGACCGAGATGGTCAGCGTCGTCATTCCCCAAGCGCTGCGAGCCATCTTGCCGCCGCTCGGCAATGAAGCCATCGGACTGCTCAAGTCGACGTCGCTCGCCTCCGTCGTCGGCGTCAACGAATTGACGATGCGCGGCCAGACCATCGTCTCCCAGAATTTCCTCTTCATTCCAGTGCTCGTTGCGTCCGGCGCGATCTACGTCGTGCTGTCGACCCTGGTGGCGCTGGCCCAGTGGTGGCTGGAGCGGCGCGTCGGGCTCGAACATCGGGCTCGCCGCGCGCGACGAGGCGATGCCCTCGCGCGCGACGTATCCCCGCCGACTGCGGATGCGCCGCTTCCGCTGCGTCCCCGCACGTCCGACGCCGCCTTCGTGCTCGATATCAACGATTTGCACGTCGCCTATGGTGGACGGGCGGTGCTGAAGGGGTTGACGCTCCAGGTCCGTCGCGGCGAGGTGTTGGTGCTGCTCGGCCGCTCGGGCTCCGGCAAGAGCACGCTCCTCAAATCCATCCTCGCTCTCGCCCCCGTGACGAAGGGCAAGGTCGTCGTGGAGGGCCTTCCGATCGGCCAGGATTCCAGCGGTCGCCCCCTTCCGGAACGGCTTCTGCCCGCGAACCGCGCGGCGTCGGCCATCGGCATTGTGTTCCAGCATTTCGCGCTGTTCGATCACATGACGGCGCTCGAGAACGCCACGTCGGTGCCGCGCCTCGTGCAGAAGCTGCCGTTCCAGGCGGCCGAAATGAAGGGACGGCGGGCGCTCGCGGCAGTGGGCCTGGCAGCCTATGCGAACCGGCTGCCGCACGAGCTCTCCGGCGGTCAGCAACAGCGGGTCGGGATCGCCCGCGCGCTCGCAGCCGATCCGAATGTGCTGCTTTTCGACGAGCCGACGTCCGCGCTCGATCCGGAGCTGGTGCGCGAGGTCAATCAGACCATCCGCAAACTCGCCGGCACCGGCATGACGATGCTCATCAGCACGCACGATATCGCCTTCGCGGCGAGCGTCGCCGACCGCATCGTCTTCCTTCAGGACGGCGTTCTGGTGGAAGAGGGACCGCGGGAGTGTCTCGATGCCCCGCAGACGGCGGCGTTCGCCGCGTTCCTGCGCCAGGAGCGGGAGGCCGATGCGGACGCCCTCGAAGACCTCGGCCAGGCCGTGGACGCACGCGGCATGGACGGCCCGCGGGGTGAAATCGAGGCTACCGGCGCTTCCGCATTCCGCGAACCTTCGGGCCGGCCCGATCTGCGGGGGCAGCAGGTCCCGGCGACCCTGCCGGCCCCCCTCGACCTTCCCTTCGCCGCCGAAGCGGAGGCGGTCCTCGGCCCCGCCCTCTACCGCTACCTCATCGGCGCCCCGCGCGACGCCATGCCCGGCATGGACGATCGCAACGCGGAGGACTTCCGCCGCTTCCGATTGCTGCCGCGCGTCCTGCGTGGTGCGGCGGCAATCGACATATCGACCGATCTTGCCGGCCGGCGATTCGCAGGCCCGCTGGTGATCGGCGCCTTCGCCGGCGACCGGGTGTTTCACCGCGATGGGCTGCTCGCACTCGCACGGGTCGGTCGGCGCCTCAACCTGCCCCTCGTCGTCTCCGAGGAGACGGTGACGCCGCTGCGTGATCTGACGGCGGCCCATGATGCCTGCTGGCTGCAACTTCGGGCGGCTGGACCGCTGGAACGGATCTTCAAGCTGATCGACCTTGCAGCGGATGCTGGGGCGCAAGGGATGGTCATGACGGTGTTCGCGCCCGTGCATCCGGTGGCCGGCCTTCAGCCCGGGAACTTCTCCATCGGCGCAGAGATCCGGCGGCGCGGCTGGTCGACCATCGGGGCCATTGGCGGCTTTCCGGATGACGACGGGCTCGGCGTTGCCCCGCTGCCCGCCTTTCCCGGCTGGGGTTGGAACGAGGTTGCGGCGGCCATCGCACATGCGGGGTCGCGTGGCCTTCCCCTGATGCTCAAGGGCATCCTCCGGGCGGACGATGCTGCGGCGGCGCAGGCGGCCGGTGCGTCGGGCATCGTCGTTTCCAATCTCGGCTTGCGGCAATCGAGCCGCTGGGCGTCGCCGCTCGCGGCCCTTCCGGCGGTGGCCGCGTCCGCATCCGGCGCCGTGGCGCTCGACGGCGGCATTCGCCATGGGACGGATGCGCTGGTGGCCCGCTGCCTCGGAGCGGCGATGTCGGTTGCGGCGCGGCCGGTCGCAACGGCGCTGGTGGGAGGCGGGGAAGAGGCAGTGGAGGACCTGCTCCGAAGCTGGCTCGACGAGATCCGAGCGGTCGCGAGTTGGCTCGGGGTTGCCCGGCTCGACGAACTCGGCCCGGACTTCGTCATCGGGGAGGGTCACCCGTGAGCGACGAAACGCGACCGGTGCTCCGGCTCAATCTCGGCGATCCGAGCGAGGCGCGGATCTATTACGCCGCGCATCTCATCGCCGAGGCCTACGGCTTCTTCGCGCAGGAGGGCGTCGACGTCGTCTGCCTGCGCACGGCATCGGGCGGCCATTCGGTGTGGGGTGGTCAGGTTTCGGCCGTGCTGAGCGGCGACGCCGATCTCTGTATCGGGGGGCCGATGGTTGTAATGCGCATGGCGCAGGACGGCGCCGCGCAGCTCACCTGCTTCTGCGCGGCGGTGGCGGGCAATCCATGGGCGCTCGCCGCGCTCGAGGACGCTGAGGACTTCTCTCTCGCCGCCCTCGCCGGTCGCCGCGTGATCGACAGCGGGCGCGTCGGCACGGCAACGATGAGCTTCCAGACCCTCATTGGCGAAGCCGGGCTTGCTGAAGGGGCCGTGACCCTGATCGAGGGGGAGGGCGATCTCGCACGGGATCGCGAGACTCTGGCCCGCGGCGAGGCCGACTACGTGCTGCACTCGCTGCACGCGCTCGCGCCGATGCTCAGCGACGGAACGCTCCGGCTCGTCATGCCGCTGACGGCGGCGATGGGGCCGGTGCCCTGGAGCGCCTATATCGCCCGGCCGGAAACCCTCGCCGCCCGCAGGCCCGCCTTTGCGGCCTTCACGCGGGCGATCGCGCGGGCCCTGGAGGCGATGCGGCTGCTCTCGGCGCGCGATCTCGCCGGGGTCGTCGCGCCCCATCATCCCGATATGGAATTCGGCGCCGTGCGGCTCGGCCTGTCGCTCTATCGCGATGCCGGTCTGTTTCCCGAGACGCCGGTCATCGCCCGCACCGAATTCGACCGGTTCGCCGACCTGCTGACCCGGATCGGCTGGTTGAGTGCCCCGCCCGCGTTCGAGGCGGTCGTCGATACCGACCTCGCCACGCTCGCGGCTCGGACCTGATCAGGAGATTTGAGATGGATACGCTCATCACCGGGGGTCAGGCCGTCACCGAGGCGGGCGTGATCGCGGCCGATCTCGGCATCCGCGGCGGCCGTATCGCGGCGATCGCCGCGCCGGGGGCTCTGTCGTCATCCGCGAGCGAAGTCGTGGACGCCGCTGGCCTTCTCGTGCTGCCCGGAGCCGTCGATCTCCACACCCACTTCACGGGCTCTCACGACAGACCGCTGGACGAGGTGCGCGAGGGTACGCTGGGGGCGGCGATCGGCGGAATCACCACCGTCGTCGAGATGCCGCATTCGGCGCCGCCGGCGACGACGCTCGAGGCTTTCCGGCGCAAGCAGGCGCTGTTCGCCTCCGCCTCGGCCGTCGATTTCGCGCTTTGGGCGGGCCTCGACGGACGCAATCTCGAGGAATTGCCCGCGCTCAATGCCGCCGGAGCCGTCGCCTTCAAAGCCTTCCTCACCAGCGGCGACCCGTCTGGCGCCGCAACCGACGAGAAGGGGCTGCCGCGGCTCGGCGACGCCGACCTCGTTCGCGCCATGGACGTGATCCGCGGCTTCGACGGTCTGATCGGGGTTCATGCGGAAAATCACGAACTCCTAACCGCTGCGCGCCTCGAACAGCAGGCGCAGGGGCGTCGCGACGCCCGCGCCCATGCCGCCGCCGGGCCGGAGCTGGCCGAGATCGAGGCCGTGAGCCGTCTGCTGGTGTTCGCCGGCCGAACGGGCGTCCGGCTCCACGTGGTGCACGTGAGCTCTGCCGCTGCGGCCGGTCTGATCCGGGCCGCGCGGGACGGCGTCCGCGTCACCTTCGAGACCTGCCCGCATTATCTCATCCTGGACGAAGACGACTTGGCTAGGATCGGTGCGGATGCCCGCTGCGGGCCGCCTTTGCGGCCGCGCACGACGGTCGAGGCCCTCTGGACGCATGTCCTGGACGGGGCCGTCGACGCGATCGCGTCCGATCATTGTCCCTACCGTCCGGAGCAGAAGCGGGTCGGCGATGCCTCTATCTGGGAGGCGGGCATGGGCCTGACCGGCATCGAGACGTCCGCTCCGATGGCGTTCAGCGAAGGGGTCAAGCGACGGGGGCTCAGCGTCGTCGAGTTCGCCCGCATGACCGCGACCGGGCCGGCGAAGATCGCCGGGCTCTATCCCCGCAAGGGGGCGATCCGGGTCGGTGCCGACGCCGATCTCGCCCTCTACGATCCGACGGCCGAATGGCAGGTGCGCGGGTCTGAATTCCATGGGCTTGGCACCTGGAGCGCCTTCGAGGGCATGACCTGCACCGGGCGCGTGGTGCGGACGCTGGTTCGCGGGCGCACCGTCCAGCATGACCGCCGGCGGATGGCCGAGCCGGGGTTCGGGCGCTTTCTCACGCGCTTCGACGACATCGAGGCCCGGTCGTGACGCCGAGGGTGAGACAGATAAGACCGACGGGTGGGAGGGACGCACGATGAACACGAGCAGGGGGCGCAAAAGGACTCCGACAGCTTCCTCGGGCGAGGAGGAGAGCGTTGTCACATCCGCGACCCGGGCGGTTGTGAATGCGGTCGCGATTGTCGACAGAGCACCCATCGCGCGGATCGATCCCGAGGAGGGGGAATGGGCGGCGGCGCGGCCGCGGACGCTCGTCGACCATGCCGTCGACGGCATTCTTTCCGCAGCCTCCCGCGGCCTGATCCTGCCGGGAGATCGATTGAGCGAACCCGACCTCGCAACCCGCCTCGGCATGAGCCGCGTGCCGATCCGCGAGGCCCTTCGGATCCTCGAAAGCCAAGGCGTCGTGACCAGTGCGCCCTACAAGGGCATCCGGCTGATGGAGGTCTCCAACGCGCGGCTGGAGCACCTCATCGATGTGCGCGTCACCATCGAGTCGCTCGCCTGTCGCCGCGCGATCGAAGCGGGGCACAATGGCGCGCCTTATGCGGCACGGCTCGACGGGGCAATCGATGAGCTCACGCTGATGGCCCAGCGCGACGACATCTACGGTTTCGCCTCCGCGGACACCGCTTTTCACCGCCTGTTGTGCAGCTTCGCCGGAAATCCGGTGCTCGACACCCTCTGGGAATCGATCGCCCGCCAACTGACGGTTCTGTTCGGCCTTTCCACCATGGGGAAGTCGACCGAAACCATTATCGAAGAGCACCGGCGTCTCGCATCGGTATTCGCCGACGGCGATATCGACAAGATGCTTCGCGAACTCGAAGAGCACATCCGCGTGCAAGCTCTCGATGTGAACTACGAGGAGATCATCGCCGCCCGGCGGGCTTCGCGCGGAGACTGACGCTTCCCAACCGACCACTTTCCGCGGCGTTCGCCGCGATCACCCCGCTCATATGCCAAAAGGCGCCAGGAACGCGCCGTAAGGGTCTCGGATTCCATGAAAATCACCGCCGTCGACGGCTTCTATCTGCGGCTTCCGGAGATCGAGGCGCGCACCGACAGCTCGCAGGACGCGTTGCTGATCCGGATCACCACCGATGCCGGCATCGTCGGCTGGGGCGAGGTGGACGGCTGCCCATCCGTCGTGAAGGCGATCATCGACGCCCCCTACTCGCACACGATGGTCACGGGGCTCAAATCGCTACTGATCGGCGAGAACCCGCTCGAGACGGCCCGTCTCTGGGCGAAGATGCACCGCGCGACGCTGTTCTATGGGCGCGGCGGGGCCGTGTTGCAGGCGATGGCCGGAATCGACATGGCGCTCTGGGACATCAAGGGGAAGGCGCTGGGTCAGCCCATTGTCACCCTTCTCGGCGGTGCGATGCGTGACCGCATGCGCGTCTATTCCTCGAATATGTTTCAGTTCAGCATCGCCGATACCGTCGCCCGGGCGCGCCATGCGGTGGACACCGGCCACACGGGCGTGAAGTTCGGCTGGGAACCCTTCGGCCGGGACGAGGCCCAGGACATTGCCTACGTCGAGGCGATCCGCTCGGCGATCGGAGATGAGGTCGACTTCATGCTCGATGTCGGCTTGGCGTGGGACGCCAAAACCACCATTCGGCGCGGTCAGCTCTTCGAGCCCTATCGCCTGTTCTGGATCGAGGAGCCGCTCCATCCTGACGATTATGGTGGATATTCCCGGGTCTCGGCCGCCTGCTCGCAGCATATCGCAGCCGGCGAACAGGAATGTTCCGTCGTGGGATTCCAGCGCCTGATCGACGAGGGCGGCATCGACGTGGTGCAGATCGACCTCACGCGGACGGGCTTCACGCAGGCGATGGAAATCGCTGCCTATGCGAAGGCCCGGGGCCGCAAGGTGTGCAACCACAACTTCACCACCGATCTCAACACGGCGGCGTCCCTGCACTTCCTGTGCGCGATCGAGAACGCGCTCGTCATGGAATATTGCGTCGAGCCGGGCGAGATCAGCCGTTCGCTCGCCCGAAATCCGGTGAGAATTGCCGACGGATACGCCCACCTGCCGTCTGAGCCGGGGCTAGGAGTGGAACCCAGAATGGACGTGATCGAGAAGTTTCTCGTGCGCGACTGAGCGAACCGGGCGCTCATGGGTGTCACGTACGGCGCGGGTCGCCGTGGGACCGATGTCGCCACATGCACGGGCAGGCGATGCCTGCCCGCCGCTCGGCGCTGTCCGCGGCGGGGACCGATCTGCGTCGCGCCCCGCTGCAATCATGCACAGGCGTGCACGACCAGCCACTAGTTATGCTTTCGATGTCTAGAATGAGGAAAGGTGTTGCACCAGTTCGACAGATTTAACTCTCAGTGCGACAATCGCATGACAGTATAAGGCGTTGCGTTTCGCTTATCAGGTCTTATAACGAATCCGTGTTTTGGGGTGCCTTTCGGGGCAGGATCTGATCAGGGGTAGAGACGGTGACGAAGTACAAGCTCGACGTTCAAGACGAGGCGGAAGCTGCGGAAGCCGTGGAAGCCGCGCATGAGCACGACGAGATGTCGTCCGTTGCCACGAGCGACGACATGATCGGCAAGGCTGCGACCATCGCTGTCGTCGCCGCCGGCGTCGCGCTGTTCGAAGTGGCCCTCATTCCGGGCATGGTGATCGGCGTTGCCGCGGCGCTCGCGCCCAACGTCCTGCCGAAGCTTGGCCACCGCATGAAGCCGATGCTGCATTCGACGATGCGCGGCGCCTACAAGCTCGGCCGTCGGGCGCGCTCGGCGGTGAGCGAGGCTCAGGAGCAGCTACAGGATATCGCGGCCGAGGTGAAGGCCGAGCAGATCGCGACCGACAAGGACGTCGCCGCGGCTGTCGCCACCGCGCGCTGAGCTGCGGTTTTTCGCAGGTTGGGCTAGGCATCCGCGGGCGCAGGTCGAGGTTCGCAATCGCGATCGCGTCGGGACCTCGATCGGGCCGCGGTGTGGTCGGGCGATCCTTCGGGCGCGGCGCCGGCGCGGGGCTCGGTGCGACCGACGTCCTCTTGACCACGTCTTCCCGACCGATCACCGGCGAGCGGCGAGTTGCGCCGCGATCGAGAGACCTGATCATGACGAACCTCTTGTCCGACGAGCCGGTCTTCGGGGCGGCCGCCGCCGCGGCGTCCGGCGGGCCGTCGCAGACGAGCGAGGCCATCGCCTCGGCGGAGGCCGCCGCAGCGCCGAAGGCGGTGCGTAAGCCCAAGCTCAAGATCGCCCACAAGGTGCCCGGGCGCATCCGCCTGAAGGTGCCGCAGGGTAAGGCCCATCCCGAACTGCTCGGCGTCTACCAGGACATCTTCTCCAAGGTGCCGGGCATCACCAGCGTCAAGGCGAAGCCGGATTCGGGCAGCGTCATCATTCATTACGACATCCGGCAGGAACAGCAGATCGGCGCTCAGTTCGATCGCTTGTGCGCGCCCGATCCGGTGCCGCCGCCGCGGCCCAAGCCCGCCCGTCCCGGCGACGAGATCAAGGATATCGCCGACAAGATCGAGGCCGAGGCCGAATTCCTCGCCGAGCGTTCCGAATTTGCGCGCGCAACGGTCGATTTCTTCAAGTCAGTCGACCAAGAGCTCAAGGCGTCGACCGGCAATGCCGTCGATCTCAAGGTGCTCCTCGTCGGCGGGCTCGCAGTCTACACCTTCCTGGAGATCGGCGCCGGAGCGGCGACCCCGATGTGGGTGACGCTGGCGCTGTTCTCGCTCAACCATCTAGCCGAATTGCAGACGCAGCCGGCGATGGCGCGCGCGGCGCGCTGATCGGACCCGCTGCGGTCGGCCGCAGCCCAAGCAAGGCAGTTTCCATGGACTTCCAAATCCGCCACGCGATGCCGGGCCGGATCCGTCTGCATGTTCCGCTGCTCGCCTATCCGTCGATGGTGGCGGAGGCGACGCTCTCCTGGCTCAAGGCGCGGACGTGGGTGAAGAGCGCGCGCGTCAATTATGATTGCGCGTGCCTCGTCGTCGAATATGAGGCGGCCGAAAAGGGGCAACTCGACGGCGTGCTCGCCCTGCTGCGGCAGGCGAGCGTCGAGGATCTCGAAGCCTTTCTCGGCCAGCCGGATACGTCGGCGGTCGTGCGCAAGCCGGCCCCTACGTCTGAGAAATTCCCGCTCGGGCTGCCGACCCTCTCCCTCGGACTCGCGCTTATTCCCCATCCGCTGGCCTTCGCGGTCAACGTTCCGCTGACGCTCTACAATGCCATCCCGATCTTCAAGCGGGCGTGGCGGGTGTGGAGCCAGGAGCGGCGGCTCAACGTCGACTTCCTCGATACCCTCGCCATCACCGCCTCGGTCGGGCAGGGCAATCTCGTGGCCGGCACCATCGTCGTCTGGCTGATCCGGCTTGGCGACTGGATCCGCGATCTCACTGCGGCCGGCTCGAAGCGGGCGATCCGTGAGCTCCTCGAATTCCAGAGCCGCAACGCGTGGGTCGTGCGCGACGGCACCGTCGTCTCGGTGCCGGCGACGGCGCTCGTGGTGGACGATCTCGTGGTGGTCTATCCGGGCGATATGATCCCGGTCGACGGCGCGATCGAGCGCGGGCATGCGATGATCGACCAGAAGACGATCACCGGCGAAGGTCTCGCGGTGTCGCGCGAGGTCGGCGAGCAGGTGTTCGCCGCGACGATCGTCCAGGAAGGGCAAATCACGATCCGTGCCGCCCGCGTCGGCGACAATACTACGGCGGGGCAGATCGCCCGGCTCGTCGAATCGAACCCGGTCGGCGACACCCGCATGCAGAACCACGCGGAGCGCTTTGCCGATCGTCTTGTGATGCCGACGCTGGGTCTCGCCATCGGCACCGCGCTGCTGACCCGCGACTTCAACCGCTTCCTCTCGCTCGTCATCGTCGATTACGGCACCGGCATCCGTGTCGCCGCGCCCACTTCGGTGCTCTCGTCGATGACCCACGCGGCACGCTCCGGCATCGTCATCAAGAGCGGCGGCCACATGGAGAAGCTTGCCCGCATCGACACCGTGGTGTTCGACAAGACCGGCACGCTGAGCTTCGGAACGCCCCACGTCACCGACGTCGTCAGCTACGCCGAACACATCGACGAAAACCACCTGCTTGCGCTCGCCGGTGCCGCGGAAACCCATCTTCAGCACCCGGTGGCCGAGGCGCTGCGCGAGAAGATCCGCGAATTGTCGCTCGACATGCCGCCGTGCGACGAGACCGAGTACCACATCGGCCTCGGCGTCGAGGGTCAGGTCAACGGCTACTACATGCATGTCGGCAGCGAGCGCTTTCTGCGCCGCAACGACATCAAGGTCGATCATATTGCTGGCGATCGCGCCCAGATCGACGAGCGCGGCCATTCCTGCCTCTATGTCGCCGTGGACGGCAAGCTCGCCGGGCTCGTCGCCTATGAGGACCGCATCCGCCCCGAAAGCCATGAGGTGATCGCCCGGCTTCATGCGATGGGCGTGCGCGACACCGTCATGCTCACCGGCGACAATGCGGTCGTCGCCTCGGCGGTCGGCCGGCGCTTGGGGCTGACCCGGCAGGTCGCCAACATGATGCCGGCGGACAAGGCCGAGGTGATCCAGAGCCTTCAGCGCGAGGGTCGTTCGATCGCGATGATCGGCGACGGTATCAACGATTCCCCGGCCCTGAGCTTCGCCGACGTCGGCATCGCCATGAAGCACGGCGCCGACATCGCCCACGAGGCGGCGGACGTCATCCTGATGGAGGATTCGCTCTGGAAGCTCGTCCAGGCGATCGAGATCTCGCGGGACGCCGTCGGCCTCATCAAGCAGAATTACGGGATCGTGGCGGTGCTCAACACCATCGCCCTCGGTCTGGCGCTGCCGGGCAATCTGGTCGGGCCGGAGATGACGGCCCTGATCAGCAATGGTTCCGCCATCATCGCGAGCTTGAATGGTGTTCGTCCCCTGATGAGGCGCCCATGATGCCGGCCATCCGAGATCCCGCTTCGAGCCTCTCAGCCCCCCACCGGCGGGAGCTCGCCGCCGCTGTGCGCAAGCTCGAGCGGCCGACGCTGGCGGCGCGGATCGCGGATTATGCGGGCAAGCCCGTCAACGAGCTCATCAAGCTGATGCCGCGTCCGATCAACCGGCGGTTCCAGGCCTTGGTGCGGGCGGCGATCTTTCAGTGCCTCGAGGTCGCGATCGAGTCCCTCGATCCCAACGACCGCAGTGCCGCCTCGCCGTGGACCAACAAGGTGATGGTGGGGCTCACGGGCGGTGTCGGCGGCTTCTTCGGCATCGCGGCTCTACCGTTCGAGCTGCCCCTTACCACGACGCTGATGCTGCGCTCGATCGCCGAGATCGCGCGGGAACACGGCGAGGACCTGAGCCGTCTCGAAACCCGGCTGTCCTGCGTCGAGGTGTTCGCGCTCGGCGGCCGGGTGCCCTCCGAGCAGGCCCGGCTCGATTATTATGCCGTGCGCACCGTGCTTTCGAGCCTCGTGCGCGACGTCGTCACCCAGGTCGCCGAAGTCGGGGCCGTCAGTGCTTCGTCGCCGCTGCTCGCCCGGTTCGCCGGCGAGATCGTCGGCCGCTTCGGCGTCGTTCTCTCGGACCAACTGGCCGTCGGTGCCGCGCCGGTGATCGGCGCCGTCGGCGGGGCGGCGGTCAACGTCGTCTTCACCGATCATTTCCAGCGCGTCGCCGAGGGCCATTTCGCGATCCGCCGGCTCGAGCGCCTCTATGGGGCAGGGGAGGTCGAGCGCGCCTATCATGCGGCGGCGCACGACCTGAGCGGCCTGCGCCGCCGCTTCGGCCAGACGGCCCGCCGGCCGTCCGAGACCGCCGCGTGAGGGTTCCCGCGGAAGCCGACGATCCGAGTGGGGGCGGGGTTTCGGCCGCCGCCGCAGCGGCGCGGCGCATGTGGATTATCGCGACGGGCCTCCTCGTCCTGGTCACCGCGCTCTTCGTCGTCTGCGTGCGCTGGCCGGATCTCTGGGTCGGCATGCCCTATGTGCGGGCGTTCTGCGAGGCGGCGATGGTCGGGGCCTGCGCCGATTGGTTCGCCGTCGTCGCCTTGTTCCGCCATCCATTCGGCCTGCCGATCCCCCACACCGCGATCATCCCGCGTCACAAGGGGCGGGTCGCCGCCGCCATGGGCCGCTTCGTCGAGACGAATTTCCTCGCACCCGCCCATGTCGAGCAGCGCCTCGAACGGGTCGATGCCTGCGGGCTTGCGGCCGAGTGGCTGACCGAGCCGCAGAATGTCCGGCTCGTGACCGAACAGGTGCGCGCCGTGCTGCCGCCGTTGATCGGCCTGATCGGCGACAGCCGTCTCCAGGTCTTCGCCGGCGCCGCCTTCCGCGAGGGCGTCAATTCGATCGACGCGGCCTCGCTTGCGGCCCGCACCCTCTCGGTGCTGGCGCGCCAGAGCTATCCCGACAAGGTGTTCGATCGGGCGCTCGCCTTCGCCTCCGTCTATGTCGCCGAGAACAAGGACGCCATTCGCGAGCAGGTCGCGGCGAAGGGCATCCGCTGGCTACCCGGCTGGGTCGACAACAAGCTCGCCGACGCTCTCGTTACGCAGATCGGCAACGCGCTGGAGGCGGCGCGCGCCGCCGACCATCCCTGGCGCGCCCGCTTCCACGAGGAAGTCGCCAAATGGACGGGGCGCCTCGCGACCGATGCCGACCTCGCGGCGCGGATGGAGAAGATCAAGGCCGACGTGCTCAGCTCGGCCGTGGTCGACGGCTACGTCGCCTGGCTCGCCCGCGAGATCGAGGCGAAGGTGCGCGACGACATCGACAAGCCCGACGGCTTCTTCGCGACCCATGCCGAGGCGGCGATCGTTGCCTTCGCCGGCTGGCTCTCGTCCGACCCCGCCTTGCGGGACCGGCTCAACCGCAGCCTGCGCCAATGGGTCCTCGAAGCGCTGGTGCCGAACCGCGCCGAAGTGGGCCGCTTCGTGACCGAGATCGTCGAGCGCTGGGACACCGCGACGCTGGTCGGCAAGATCGAGACTCAGGTCGGCAAGGATCTCCAATATATCCGCCTCAACGGCACCCTCGTCGGCGGCCTCATCGGCCTCGTGATCTACGTCGTGTCCCACGCTCTGGCGCCTTGAGATCGGTCGATCGCGCTTGAAGTGCGAGCTGAAGCGGACGGTACACACATTCGTTTGCTCGTCGCCGCTGAACTCGATCCATGGCGCGATAGTGGCGCCGCAGTTCGATGCCGAGCGTTGTGTAGCTATCGTCGAACGCACGATCATATTGGGGCCATCAGGAGATGATTACCAACCGAGGTGCCGCATGACCATGAGCCAAACAATTTTCTCATCATTTCCAGAGAATGTGTGATTGATAATGCGGCCCTCAATCATCTTGGCTGCGGATGAGGGAAAACCTATGGAAAGATCGATCACCGCGAGGCACTGCGTGGTATTCGAGCATCCCATGTCTATGGTTTGCCCCTGCGCGAACCACTCCAAGCCGCGTTCGTCGTCCAACGGCCATTCGCCGTTTCTATTGAACGCAACAACAAACGGACCTTGACCCTTCAGATTTGGCTCTTGAATATCCGTGCTTATAAAATGCTGGCTTTTGTTGTTGCTCCGGGCTTTTACCCAGACGACATTTGCGTCGCCGCTTTCGCTGAGACCTACATTGATTTGCATGTCGGCGCCATCATCTTGATCGCTGCCGCCACGCTTGAATTGAAGCTTGTAAGTTTTATCTTCTTTCACCGCAACAACAGGAGTGGGGAATTTGTCCACCTGATCGCCAGATTCAAACCAAATCTGCATTTGATATGAGTGACAAAAACCTTTATTTGTTCCACGTATTCCTGCAACAAGATGATGTTTTGTGCCATTGACGACTTGCAGGTCCGTATACACATCTGGCGTCATATCATCCTCCGGAAGTTAGATAAAATAATAAAAAATTACCATGCTCTTGTTGGATAAATACCCGCGACGCATATACACCAGAACATTAAAATATTAGGAATCTCAAACGGCGCGCCTGGGCCTGTTGGGTCGACAATAACGGTTCCAGCTGGCTTAAACTTCACCTCGGTAGAGCCGCCATTCAAGTTGACGCTCGGAGCGGTGGAGCCGGACGGAACGTAAATACTTGCTGCTCCAGTGCCGGTGCCTCCCTTTCCGAAGTAGCCGTTCTCAACCGGGTCCACGGCGCCAACGACATTCTTGATCGCGATCGCGTTGCTGACCGTGACGCGATCTTCTGTCCCTGCGAATTTCGCCAGATGGCTATGGGACGGCAGATTGTTAACACTAAGACGGACACTGAGAAGGCTCTGATCGGCAGATGCCGTGCGCCGTCCCACCCGACCTCCAGAGGCGTGGGCGGGGAGCACGCCTCGCATATCTGGCAACGCGAACATATTTTTCTTGCTGTCACCGCCGTATGTGTTGCCTATAACGCTCCATAGAATATTATTTTTCCCAATGTCGAGCAACTGTCCCTCGCACGGCATCCAGTATTTCGGAACATAGTTGCCAGCGAAAAGCATCAGCTGTCCGATATACCCCTCTCCACGGTCAGACATACCGAATCCCTCCCAGATGCACGTCAAGCGTGCGTACATATCCACATGTTTGTAGCAAATAGACAGATCTACGCGCGATCCAACCGATCAACTATCTCGCGGCCATAAATGGGCCCAGCGCGGATGGCAAATGTCCTCCAAGCCCCTGGCCGGCTTCGTATCGCATGCCAACTTAAACATGACTTACCTTGTTCGTAAAGATGCGGGTCGTTAACAATATCGTATGTGCTTTTTATTTCTTATCATATGAAATATTATGAAAGAAAGATCAGGTTTAATCACGGTCTCGCACCATCAGGGCACGGCTCCGGTTTTCACCGTTTCACCCTGTTAATCGAGACTGCGCCTTCAAGGCGCTGGCCTCCGCCGAGGGTTCGGAAAAGCAACGCAGCGGTCTGTCGTGCCGGTCAGAGGTATTGCCCGTGGAGCACAAGCATCCTTACTCCCCCTCACGACGCCTTCGCGTAGCGGGCGACGACGGCGTTGACGTGGCGGGGGGACATGGCTTCCTCGACGACGAGCAGCGCCGCGCCGACGACGCCGGAATCGCCGTCGGGCGGCGAGATCGCGATCTCGAGCTCGCGCGTCGCAAGGGGGAGCGTGCGGCTGTAGACCATCTCCCGCACCCCCGAGAGCAGATAATCGTCCACCGCCGCCAGCGTGCCGCCGATCACGATGGTGCTCGGGTTCAGGATGCTGACGACGTTGGCGAGCACCTCGCCGATAACCCGGCCGGATTGGCGGACGAGGTGGATCGCGTGCGGCTCGCCGGCGCGTACGAGCCCGACCACGTCGCGGGCGGTTTCCGCCGTGAGACCTTCAGCGCGCAGGTCGCGGGCGATCGCCCAGCCGGCGGCGCGGGCTTCGACGCAGCCGATCTTGCCGCAGCGGCAGAGCGGCGCCGGCGTGCGGGTGAACTGAATATGGCCGATATCGCCGGCCGCACCTTGCGCGCCGCGATAGATGCGGCCGTCGGCGATGATGCCGCTGCCGATTCCGGTGCCGATCTTGACGTAGACGAGGTGGCGCGCGTCGCGCCGGGCGCGGTGATAATCGGCGAGCATCAAGAGATTGACGTCGTTCTCGGCGAACAGCGGCGCCTCGAAGCGGGCGGCGAACCAGCCACGAAGGTCGAAATCGTCCCACCCCGTCATCACCGAAGGCCCGACCACGCGACCGCGCGGATAATCGACCGGGGCCGGCAGCGAGAGCCCGATGCCGAGCACGTCGCGGCGGTGGCGGCCGGTGCGGGCGAGCAGCGTCTCGAAGCGGTCGGCCAGGATGGCGAGCGTCGCCTCCGGACCGCGGCGGATGTCGATCTCTTCGGTCAGGGCGTCGAGCACCGCGCCGTCGAGGGTGGTGAGCGCCATGCGGCTGCGCTCCTCGCCGATGTCGGCGGCCAGCGTCAGCGCGAAATCGGTGTTGAGCCGCAACAGTTTGGCCGGGCGCCCGCCGCTGCGCAGCGTCTCTTCGCTTTCGTCGACGAGGCGGGCCTCGAGGAGGAGCGAAAGACGCTGGGCGACCGTCGCGCGCGACAACCCGGAGAGTTCCGCGAGCTCCGAGCGGGAGCGGGCACGGCGGGAGGCGATGAGCGACAATAGCGCGCCTTCGCCGCCGCCCGACGGCTCGGTGCCGGCCTCCGACCAGAAGCGCTCCGCGATCATGTCCCAACTCCCTGCCGCCTCATGATAACCGACCGATGCAACGTCAGATATGCGTATTTTTTGACATAAGTAGACGGCATTAAGATTGACAGGACCCATAAACGGGGGCAGCATCCTCCCGTACGGAAGGGAACCAAACAACTTCCGACCTATGGGAGGACTACATGCGATCGCCCCTGTCTCCGCGGGCTGCGCGCGTCGGCGCGCGTTTTGCGAGCCTGCTGTCCGGTGCCGCGTTCGGCGTCGCCGTTCTCGCCGGCACCCTGCCGGCGCGTGCCGAAGACATTCTCATCGGCGTCATCACCAAGACCGAGGCGAACCCGTTCTTCGCCAAGATCCGCGAAGGCGCGGTTCAGAAGGCGGCTGAGATCGGCGGCGTCAAAGTCCAGAGCTATGCCGGCAAGTTCGACGGCGACAACGACAGCCAGATCGCGGCTATGGAGAACCTGATCTCCGCCGGCGCGAAGGGCATTCTCCTGCTCGCGAGCGACACCAAGGCGATCGTGCCGGTGGTCGAGAAGGCCCGCCAGGCCGGCATCCTGGTGATCGCCCTCGACACCCCGCTCGATCCGGCGAACGCCGCCGATGCGACCTTCGCCACCGACAACGTGCTCGCCGGCGAACTGATCGGCAAATGGGCGGCGAAGACCGTCGGCGATCCGGCCAAGGCGAAAGTCGCGTTCCTCGACGCGCTCGAGAGCCAGCCGAGCGTCGACGTCGCCCGCGACCAGGGCTTCATGAAGGGCTTCGGCATCGATCCGAAGGACATGTCGCGCTATCTCGACGAGAACGATCCGCGCATCGTCGGCCACAAGTGGGGCGGCGGCTCGGAGGAGGGTGGCCGGACCGGCATGGAGCTGCTGCTCCAGAAGGACCCGGACGTCAACGTCGTCTACACCATCAACGAGCCGACTGCCGCCGGCGCCTATGAGGCGCTCAAGGCCGCCGGCAAGGAAGGCTCCGTCGTCATCACCTCGGTCGATGGCGGCTGCCCTGGCGTCAAGAACGTCAAGGCCGGCGTGATCGGCGCGACCGCGATGCAGTTCCCGCTGCTGATGTCGTCGCTCGGCGTCGAGGCGATCGTCAACTACGTCAAGACCGGCGAGAAGCCGAAGCCGACCCCGGCCTCAACTTCTACAATACCGGCGTGAAGCTCGTCACCGACAAGCCGGTGGAAGGCGTCCCCTCCATCAACGCGGACGAAGCGCTGAAGCTCTGCTGGGGCTGAGCGATCCGCATCGAGGGTCCGGAGGGCGGTCGCCGCCCTCCGGCCGGATGGGAGAGGGTGCCATGGGCAATGCCGACGCTCCGCCGCGCGGGGCTGATTACGAACGCGCGCTTCCCGCCGCGGATGCGGCCCCCGTCGTCTTCGAGGACGAACGGCGGTCGCCGATCGCCCGGCTGCAGCGCTTCCTCCACACCTATCCGATCACCGTACCGCTCATCGTGCTCGGCATGAGCGTGCTGATCTTCAGCCTGCTCGTCGGAAAGCGCTTCTATCAGCCCTACAACCTGTCGCTCATCCTGCAGCAGGTGACGATCATCGGCATCATCGGGATCGCGCAGACCCTGGTGATCCTGACCGCCGGCATCGACCTCTCGGTCGGCGCGATCATGGTTCTCACCTCGACGATCATGGGCGGCGTCGCGGTCCATGCCGGCGTCCCGGCGGAACTCGCGTTGCCGCTCGGCCTCTGCCTCGGGATTCTGTGCGGCTCCATCAACGGGCTCCTCGTCACCGCCGCCCGGCTGCCGCCCTTCATCGTCACGCTCGGAACCTGGAGCGTGTTCGGGGCGCTCAATCTCTGGTATTCGGGCAGTCAGACCATCCGGGCGCAGGAGGTGGCGGACGCCGCGCCCCTGCTGCAACTGACCGGCACCGCGATCTCCGTGTTCGGTGCCCGCATCACGGCCGGCACGGTTCTGATGCTCGTGCTCGCGGGGGTCGTCAGCTACATCCTCTCCCACACGGCCTTCGGCCGCCACGTCTACGCGACCGGCGACGACCCGGAAGCCGCGCGACTGTCCGGTATCGGAACCCGGCGTGTTCTGCTCGCGGTCTACGCGCTCGCCGGCTTGGTCGCCGCCATCGGCTCGTGGGCGCTGATCGGCCGGGTCGGAGCGATCAGCCCGACATCGGGCGGCGGCGCGAACCTCGATTCCATCACCGCGACGGTGATCGGCGGCACCTCCCTGTTCGGCGGACGCGGCTCGATCGCCGGCACCCTCGTCGGCGCGCTCATCGTCGGCGTCTTCCGCAACGGTCTGGCGCTCGGCGGGCTCGATGCCCTCTGGCAGGAGTTCACTGTCGGCATCCTGATCATCGCCGCCGTCGGCGTCGATCAATGGATCCGGAGGGTGGCGCAATGAGCGACGATCTCGTCCTGTCGGCGCGGGGTCTGGCGAAGCGCTACGGCCGGGTGGTGGCGATGGACCGGGCCGATTTCGATCTCAAGCGCGGCGAGATTCTCGCTGTGATCGGCGACAACGGCGCGGGGAAAACCACCCTGATCAAGACCCTGGTGGGGGCCGTGTCGCCGGATGCGGGAGAGATCCGGCTCGACGGGGCACCGGTGCGCTTCGCCTCGCCGCTCGACGCGCGGCTGCGCGGCATCGAGACGGTCTACCAGACCCTCGCCCTCTCGCCGGCTTTGTCGATCGGCGACAACCTCTTTCTCGGCCGCGAGCTGCGCCGTAAGGGATGGATGGGACGCCTCTTCCGCACGCTCGACAAGGCGGAGATGGCGCGGCAGGCGCGGGCGCATCTCGAAGCGCTCGGGCTCGCCACCATCCAGGACATTCACCAGGCCGTGGAGACTTTGTCCGGCGGGCAGCGCCAGGGCGTCGCCATCGCGCGCGCGTGCGGCTTCGGCGGCAAGGTCGTGTTCATGGACGAGCCGACGGCGGCGCTCGGCGTGAAGGAGAGCCGCAAGGTGCTCGATCTCATCCAGTCGGTGCGCGCCCGCGGGCTCTCCATCGTCGTCATCAGCCACAACATGCCCCATGTCTTCGAGATCGCCGACCGCATCCACATCCACCGTCTGGGCCGCCGGGTCGCCGTCGTGCGGCCCGCGGATTGCACGATGTCGGACGTCGTCTCGATCATGACCGGGGCCACCGAGCCTCCGGCTCATCTGGCGGCTTGACCGGCTCCCGGTCTCACCGCCACCTCACCACCCGAGAGACTCGGCCGGCGCATGCGGCGCGGGGGCGGTCCGTCAGGACCGCACCGCCATGGACGCGCCGCCGACCGGGGTCGACCGACCATGTTTGAGAGCGACGGGCGATGGCGCCGACTTATCTGATTGGCCTCGATTTCGGCACGGACTCGGCACGCGGCGTTCTCGTCGACGCGGCGACGGGCGCGCAGGAGGCCTACCACGTCCATCCCTATCGCCATGGCGTCGTGACAGGTCGGCTCGGCCCGACCCCGTTGCCGCCCGGCTTCGCGCTCCAGGTGCCGGCCGATTATGTCGAGGCGGCGGAGGCGATCCTGCGGGCGATCGGAGCGGGGCGCGAGGTCGCCGCCATCGGTCTCGACTTCACCGCCTCCTCGCCGCTGCCGGCGCGGGTGGACGGCACGGCGCTCGCCGACACCCGTCCGGACGAGCCGCACGCCCAGGTGAAGCTCTGGAAGCACGCCGCACAAGCCGAGGCCGAGCGCCTGAGTACGATGGGCGGGGCGCATCTCGCCAATTTCGGCGGCAAGCTCTCCGGCGAATGGCTGCTCGCCAAGGCGGCGGAGATGGCCGGCGAGGCGCCGGCGCTGTGGGCGGAGACGGCGCGCTTCATCGAAGCGGGCGACTGGCTCGTCTGGCAGCTCACCGGCCGCGAAGCGCGCAGCTTGGACTTCGCCGCCTACAAGGCCCAATATCTCGGGACCTATCCCGATACCGGCATCCCGGGGCTCGCCGGGCGGCTGACACCGCCGCAACCGGTCGGAACCGCCGCAGGGCGCCTCACCGATGCCTGGTCGGCGCGCACCGGCATCCTCGGCGCCCCCGTGGTGGCGGTCGCCGTCATCGATTCCCACGTGGTGCTGCCGGCGATCGGCGCGACGGCGCCCGGAACCTTCGTCGGCGCGCTCGGCACCTCCGCGGCCTTCCTTCTGCTCGATGCGGAGACACGTCCGCTACCGTCCGGCTTGGAGGGCGCGGCCTTCGGAGCGGTGCTCCCGGACCTCTGGTGCGCCGAGGCGGGGCAGGCGGCCTTCGGCGACGTGCTGATGTGGTTCGTGCGGGCCTTCCCGCGGGGCGCGACGATCGCCGAGAGCTTCGACGCCTACACGGAGGAGGCGCGTCGGCTCGGACCCGGGGCCGGCGGGCTGGTCGCCCTCGACTGGTTCAGCGGCAATCGCGTGCCGCTCGCCGACGCCAACCTCACCGGCCTGCTGCTGGGGCTCGGCCTACAGACGACCGCAGCGGAAATCTACCGCGCCCTGGTCGAGGGGCTGTGCTTCGGCACGCGAGCCATCCTCGATCTCGCGCTCGCGGCCGGCGTGCCGGTCGGGCGCGTGGTGATGACGAGCGGCCTCGCGCACCGGAACACGTTTCTGGTCCAGGTTCTGGCCGATGTTCTCGGCCGCCCGGTCGAGGTGCCCGATGTCGAGAACCCGACCGCACTCGGCGCGGCCCTCCACGGGGCGGTGGCGGCCGGCGTGGTGCCCGACTTCACCGCCGCGGCGGAGCGCTACGGAGCCCGGTCCGCCTCGCTGTACACACCCGATCCCGGTGCTGCCGTGCTCTATGAGGGGCTCTACGGCGAATATCGGCGTCTCGCCGCCGACGATACGCTGCGCACCGCGATGCGGGCCCTGAAGCGCGCACGGCGTTGAGGATTGGGTCAGCGCAGGCCCGCAGGATGCACGAGCGTCACCGTCCGATCGGCGAGGCGGATCACGTTCAGCGCCTCCTCCGGCGCCGCATCGTCGGTGATCACCTCCTCGATCGCCGAAATTTCGCAGAGCGTGCAGAAATTCGGCGCGGTGAACTTGGAACTGTCGGCGAGCAGGATGGTGCGGCGCGCGGCGGCGATCATGGCGCGCTTCAACGCCGCGATCTCGAGGGAGCTGTCGGTGAGGAGGGTGCCGCTCACCGCCGAAGCCCCGGTGAAGCAGAGATCGGCGTGGAGCGTGCGGATGAAGGCTTCGCCGGGCTCGCCGGCGAGGTGGCGGTATCCGGCGCGGATCGTCCCCCCCGGCATGATCACCCGCCACGATTTGATGTCGGCGGCGAAATCGGCGATCTCCAGGCTGTTGGTGACGAGGGTCAGCGGCAGATCGCGCTCGGCCGCCGCGCGCACCGCCTCCATCACCGTCGAAGAACTGTCGAGCATCACGCTGTCGCGGGCGCTGAGGCGCTTGGCGGCCTCGCGGCCGATCGCGATCTTCTCCGCCCGCTGGAGCTGGAAATTGACCGAGTTCTCGCGTTCGAAGGTCGCCCGCATCGGCTGCAGCAGATGGGCGCCGCCGTGGGTGCGCTCCAGATAGCCGCGCTCGACCAGGTGCTCGAGGTCCCGCCGCACGGTCGATTGCGACCCGCCGATGGTCTCGGCGAGCTCCTGGATGCTCGCCGCGCCGTTGATCCGAAGGTGCTCGAGGATGAGCGCCCGCCGCTTGGCGGGCACCATGTCGACGCGCTTTGCTGGGTGCTCCATCTTCGATCCCCGAAAGCCTGAGGCGTCCCCGCGCGCGACCAAGCGGCGGCGCTGGCGGCGATCCGAGCACCAATCCGACCGGTCCACACGCCGGGTCGCGCCGGCGCTCTGCTCATGTTTGACGGGACGATCCGGGAGGACATCCGCAATGAGCAAGCTCTATCAAAGAGATCCAAGGCGATCCACTCTCGTGGAACGGCGTCGTCGCGCATTGCCGAGGAATTCGTGTCAGCGCACTTCGGCCAACGCGCCGCGTCCGAGCACCAGGAGCGACCCCGCGGTGAAGGAATCGCCGAGCCCCAGCGTGGTCGCGGGCGCCTCGAGATAAGGCGCGGCGCAGGCGACGAACGTCCAGCGCCCGGTGCGGACGGGGCTCACGAAGGGCAGGGGGTCGAAGTGGGCAGCCGGATCGACACGCGGCTCCGCGACGGGCGCTCCCGTCGCAGCGCGGGCGGAGGCGACCGCACACCCGGCCATCAGGGCGCGAAGCTCGATTTCGGGATCGCCTGTGGTGATGGACGCGGCCCAAGTGTCGGCGTGCACGCACACCCGTTCGAGGCCGAGCCGGTCGCCCAGCGCCAGCATCGCCGCCATCGGGTGCTCGGCGCTCGGCTCGATGCCGAGGAGCTCCGAATGGCTCATGCCGAGGGAGGTGACGGCGCCTGCCGCATTCGCCAGCGCCTCGCCGAGCGCCGCCTGGGAGACGTAGCCCGCGAGTTCGAAATGGATGGTCTCGAGGCCGGCGGCCTTCCAGGTCCGCGTCAGGGCGAAGACGTGGCGGCTCGCCGCGCCGACCGTCTGCGCCGCCTCGTCGTTAAAGCCGGAGACGAGCGCCGCGGCGGCCCGCGGCGCGAGGCGAAGAGACAGCGCCTCGAAGGCCGGGTCGCGCTGGATGCCCCGGTCGGAGAACCGAACGATGATGCGGGACGAGCGGCGCGGCACGATATCCGCCACAGGCCGGCCGGCGGTGTATTCGAAGATGTAGATCTCGGGCACCGGCTCCTTGCTCGGGACGATGTCGGCCGCCTGCACCAGCCCCTCGCCCTCGGCGATCAGGACGCCGGGCGGGATCTCAGCGAGCATCGGCGCCGTGCGATCCTCCAACGGAATGACCGCGCGGGCGCCGAGTTTGGCCAGCACCGCCGCCGCCTGCGGACCCGTGCCGCCGAGCGCCGGCCTGGCGCGCAGCCGCGGGCGCAGCCAGTGCGGACCCTCCGCCCAATCGAACCGGATTTCGCCCCCGACGCCGCGCGCGACGCGTGACAGCAATTCCTCGCCGAGCGCGCGGGCCGGCGTCGTCGTGGGCTCCGCCATCAGCGCGCCGATGTTGGCCGGATCGGCGAGATCGACCCGCGCATCGACGCAGATGTTCATGCCGCACAGGAAAAGCCCCGCCGCATCGGCGGGATCATGCGGTCCCGCCTTCGCCATCACCGGCAATGTGCGCGACAAACCTTCGTACAGCGCATGCCAATCGCGTGCGGCAGCCATCGGCGTCGTCTCCTCCGAGCACCGGTTGATCCCGGCGCCATCATTTCAATCAGGGTCTCTCAGACTCTTTCAAAAGTCAACGCAGCGCGCGCCCGCGGCGGCCACGCGGTGGGCGTTGATGCCCTTCGCACTGCACTACGGAATGCTGCACTGCCCACGTGGCGCGCAGCCGAATGAGGGCACACAACGGCGCGCCCCGCACGCGAGCGGCGGGGCTGGGAGGGCTGCTTCGGCTCGGCCTGAAAGCCCAACGTGCCAATCCAGCATCCGCAATCGTTTGAAATCCCGACATATTTAGCGCCCTGCCGCGCGCACCGTGGCCCGGCTGGCGGGCGCGGGCGCCGCCCGGTCGGACACTCGGGGAGCGCCTCGGCTCGGTTTCGACGGAAGAGATTGACAGAATATGCGAGAAATGGGAGGTGTGGTTCACAGAGTTGGACGACAATGGTCCGTCCCGACAGCCCCTACACGACGGGCCGACCCGACCCCACGACGAGGACATCATGGTTTCAAGGCTCGACCGCAAGCTCGGCGCCATCAAGGCCGGCCGCTACAAGCCGACCGATTTCATCATCGCCGATGCGAAGGACGGTGATGTCGGGGCCGGCGTCACCGCCTCCGGCTTCGATTGGTCGGTGAAGCCGGCGCGGCGCCGGACCCGGCAGGAGTTCATCACCCAGATCGAGGAGATCGTCCGCCACGACGTGGTCGATTTGATGCTCGTCTCCCAGTCCAACCTCGAATTGCTGGACGAGCGCGGCGCCTTCGTCGGCAGCGAGGTGAAGCCGGCGATCCGCGGCAATATCGAAACCATGTGCTGGGCCGGTGTGCGCCACGGCCGCTATGCCGGCGTTCCGTCGCGTCCGTTCCGCGACACCAACCTGCGGCGGGCGATCGCCAACTATCCGACCGCGGGCACCGATCTCTGCCTCTATTCGATCTGCTTCACCAACGACGCCGATCTCGATCTGCGCGCCCTGCAGGACTTCGCCGAGTTCCGCGCCGAGGCGTCGGCCACCGGCATGAAATATTTCTACGAGATCTTCAATCCGAACGTGGACATCGGCCTGTCGCGCGAGCAGATCGGCGAGTTCGTCAACGATCACATCCTGAAGTCGCTGGCGAGCGTGCCGCGGGCGGAGCGGCCCCAGTTCCTCAAGACCGTCTATAACGGCCCGGCCGCGCTCGAGGAGCTCGCAAGCTTCGACAGCGAGCTGATCGTCGGCATTCTCGGCGGCGGCGCCGGCACGACCCGCGACACCTTCGAGCTCATCGCGCAGACCGAGCGCTACGGCGGTCGCCTCGCGCTGTTCGGCCGCAAGATCAACCTCGCCGAGGCGCCGCTCGTGCTGATCGAACTGATGCGCGCCGTGGTCGAGGGCAACATCGCCACCGACGAGGCGGTGCGCGCCTATCACGGCAACCTGCAGACCCTCGGCCTTGCCCCGGTCCGGCCGCTCGCCGACGATCTGCGCATCACCGAAGACGTCCTGAAGCCGGCCGCCGTCGCGGCCGCCTGATCCAGACTCTTGGCAAACGGCGGGGCAGGCGGCATCGCGTCCGCTTGCCCCGTTGCGTTTGTCCATGAGGGGCTGCTTGCTTCCGGCGCTCTAGCGAAAAGGTGGCTCATATGCCGCGCATCATCCTGGGGCGGTGGATGACGGGAGCGGTCGCAGCCGGAAGACCATCCTCGGCGGGTCGTTGCCCGCTCGCTGAATCCTCCCCCTCACCCGATCCCCTCAGAACGCGATGCTGACCCGCCCCTGGACCGTAACGGTCCCGCGGTCCGTTTCAGGTCCGTTGGTGAGGGCGACGCCGGCCAGCGCCCCGGCTTGGACGTTGTGGGCGAGGGTGTAGTCGATGCCGGCGCCGAGGCCGACCAAGGTGGTGTTGGCGTTCTGCTCGAGGCTCTGCAGGGCGTTGAGGTTGTAGTTGTAGCCGTAGCCGACATCGAGGAAGGCGTAGGGCGAGACGACATCGTCGAGGGCGCCGATGCCGGGCGCCTTGAGCCCGAGGGCGCCGAGGAGCGGGAAGGTCGGCAGCCGCAGTTCGTCGCGCAGCACCAAGCCGGCGTCGACGCTGCCGTCGTCGAGCGTGTAGCCGCGGGTGCCGTAATAGCCGCCGATGGCGAGCTGCTCGGTGTCCGGCAGCGCCTGGCCGGCGATCTGGCCGGTGAGGCTCGTGTTCCAGGAGAAGCCCTTGAGGAACGTCGCCCCCGACAGGCCGGGCAGGGTGACGAGCGGGGTGACCTGGGTCAGCGTCGCATAGAGATAGGCATATTCCGCGCTCGTCACCCGGCCGTTCGAGAAGGTCTCCCAGGTGGCGTCATTGTTGCCGGGGACGAGGCCGCCGGGATTGACGAGGAGGCGGACGTCGAGGGCGGTGGAGCCGCCCTCGGCATGATCCCACGATCCGGCCCAGCCGGCGACGAGGTCGAACACGCCGGCCGATCCCTCGGCGATGTCGGTGCCCTGATACCAGGTCTTGCGCGACAGCCAGCGCGGCGTCACCCCGCCATAGATCTCGCCCCAGCCGGCGAGGGAGGAGGAGAGGTTGGAGAGGGCGGAGCGGTAGAGGATCGGCAGTTCGAAGGTGGTGTTCTGGAAGGTGAGGAGGTCGCCGGCGGCGTCCTGGCTGGTGGCGACGAAGCTCGGGGCGACCTCGATCGACTGGCGGGCGAAGGTGGGCAGCGCGATGCGCCCGGCCTGGCTGACATAGGAGGGCCAGTCGGTGCCGGAGAGGTTGATGGAGGCGGGGTTGGAGAGAAGGTTGCCGCTGCCGGTGAGCTGGTAGGAGAGGGTGAGGTCGTGGAGGGCCTCGATGCCGGCGCCGAAGCCGACGAAGTAGCGGTTGAGGTCGGTCTCCTTGGTGCCGGTGTTGGCCCATCCGGCATAGGCCTGCCAGGGCTTGGCGCGGGAGACCTCGAGGGTGAGGTCGCTGGAGCCGGGGGTCGAGCCGGGTTCGAAGACGCCGTTGAGCTGGCGGTAGGGATAGCGGTTGATCCAGTCGAGGTCCTCGGAGACTTGGGTTCCCTCGATGATCTGGCCTTGCGGGGCGCGGACGGAGGCGGCGAGGGCGGCATCGGTTGCGGCGGCGTTGGCCGGATCGTCGACTTTGACGGAGCCGGCCTTGAAGGGGACGACGCGCAGTTGGAGGACGCCGGAGGTGACCTCCTGGGGCGGGGCGGTGACGGAGACGAAGGGGCGTCCGGCGCCGCGATAGGTCTTGGCGATGGCGGCCTGGATATCGGCGACGAGCTTGCGGGAGAGCGGCTTGCCGAGGAAGGGCTTCAGGGCGGCGTCGAGGCGGGCGGCGGGGACGCCCTCGATGCCGGTGAAGGATAGGCCCGACCGAGGCTTGGCGGTGACGGCGACGTCGGGCCCGATGAGGCGGATGCCGATGAGGTCGGTGCCGAGGGGCGCGGTGTCCTCGGCCGGCGTGGCGGGGGCGGTGCCTTGCGCGAGGCCGCCGGTGGTTCCGACGATGGGGGGCAGGTTGCGCTCGACGACGCCGCGGGCCTGGGCGAAGGCGGCCTGCGGCACCCCCGCGAGGGCGGCTGCGAGCGTCAGGCCGAGCAGGGCAGGCGAGAGGCGGGCCGGGAGAACGGAGCGGCGAGCGGGCATCGGGGCGGAACTCTCGGTCGGACGGGACGAAACGGGATCGGATCGCGGCGGCGTCTCGGCGACGACGAGCGCCGCCTATCGCAAGGTGGAGGCCGGCGGCGTCCGTTCGGTCGCCGCCGGCCGGGATCATTGCACCGTCGCAGCACCGTTGCCAGTCGGCGACGGCCGCGGGGTGGCGGCGGAGAAGGTGAGGAAGCGGCCGACGCGGCGGTTCTCGGGATGCGGCGTCGCCGTGCAGGCGGCACTCGACGTCGCCCCGCCGGTGCAGCCGGAGCCGCTCGCCTCCGTCGTGCCGCCGCTGGCTGAACCACCCGACGCCTGGGTCGCCGTGCCGCCGCTCTCGCCGCCGGTCACCGTGAGGGGCGACGTCGTGCTCGTGGTGAACACGACGGTGGCGTTGGAGGCCGAGGTCTCGACGAAGCGGTTCGGCGTCGCCGCGAGCGCGGCCGCGACCGCGACCGGCGGAACGCCCGCCGTGTTCGGTGGCACGGGCGCGGCCGTCACCGTGAGTGCGCCCGGAACGTAGGTCAGCGCATAGTTCGCCGAGGCGCCGAGCGTACCCTGGAGGATGGCGTAGACACCGGCGGGCGACCCGGCCGTCGCCGCTGTGGCGAGCGCGCCGGAGAGCGCGTCGCCGTCGACGAGCGAACCATGGATCACCGACCAACCGAGCGCCGGCACCGCCGTCCCCGCGACCATCGCCGCATCGTTCCCCGCCACCGTGATCGCTCGCGGCGTCACATTCAGCACACCGTCGACATAGGTGAGCGCGTAGTTGGCGGAGGCCGCGAGTGTGCCCTGGGTGACGGCATAGGTGCCGACATTCGCGGTCGGCGAGGCCGCGGTCGCGAGCGCGCCGGAGAGCGTGTCGCCGTTGACGAGGTTGCCACTCGTGACGCTCCACGTCAGCCCCGGCACGCCGTCGCCGTAGGTCATCGCCTTCGCGTCCGCTGCGACGGTGATCGTCCGCTGGGCGACGGTGACCGCGCCTGCCTGGTAGGCGATCGCGTAGTTGTCCGAGGTGAGGCCGGAAGCGGTGAGGGCGTAGGCGCCGGCGTTGACGGCGCCCTGCGAATTGCCGCCGTAGGCGAGGCCGCCGCTCAGCACCGATGCATCCTCGTCGTTGACGAAGCCGGCATAGGTGACGCCGTTTCCGCCGGAGAACGCCTGCCCGTCATAGGTCTTGGTGGCGTTGTTCGCAGTGACGGTGAGCGACGCCTTGTTCACATTCAGGGTGCCCGGGGAGTAGGTGATCGCGTAGTTGCCCGCGGTGAGGCCGGAAGTGGTGAGGGCGTAGGCGCCGGCGTTGACGGCGCCCTGCGAATTGCCGCCATAGGCGAGGCTACCGCCGAGCGCCGCGGCCGTCTCTCCGTTGACGAAGCCGGCATAGGTGACGCCGTTTCCGCCGGAGAAGGCGAGGCCGTCATAGGTCTTGGTGGCATTGTTCGCGGTGACGGTGAGGGAGGCCTTGTCCACATTCAGGGTGCCGGCGGTGTAGGCGATCGCGTAGTTGCCGGAGGTGAGGCCGGACGCAGTGAGAGCGTAGGTCCCGGCGTTGATGGCACCCTGCGAGTTACCGGCGTAAGTGAGGCTGCCGCCGAGGACCGAGGCGGTCTCGCCGTTGACGAAGCCGGCATAGGTGAGGCCGTTTCCGCCGGAGAAGGCGAGGCCGTCATAGGTCTTGGTGGCATTGTTCGCGGTGACGGTGAGGGAGGCCTTGTCCACATTCAGGGTGCCGGCGGTGTAGGCGATCGCGTAGTTGCCGGAGGTGAGGCCGGACGCAGTGAGAGCGTAGGTCCCGGCGTTGATGGCACCCTGCGAGTTACCGGCGTAAGTGAGGCTGCCGCCGAGGACCGAGGCGGTCTCGCCGTTGACGAAGCCGGCATAGGTGAGGCCGTTTCCGCCGGAGAAGGCGAGGCCGTCATAGGTCTTGGTGGCGTTGTTGGCGGTGACGGTGAGGGAGGCCTTGTTCACGGAGAGCGTGCTCGGCGTGTAGGCGATCGTGTAGTTGCCGGAGGTCAGGCCGGAGGCGCTGATCGCATATGTGCCGGCGTTGATGGCACCCTGCGAGTTACCGGCGTAGGTGAGGCTGCCGCCGAGGACCGAGGCGGTCTCGCCGTTGACGAAGCCGGTATAGGTGACGCCGTTGCCACCGGAGAAGGCGAGGCCGTCATAGGTCTTGGTGGCATCGTTGGCGGTGACGGTCAGCGAGGCCTTGTTCACGATCAGGGCGCCCGGCGTGTAGCCGATCGTGTAGTTGTCCGAGGTGAGGCCGGAAGCGGTGAGGGCGTAGGCGCCGGCGTTGACGGCGCCTTGCGCGTTGCCGCCGTAGGCGAGGCTGCCGCCGAGCACGGCGGCCGTCTCGCCATTGACGAAGCCGGCATAGGTGACGCCATTTCCGCCGGAGAACGCGAGGCCGTCATAAGTCTTGGCGGCATTCGTCGCCGTAACAGTCAGCGCGGCCTTGTTCACGTTCAGGGTGCCCGGCGTGTAGGCGATTGTGTAGTTGCCGGAGGTGAGGCCGGACGCAGTGAGGGCGTAGGTCCCGGCGTTGATGGCGCCTTGCGCGTTGCCGCCGTAGGCGACGCTGCCGCCGAGGACCGCGGCGGTCTCGCCGTTGACGAAGCCGGTATAGGTGACGCCGTTGCCACCGGAGAAGGCGAGGCCGTCGTAGGTCTTGGTGGCGTTGTTGGCGGTGACGGTCAGCGAGGCCTTGTTCACGATCAGGGCGCCCGGCGTGTAGGCGATGGCGTAGTTGCCGGAGGTCAGGCCGGAGGCGGTGAGGGCGTAGGTCCCGGCATTGATGGCGCCCTGCGCGTTGCCGCCATAGGCGAGGCTACCGCCGAGCACGGCGGCCGTCTCTCCGTTGACGAAGCCGGCATAGGTGAGGCCGTTTCCGCCGGAGAAGGCGAGGCCGTCGTAGGCCTTGGTGGCATCGTTAGCGGTGACCGTCAGCGCGGTCTTGTTCACGTTCAGGGTGCCCGGCGTGTAGGCGATTGTGTAGTTGCCGGAGGTGAGGCCGGACGCAGTGAGGGCGTAGGTCCCGGCGTTGATGGCGCCTTGCGCGTTGCCGCCGTAGGCGACGCTGCCGCCGAGGACCGCGGCGGTCTCGCCGTTGACGAAGCCGGTATAGGTGACGCCGTTGCCACCGGAGAAGGCGAGGCCGTCGTAGGTCTTGGTGGCGTTGTTGGCGGTGACGGTCAGCGAGGCCTTGTTCACGATCAGGGCGCCCGGCGTGTAGGCGATGGTGTAGTTGCCGGAGGTCAGGCCGGAGGCGGTGAGGGCGTAGGTCCCGGCATTGATGGCGCCCTGCGCGTTGCCGCCATAGGCGAGGCTACCGCCGAGCACGGCGGCCGTCTCTCCGTTGACGAAGCCGGCATAGGTGAGGCCGTTTCCGCCGGAGAAGGCGAGGCCGTCGTAGGCCTTGGTGGCATCGTTAGCGGTGACCGTCAGCGCGGCCTTGTTCACGGAGAGCGTGCCGGACGTGTAGCCGATCGCGTAGTTGCCCGAGGTGAGGCCGGAGGCAATGAGGGCGTAGGTCCCGGCGTTGATGGCGCCCTGCGCGCTGCCGCCGTAGGCGAGGCTGCCGCCGAGCACGGCGGCCGTCTCGCCATTGACGAAGCCGGCATAGGTGAGGCCGTTCCCGCCGGAGAAGGCGAGGCCGTCATAGGTCTTGGTGGCGTTGATGGCGGTGACCGTCAGCGCGGCCTTGTCCACATTCAGGGTGCCCGGGGCGTAGCCGATGGTGTAGTTGCCCGAGGTGAGGCCGGAGGCGGTGAGGGCGTAGGTCCCGGCGCTGATGGCGCCTTGCGCGTTGCCGCCGTAGGCGAGGCTGCCGCCGAGCACCGCGGCCGTCTCGCCGTTGACGAAGCCGGCATAGGTGACGCCGTTTCCGCCGGAGAACGCCTGCCCGTCATAGGTCTTGGTGGCGTTGATGGCGGTGACCGTCAGCGCGGCCTTGTCCACATTCAGGGTGCCCGGGGCGTAGGCGATCGCGTAGTTGCTGGAGATGAGGCCGGACGCAGTGAGGGCATAGGTTCCGGCGTTGATGGCGCCCTGCGCGTTGCCGCCGTAGGCGAGGCTACCGCCGAGGATCGAAGCCGTCTGGCCGTTGACGAAGCCGGTATAGGTGACGCCGTTTCCGCCGGAGAAGGCGAGGCCGTCATAGGTCTTCGTGGCATTGGTCGCAGTAACCGTCAGCAGACGCGCCGTAACACTGAGATTCGTACCAACGTAGCTTAGAGTGTAGTTTGAGGATGCGACCAGCGACCCCTGGGTAATCGTGTATGTTCCGACGTTCGATGTGGAAGTGGCTGCAGTCGCCAATGACCCGGTGAGGCTGTCGTTGTTGGCCAATCCGCTGCCCCCGATGACGTAAGTCAGCGTGGGATTCGCGCTGCCGTAAGACCGGCTCTGAGGATCAGCAGTGACGGTTATCGGGCGGGCGTTGACAGTCAACACGCCGCTATTCTGGAAGAATGGACTGGACGAATATCCCAGTGCCGTAACAGCGAGGCTCCCGATGGCGCCGCTAATCGCATATCCACCTGACTGAACCGACGCATTCGCCGTAGCACCCGCCGATGAAATAACGGGCGTTCCCGTATATAGGTGGGTGGTATCGCCCAGGTAGGCGCCAGCCACAGATGGCTGCCCAGTGATGACATAGTTACCCTGGATCTGGCCCGTGGCGTCGTCGCCGTACGTCTTGGCAGTGCTGGTTGTTTGGACCTTCAATACACCCGCCTGAGCAAACACATAGCGATTGCCGGAGGCGGCCACGCTCCCGCCAACGGCGGTGTTCCACACGGCGGTATTGGCGCTATCCAAGCCACCAAATACGTCGCCCCCAGAGGATGCGGAATATATCAGCCATCGGCCGGCGCCGGGTGTAAGAGCCGCGGCGCCACTGTTGTTGATAAAATCGCCGCCGGTGCCGATCGTGATTGATGTGCCGGTGACGGTGGCCGTGATCGTCCCACCGCTCGAGAGCGTGACCGTACCGTTCTGTGCGCCCATGTTCTCGACAAGGACCCATGAGGCCGTGATCGCGCTTGCAATCGAAATGTTGCCGGCTGCGCTGTGTGTCTTATCAAGGCCCGCGGCAAGGACGAGCGATATGGTCCCCGTCCCGGCGGATATAGCCGATCCCGTTGCCACCGTTATGGCGGCGGCGCCAGTGTCCCGTTGGCCATCCACGACCCCTTGTGCAACCGTATCGTTGGCAGTGATGGCAATATTACCATTTCCAGTATCAATACGCGCGTTAACAAATACGCTGCGCCCCGCCTTCAGAGTAAGGGTCGCAGCAGAGCCTTGATTGGCTAATATGGCATCATTAATTGTAATATCATTATTGGCTTCAAGGATTATTGAAGTGCCAGAATTTAGTGCAGAGGTAATTAGAAGTGGGCTAATGACGACGCTCGATGCGGCGAGGTTGCTATAGTTGAAGCTAGTCGGATCGGTCATGACGACGGCCGCCGCGCCACTGCCTATATCCGAGGCCGAGATGGCAAATGTCGTCGAATTATTCAGAGGCGTAACCACCGACGTGCCACCAGCAGGCGCGCCCGTGAAAGTGTTGGCTACGCTGACGGTGCCTGTCAGCGCCCCGCCGCTGCTCCACGTCGCTCCAGGCCAGTTGGGGCTGGATATGATGTAGCCGCCGCCGGCAAGCCCCGTGACACCGCCGCTGCCGATCGCGTTCCCGGTTGACGCGCCGACAAGACTGTTATTGGCAGACACGACGCCCGTAACGGCTGCGCCGGCTGCGCCGAACGTCACGGCACCCCTGCCACCATTCCACCCGGGGGACGTTATGAGATAATTTCCATTGGCTAATACAAACGAGGCGCCACTAGAGGTGGCCACATTGTACCCGATACGGTCGCCCGCCGAGGAGCCGATCAAGCTATTTGTCGATGATATTGTCCCGTGGAACGGGCTAACGCCATTGGACCAGGTCACCGCGCCGGCGGTATTGTTCCACATGGGAGACTGGATCAGAATATTATTATTTGAGAGCTTCTGGAAGCCGCCGTAACCGAGTTGATCGCCACCTTGATAGGCGATCATGGTGTATCCAGATCCGGCGCCCGCGTTGTAGGAGGTGCCTGCCGTTGTGCCCACGTAGCTGTTGGTATTATCAACTACGCCGGAGATTCCAGAAGTGGCGCTTCCGAAGGTGACGGCCCCTTTATTCAAGGCATATGACGGGCTCGATATGGCATAGTTATTATTTTCAAGAACGAGAATATTCGTGTAATATTCGCCCGTTGCAGGGTTATAATTATACTGTGCGCTTCCGCCTGTGCCGATCGAATCGCCGCCATTATAATATCCATACGTCACACCATTATTGGTGTAATAACTTACGATCCCGCTGTTGGCGCCGACCAAGCTATTTGAGGACGATAGAGCGCCGGTCGCAAAAGAATTTGGATCCTGAAATGTCACCGCGCCCTTGTTGGTGCCCCAGTACGGACTGAGGATCAGGAAATTGCTACCATTATTATATGAGAGCGTGATGATCCCTCCCGACCCAATCTGGTCGCCACCTATTTGCCAGTAATGTATGCCATCATACTTATATAGTGTCCCCGAAGTTGTGCCAACGAGGCTATTCGATGCTGTAATAGCGCCCGAAGTCGCCTGAGTGGCGGACATTAATGTCACTGCACCCCTAAATGCACTCCAATTTGGACTCGAGATAACCCACGATCCATTGGATAGGACGACTATCCCACCACTCCCAATGCTGTCGCCTCCCAGGCCCGTCGCGGGATCATTGCTTGTTGCGCCGACAATGCTATTCGATGCGTCCAAGAAGCCGATCAAGCCGCCGGTTGCTGCGCCGCGCGTGACGGCGCCCTTGCTGCTGCTCCAGGAAGGGCTGGTGAACACGTAGTCGCCGTTGCCCAAAAGCGTGACACCGCCGCCACCAACACGGTCACCCGCTGCAGATCCAACCAAACTGTTTGTTGATGAAACTGCGCCAACAACGCCCGCCATTCCGGATCCGAATGTCACTGCCCCCTTAGAGCCGTCCCATTCTGTGCTCCTAACGACATAATTCCCACTCGCGAGCGGCGTAACAGACGTACCTACTTGGTCTCCGCCGAAAATACCATTATTGCCCCCACCCAACCTTTGACCTGTTGAACCGGGCGTACCTGCCGTTGAGCCAATCAGACTGTTAGACGACGAGACGGCCCCGAGGGTGGGGGCTGTGACGGATGAAAATGTTGCCGCGCCGCGATTTGAATTCCATGACGGACTCGTTACAACGAAGTTGCCGTTCGTCAGCGCGAAAACGTTGGACCCGACCGAATCAGAGCCATAATATAGATTGTATCCATATATAGATTCATATTGCGTTCCGCCTGTGGTTCCTATCAAGCTGTTTGAACCAGATACGGTGCCGGTAATTCCGCTCTGAGAGCTGGCAATGGTTACGGAGCCTCTCCCAATTGACCAATTTGGTGAGGTTATAACGAAGTAATATTGTGATAGTTGTACGATATCGTAAGCTGCGAAATTGTCTCCGCCATAGTATCCATATGTGGAGCCGGGCTGATTTGTATATGGATTGGTGAAATTCGTATTGTGGTAGAATTGCCCGGCGTTGGTTCCGACAAAGCTATTGCTGGCGCTCACAACTCCTACGGTCGACGTCGTCTGCGAGAAAAAAGTAATTGCGCCCGCATTCTGGTTCCAATTGGGACTTCTGACGACGAAGTTTCCGTTAAGAAGCACTGTGATACCATTTGACCCGATGCGGTCTCCTGGTAGGTTGGACCCGTCGGTCCTGTCGCTAGCGGAGCCTATAATACTATTATTGGAAGACACGGCGCCGATGATGCCGGTTGACGCGGACCCCATTGTCACCGCGCCCTTTCCTGCACCCCAAGTTGGCGAGATGCTCACGTAGTTATTATTGGGCAATATCGCGATCTGAAAATTGTCGCCGATTCTATCGCCTGCCGTGCTGCCGACGAGGCTGTTGGACGCCGATACGACGCCCGCTACGGTCGAATTCGCGCCAGCCCATGTTATGGCGCCGGCCCCGCCATTCCAATTTGGACTGAGAACTAGATAGGGGGCGGTTGTGTCGTTGACGAATATCTGAGTTGTTCCTTTAACATAATAATTTTGATAGTTATTATAGTTTATAAAAAATAGGCCGCCGCTTCCGATGTTGTCACCGGAATTTGTGCCCTGAAGGGCAGATATGAGTGCGCCAGTTGAGCTGTTGTAATAAAAGACCGACCCCGCGCCCACTGCGCCCGCGACGTCATCAAGGGGTTTCGTCACGATGATCGTGCCGCCCGGCATCTGTACGAGCTGTGTACCAAACCCAGAGCCATGTCCGGTATTCGGATCTAGAAGGTCGTATTGGGCGAGCCCACCGGCGGCCGCGCTGATGGTAATGTTCTTTGGATCGAGCAGCAACGTGCCTGGTGTACCAGCGAGCGAACTCGCATCGACGACGCCGCCATAGGTGAGCGTATTGCCGCTGGAGACTTCAACCGTGCCCCCATTTCCGCCCATAGCGCCGCCGCGCGCACTCGCGTGCCCCCAAAACTTTGTAGAGCTATCTGACCAAACGACTATTTCACCGCCATTACCGGACGCGGTTGCATCAGCGCGGAGCGTGGTGGCGCCGTTTACAACCGTCGTATAAGACGTGTTGAAACCAGTGCCGTGCATTGCTCCACCAATATGCACTTTGCCGCCGAGGGTGGTGCCGCTGGCGTCGAAATTGGCTGCAGCAAGCGTTACGCTGTTGCCCAGCGCCGAAATCGTTCCGCCCCGGCCTCCCACGGCAGTCACCACCCCGGAGGTGAAGACGTTGGCGCCGGATGCGCCAATCAGGGCAACAGTACCACCGGATGCATATCCGCTATTGGCCGCGGTCCGGGCAGTCGAAGTTTGGATGAGGCTTGCCAGTACTCTCAGCGTAACAGTGCCGCCCGGTCCGGACGAGCCGTTGGCGGTAATTGTTCCAGATTGCGTGATGCCGCTACTTTGAATGGATATCGCCCCTCCGGATACGCCGTCTGCATTCATGTTACCTGAGGGGAGAACAAACCGTCCAGAAATCTCAATCGATCCACCTTGGCCGGTCGGCGAGGAGGCGTCCAAAGTGCCGCTAATGTTGAGTACGCCGCCGCTGGTCGCGTTGACCGTGCCCGAGCTCAGTCCGATTTGTCCGCCGTTGCCCGCAGATGGCCCACCCCGCGCAGTGATCTGCCCTGCGGTCGTTATGACGGCTGCCGCGGATAATCGAATCGCCCCACCAGATCCGGCGCCTGTGCTATCGGCGCGAAGCACGGTTGAACTATCGGCACTAATCGTCTCTGACCGATAGGATGCGTTTGCGACTTGGTGGCCGATTTCGATCAGGCCGCCGGTCGAACCGCTCACATCGATGACGGCTTGAGCGAAGGTGAGGTCGCCACCGTCGACCACGATGGAGCCGCCGGCATCGGTGTCGCCCTTGGCGTCGAGAGTGCCCGAGACGGCGACTTTCTTCGCCGAGACGCGGATCGCGCCGCCCTTCGCCTTGCCGCCGGACGAGGCGGACCGGGCGACAACCTTCTGGCTCACGTCCACGCGGCCGGTATCGCCGGCGGTCAGGAAGATGCGGCCGCCGGTCTTGGCGGTGCCGGTGGCGGCGACGATGCCGTCGGTGTTGCCGGCGAGGGCATAGACGTTGCCGCCATTGGCGCGCAGTTCCGCGGCTGCCGCCCGGATCTTGCCGCTCGTCTTCGCCTCGGTGTCGGCACCGCCGACCTTGACCACGAACTTGCCGCCGTCGAGGTCGCCGTCGCGGACGAGAACCTCGTAGCCGGCGGCGAGCGCCGCCGTGCCGTTCGGGGCGTCGATCGTTCCGGCATTCTCGACCTTGCGAGCGATCAGGGCGACGTCGCCGCCGAGCGACCCGATCTCGCCGTAGTTCACGACGCTCGCGGTGGACGTGCCTTTGAAGGTGAGGTCGCCGCCCTTCATGAAGTCGGCGTCGGGGACGTCGAGGGTGGAGGCGAGGAAGGAGCCGCCGGTTGCGATGCGGCCGGTGGTTCCGACCGTCACGCCGGCCGGGTTGACGAGGAAGAGGGAGCCGGTGGCGGTGATGGTGCCGTCGAGGCGGGAGGGAACGTTGCCGGTGACGCGGTTGAGCGTGGCGCCGGAGCCGTTCTGGAAGGCGACGGTGGCGCCCTGGCCGACGGAGAAGGCTCGCCAGTTGATGATTGCGTTGCGGGAGGTTTGGGTGACGACGAGGCTCGTCCCTGAGGGCGTCGCGATGGTGGCCGCACCGGCTGCGACGGAGCCCCCGGTCGGCAACGATTGGGCGAAGCCAGGCCCGGCAAAGCCGACGACGAGCGCCACGCTCACGAGAAGGCTCGCGGAGCCCCCGTTCCGAACCGCAGACATGATATCCCCACCCCAGCAAACCGTGCGCGCCGATCCGACCGCCCGGGCCCCTTTGCGAATGATACGATCGCGCGCCAATATTGCGGCCGTGTGTCAATTGCGATTTGTGGAGTGAACGACGCTTGGTTGAGGCTTCCGCCCAATCCCGTTGGCGACGCATGCCATGGCGAGCCTCTCCGTGACGAAGACTCCAAGCCACTTGGGCGCCAAGCGCGGGCGATATCAAAGCTCTCCGATCCCCGGGAGCATCGTTCGCCCTTTGCTGGATGAGCCTTGGTCGAGCCGAATCTCGCTTCGATCCGCCCATGCACTATCACGCGCGACGCGTCGCGAGGACGGAGCACGACGGACTGAACCGTCCCGGTTTTGCCGGAGGCCACAACTCCCGAGAGGATGGGGCTATAATGAACAAGACGACGAACACGTTCTCGCCTGAGGTGCGCGAGCGGGCCGTGCGGCTTGTGCCGGATCACGAGGCCGAGCACCGGTCGCGCTGGCAGGCAATTGTCTGGATTGCGGCGAAGATCGGTTGCTCTGCGCACTCATTGAACGAGTGACTGAAGAAGGCCGAGGTCGATGCCGGCAAACAGGCCGGCCTGTCGACGGACATGGCGCCGCAGTTCCCGGCAGATCGTCGAGCGGTCCCGCCGCAGCGTACGGGCAATCTCGGCTTGCGTGCTCTTCTCACCATGCATCCGCGCGATGACGCGGCGTTCCTCCAAACTCAAATGCACAAAGGAGCGGGCCATTCCATCCTCCTGAAATCATGACCATTTATGCCTTCGTTGCATTTGAAAATGGAATCTACCCCGCCTACAAAAGCGAGACGCATAACGAATCTTATGGAATGTCATAGCGCTATCCCTCCCGCGAGATGCTGCCGGTAGCTCTGGTGAAATGCGAATGCCTCCATCCATGCATGCGGCGGCCAAATCGAGGCTACGCAGACCACAGCCAGTGAGTTTCATGTACACGGCCGCACACGGGAGACGTAACGGTCGATTTGCTCACGCTCAGGAGGTGGGGGCGAGCCCCTCGGGTCCGTCGAGATGTCTGCTGCGCACCCTCGATGTCAATCAGCGCGGAAACTTGACGCAAGATTGGCATGCAAAAGATCCGTGCCGAAATATGTTCTCGAGCGTGGAGTGGGCTCCGTGCCTGAAGCACCACGTTCTGCAGCCCTCGATGAGCCGTGGGGGCAACTGCCACGACAACACTGTAGTAGAGAGCTTCTTCAACCTACTCGAGCGAGAACGCGTACACCGCAATGTCCACAGCACGCGGGGTGAAGCGCAGAGACGTATTCGATACATCGAGATCTTCTACAACTCCGCCCAGAAGCACGCACGGAACGGAATGCTCTCGCCAATCGAGTTCGAACGGAAGCACAAAAGCGAACGCCGAAGGCCTCTAGAACTCGAGGCGGTTCACCCATCGGATGCGGCCCTGCGCCGACAGCGAATAAACGCGTGTGGCCCGCGGGGCAATAACAGCCGGAATGACGGCAACGATCCGCTTTGTTTATTTCACCTTACCCACACCGTCGCGGATCATCCGTCCGCAAAAATTGTGCTTTCCGTCGAACTTGCCCATGCTTTAAGAGGGCGAGATCGAAATGTCGCGGTGCGGGTGGATATGTCCAGCGAGGAGAACGGCGTCCGGCTTCGTGGCAAGCACCCCACAGAAGACCTCATCTATGAGCGGCTGGTCGACGCGATCATCGATAAGCATCTGCGCGCTGGCGAGCATCTTAACGAAGTGAAACTGGCCGAAGCCTACGACGTACCCCGGTCGCGGGTGCGGCGCGTGCTGGAACGGCTGCGCGACGAGGATGTCGTCGTGTTCCAGCTCAACCGTGGCGCCTTCGTCTCACGCCCAACCATTGAAGATGCACACCATGTCTACGAGGCACGGCG
Organism: Segnochrobactrum spirostomi; assembly: GCF_009600605.1. GTDB lineage: Bacteria > Pseudomonadota > Alphaproteobacteria > Rhizobiales > Segnochrobactraceae > Segnochrobactrum > Segnochrobactrum spirostomi. The sequence goes on along the minus strand of NZ_VWNA01000003.1, from coordinate 554,236 downwards.
CGAGCTTGAGTGTGTTGTGGTCCGCTTGGCCTGCCAGCGGGCGACGGCGGTGGACATCGAACGCCTTCGCCAACACCTGCAGCGCGAGCGCGAAATGTTCGAAAAGCAGGATCCAAGCGTCAATCGGGTGGCCGCATATTTTCATCATCTCATCGCGGAGATTGCCCGCAATCCCGTCTTCGGGCGGATGCTTGGGGTGCTGATCCGGCGCGGCGTGCTGATCCAGTCCGTATATGAACAAAAGACCGGCATTTTGTGCCTTACGCATGAGCATGAACGACTAACCGACTTGATCGAGGCGAACCGGCCCGATGACGCGGCCCACGAGATGGCCCACCATTTCGAGCATATCATCGCCAGTCTCAATCTGTCGGAAGCCAGGCGACAGGAAGTCGATATCTACGAATTCCTGCGCGGCTGAATCTCCCGTCGCCGGCAATGCATTCCCGGATCGCGATCTGCGCACCGGCATGACGGTATGGGCATGCGATCCGGCGCAGAGGCGGGACGCGATCCCGCCTCGTCCGGACACGCCACCCTGCGGACGAGCCTCTCCGACCCAAGGGAAACGCGCTCGGATTCGACCCTCAAGGACATCCCTCCATCGCGATCGCATGGATCCGACCGAACCGGACGCTGCTTCGGACAGTCCCGCCCCCTTCGCTGGGCCCCCTTCGCCGCGGCCCAACCGAAGATCGTCCCAGCCGGCGCACGGCAGGCTTGCCTGAGGACGCTCTCGCAAATTTCGTCGTGGAGTGCGCGTTCACATAACAGCTTGGCACGACTTTTGCTTAATGCTTAACATTGCACGCAATAGTGCCTGCAATGTGCGAGGCTGGCATGCCATCTCCTACCCTCTCCGCGCCCGGGCGCGATCTTATCGGTTACGGGCCGCGCATTCCGGCGGGAACCTGGCCGAATGGCGCGCGCCTAGCGATCAATGTGGTGATCAATTACGAGGAAGGCTCAGAGCGCTCGTTCGCCATGGGCGACCCAGACCAGGAGCCGATGACGGAGTGGGGAAGCTACGCCGTCCCACGCGATGTTCGTAACCTCGCCATGGAATCCATGTACGAATACGGCTCGCGGGTGGGCATCTGGCGTATTCTCGACTCGCTCGCGGATGCTCGCGTGCCGTCTACGTTCTTCGCCTGCGCCGTCGCCTTCGAGCAGAACCAGGACGTGGCGCGGGCCGCGGTTGCTGGTGGCCACGAGATCTGCAGCCACGGCTATCGTTGGGAGGAGGTGTTCCGCCTCACCGAAGAGGAGGAACGCGACCACATAGCTCGCGCTATTCGTTCCTTCGAGGCAACCTGCGGCAAACGTCCGGTCGGCTGGTACTGCCGCTACGGACCGAGCATCCACACCCGCCGCCTGCTCGCCGAGGAGGGCGGGTTCATCTACGATTCCGATGCCTACAATGACGACGTCCCCTATTTCGTCGATGTCGGGGGCGAGCGCCGCCTAGTCGTGCCCTATACCTGCGACGTCAACGACATCCGCTTCTGGAACTCGCCCGGCCTAGCGCAGGCGGAGGACTTCTTCCTCTACATGCGCGAGAGCTTCGAGGTGCTGTATGCCGAGGCGGCGCGCGGCCCGCGCATGATGTCGATCGGGCTGCATCCGCGGATGATCGGGCGCCCCGGCCGCATCCGCTCGCTGAAGCGCTTCTTCGACTATGCGCGCCAGTATCACGACGTCTGGTTCACGACTCGCGAGGAGATCGCCCGCGCCTGGCTCGAACGCGACGCCGCATCCGGGGAGGCGGGCGATGCGTGAAATCGCCGCCCAGCCATTGACGCCCGAGGCGTTCGCGCCGTTCGGCGACGTCGTGGCGGAGGTAACCCGCACCGCCCTGCCCTTCAACGGCCGGCCCGGAGCGCGAGCGGTGCTGGAGGTCGTCGCGCCCCCGGGGCCGAGCGAGCCCGGCCGGCACGTGGTGAGCCTGATGGAACGCCACCTCCATTCGACGCAGGCGTTCCTGCCCCTCGACGGTGAAGCCTATCTCGTCGTCGTCGCGCCGGACGCGCCCGACGGCGGGCCCGACCTCGCCGGCCTTGCGGCCTTTGTCGTGCCCGGCGACACCGGCGTGCAGTACCGCACCGCCGTCTGGCATGTCCCGATGACGATGCTCGGCGCATCGGGGCGTCTCGCGATGCACGTCCACAAGGACGGCTCGGACGCGGACTGCGAGTTCCGCGACGTTTCCCCGGTCGGCATCCGGCTGGGCGCAGTGCCTGCCCCTCCCCTCCCTTCCTCCCCCCTCTGACCCGTTGCCCGAGGAAACCACCCGATGCGCATGAAACGCCTGTCGTATACGCTCTCCGCCCTCGCCTTCGCGGTGATGGCCGCAAGCCCGTCCGCGCACGCCCAGAGCGCGAACGAGACCCTGATCGTCGCCGGCCCCCGCACGCCCGAATCCCTCGACCAGGAATATCCGCCGACGGAAGCCGGCCACGAGGCGCGGCGCAACATATTCGAGCGCCTGCTCGTCTACGCGATGAAGGACGACCCGAACGGCGCCAAGGTGGAGGACTTCACCAAGATCGAGGGCGCGCTGGCGGAAAGCTACGAGATCGCGCCGGACAACAAGTCCATCACCTTCCACCTGCGCAAGGGTGTGAAGAGCGCCGCCGGCAACGAGATGACCGCCGACGACGTGATGTGGACCTTCGAGCGCGGCTGGAACATGAAAGCCACGTTCCACTGGTACATGACGCAGATCCTCAAGATCGAGAGCTTCGATTCCTTCCAGAAGATCGACGACTACACCGTCAAGGTTTCGATCCCGCACCCCTCGCTGCTGCTGGCGCAGCTGTGGATCAACAACGACCTCGGCATCATCGATTCGACGGAAGCCAAGAAGCACGTCACCAAGGACGATCCCTGGGCGTCCCGCTTCCTGTCGACGGACTCGGCTTCGTTCGCGCCCTATCACATCGCGAAGTTCTCGCCGGGCCAGGAAGTCATCTATGAAGCCAACCCCTATTATTATCGGGGCGAGGCCAAGCTGAAGAAGGTGATCTTCCGCGAGATGCCGACCTCCTCCAACCGCCTCGCGGCGCTGCAGGCGGGCTCGATCGACGTCGCCGAATGGCTGACCCCGCGCGAGATCGCCCTCGCCAAGAAGGTGCCGACGATCAAGGTGTGGGAAGTGTTCGGCAACTACACGCACCGCCTCGAGATGAACAATTCGCTGCCGCCGTTCGACAAAGTCGAGGTGCGCCAGGCGATGAACTATCTCGTGCCGCGGCCCGACATCGAGAGCAGCGTCTACATGGGCACCGCGCGGCCGACCAAGAGCCCGGTCTCGGAGATCTACCCGGCCTATACGGATGAAGGCTTCCCCTACAAGGACGACGTCGCCAAGGGCAAGGAACTGCTGGCCAAGGCCGGCTATCCCGACGGCTTCAAGACGGAACTCGGCTACCGCACCGGCGAACCGCTGGAAGAACAGATGGCGGTGATCCTGAAGACCGCCTTCGCGCGCGCCGGCGTCGACGTGACCCTCGTCAAGCTGCCGGCATCGAGCCTGGTGGAGCGCTACACCAAGGGCACCATGCCGATGTTCTTCATCCGCGACATGGCGATCGTGCCCGACGCGGCCTACGTGACCAACCTGTTCATCAACAGCCAGTCGATGGTGAACTTCTCGCACTACAAGAACGCCGAGGTCGACGCGCTCATCAACAAGGCGCTCACCTCCACCGATCAGGCGGCCCGCGAGGCGGACATGAAGACCGTGCAGAAGATCGTGGTGTCGGAAGCCCCGTGGGTGTTCCTGTTCAATCCCGGCTACCAACTTGCAGTAGGCGCCAAGGTAAACGGCTTCTCCTGGTACACGCCGAACAGCAACGCCTGGTACGACTTCAGCAAATGAGAAAAGCCGGCCGGAGGCCCGCGGGCTTCCGGCCGGACTTTTGCATGGGTGCCGCGCGCATGACGGCCTGTTCCGAATGCGCTGCCGAAGACAGACCGGCGATATTTCTCGCGATGATTGCGGAGATGCAGACATGCTCCTCGCCCTGAGACGACGTTGGGAGTGCGTTCCGCGCGCTCTCCAGATCGTGCTGCCACGGCTTGCGCTGCTCGTGCCGCAGATGTTCGGCGTGCTGTTCGTGACGTTCTTCCTGATCCGCCTGCTGCCCGGCGATCCGGCGGTGCTGCTGCTCGGCAACATGGCGACGCCGGAGGCGGTGGCGCAGCTGCGCGACCGGCTCGGCCTCAACGACAGCCTGTGGGTGCAATTCCTCACCTATTGCGGCAACGTCCTGCACGGCGATCTCGGCATCTCGATCTTCACCTCCAATCCGGTGACGGTCGACCTGATGGAGCGCGCGCCGGCGACGCTGGAACTCATCACCTACGCCATGATCCTGACGGTGATCATCGGCTTCGCCGTCGCCGTCGCCTCGGTGGTGCGGCCGGGCGGGACCGTCGATGTCGGCGCCCGGATCTACGGCCTCGCCGCCGGCGCCATTCCGGATTTCTGGATCGGCCTCATCCTGATCTACGTGTTCTTCACCATGCTCGGCTGGGCGGCCGCGCCGTTCGGGCGCATCGACGCGATGATGAACCCGCCGCCCTACGTCACCGGCTTCTACACGGTGGATGCGCTGATCGCCGGCAACTTCGCCGCGCTGACATCGGCCGCCGGGCGCCTCGTGCTGCCGGTTCTGACCATCGCCATCGTCAATGCCGGCGCGCTGATGAAGATGACCCAGAGCATCTTCGCAGGGGTCTGGCGGTCCGACTTCGTCCGCCATGCCCGGGCCTGCGGCGTGCCGGAACGCGTGATCATCCGCGCCGCCATGCGCAACAGCCTGCCGCCGATCATCACCATCATCGGCTTCCTGGTCGGCTTCCTGCTCGGCGCGGCGGTGCTGGTCGAGACGATCTTCTCCTGGGGCGGCCTCGGCCAGTACGCCGTGCAGGCGGTGATGAACAGCGACTACCCGGCACTGCAGGGTTTCATCCTAGTCGCCGCCGCCTTCATTCTCGTCGTCTACCTCGTGGTGGACATCCTCTACGAACTCGCCGACCCGAGGATCAAGGTATGAAGCTGCCCCTCGCGCTCCGACGCCCGGCGGCTGTGATCGGCCTCCTGCTGCTCGGCCTGCAGATCGTCATGATCGTGTTCGCGCCGGTGATCAGCCCTTACAGCCCGGTGGAGGCCGATGCCCTCGCCTCGCTGCAGCCGCCCTCCGCCGCGCACTGGTTCGGCACCGACATCACCGGCATGGACGTGTTCTCGCGGGTGGTCTACGCGACGCGCATCAATCTTCTGATCAGCGTCGTCTCGGTCGCCGTCGCCTTCGCCGTCGGCGTGCCGCTCGGCCTTCTGATCGGCTTCTATCGCGGCCCGGCGTCGAGCCTCGCCATGCGGCTGTTCGACTTCATCCAGGCCTTTCCGATCTTCGTGCTCGGCATGGCGCTGGTGGCCGTCATGGGCCAGGAGATCTGGAACGTCGCGATCGTGCTCGCGATCCTGTTCATCCCGATCTTCGCCCGGCTGATCCGCGCCGAGGTGCTGTCGCTGCGAGAGCGGCCGTTCGTGGCGGCGGCGCGGTGCTCGGGCGCCACCGACCGCCACATCATGTTCCGCCACCTGCTGCCGAACGCGATGATGCCGGCCATGGTGCAGGTCTCGATATCGATCGGCATGGCGATCCTGCTCACCGCCGGCCTCTCGTTCATCGGCGCGGGCGTGCGGATGCCGACGCCGGAATGGGGGCTGATGGTCTCCACCGGTGCGCAGGAGATGATCCTCGGCGTGTGGTGGGTGTCGCTGTTCCCCGGGCTCGCCATCGTCGTCGCCGTGCTCTGCTTCGCCCTGCTCGGCGACGTGATGCGCGATGCGCTCGATCCCACGCGTGCCCGCAAGCCGGCCCGCGCCGGGCGCCGGCCGCAGACCACCGGAGAGACGGCATGACGAGCGAAACCGCCGACACGCCCGTGCTGCGGATCGACGGCCTGACCCTCGTCGCCGACGGGGAGGAAGGCGAGCGCGTCCTGCTGGACGGGCTCGATCTCCGGCTGATGCCGCACGAGATCCTCGGCATCGTCGGCGAAACCGGCGCCGGCAAGTCGCTGCTGGCGCGCGCCATCATCGACCTGCTGCCGCCGGGCGTGCGCCGCGAGCGCGGCGAGGTGCTGGTCGAAGGCCGCGTCGTCAGCCAGATGACGCCGGGCGAACGCCGTTCCCTGCGCGGCGGAACGGTGTCGCTGATCGGCACCAACGCCAAGGCGCTGCTCGATCCAGTCGAGCGGGTGGGCGCGCAGCTCGTGCGCGTGCTGCGCAGCCACCGGCGGCTGTCGCGGCAGGCCGCCTGGGCGCAGGCGGTGCAGCTTCTCGCCGATGTCGGCATCGTCAACCCCGAGGAACGCGCCAAGGCCTATCCCCACGAGCTGTCGGGCGGCATGGCCCAGCGCGTGGTGATCGCCATGGCCCTGATCGCCGAGCCGAAGATCGTGCTCGCCGACGACGCCACCCTCGGGCTCGACGCCACCGTGTCGGTGCAGGTGCTCGACATGCTGGTGGAGCGCAGCCGGCGGATGGGCTGCTCGGTGGTGCTCATCACCCACGATCTCGGCATCGTCGCGCACTATTGCAACCGCGTCGCGGTGATGCGCGGCGGCCGGATCGAGGAGATGGCGCCGACCGCCCAATTCATCGCGGCGCCGCGCGAACCCTACAGCCGCGCGCTCATGGACGCGGCGCGGGCGCGGCCGGTTCCCTCGCTTCGCGGGACCGGAACGGACGCCGCGCCGCTGCTCGCCATCGAGAACCTCGTGAAGATTTTCCCCGGCAGCCGGCCGGGCGAACTCGTCCGCGCGGTCGACGGCGTGTCCTTCACCGTGCGCCGTGGCGAGACCCTCGCCCTCGTCGGCGAGAGCGGCTCGGGCAAGACCACCATCGGCCAGTGCCTCGTGCGGCTGCTGCAGGCGACGTCGGGCCGGATCCTGTTCGACGGGGAGGACGTCACCCACTGGCCGGAGGCACGCTTCCGCGGATTGCGCCGCCGGATCCAGATGGTGTTTCAGGAACCCTATGTGGCGCTCAATCCACGCTGGCGGGTGCGCCAGCTCGTCAACGAACCGCTGGCGATGCTGGAGACCATGTCCGCCGCCGAGCGCCTGAAGCGGGTCCACGAGGTTCTGGCGCTCGTCGACCTGCCGACGCGCACCGCCGAGCTGTTTCCCCATGAACTCACGGCGGGCGAACAGAAGCGCGTCGGCATCGCGCGGGCGCTCGCCAGCCGCCCGGACTTCGTCATCTTCGACGAACCGACCACGGCGCTCGATATCCGCGTGCGCGCCCAGATCATCGATCTCGTGCGCGACCTGCAGAGCCGGATGCAGCTCTCGGCCCTGTTCATCACCCACGACCTCAACTCGGTCCGCTCGCTCGCCCACGACGTCGCCGTCATGAACCGGGGACGGATCGTCGAGGCGGGCAGCATGGACGAGGTCTTCGCCCGGCCGAAGGACCCCTATACGCGCAAGCTGCTGTCGGCGGAGCTGGCCATCGAACAGGCCGAGCCGCCCCATGAAGACCATCTGCAGGGAGTTCTGCGGTGAGCGAACCGACATCCGAACCGACCATTCTCGTCACCGGTGCGTCCGGCCTGATCGGCCAGCGCGTGCTGGCGCGCCTATCCGCTGGAGGCCGGCGGGCGCTCGGCATCGACATCGCGCTCAAGCCGGGCCAGCACCCCGTCACCATCGCCGATCTCGGCGACATCCACCGGCTTCATGGCCTCGCGCGTGCCGAGGGCGTCGGCTCGATCATCCATTGCGGCGCGGTCTCCGGGCCGATGGTGATGATCGATAACCCTTACGGCATCGTTCAGGCCAATGTGACCGGAACGGCCAACATGCTCGAGCTGGCGCGGACCTTCGGGATGCGCCGGCTGGTGTTCTGCTCGTCCACCAGTGCCTTCGGCCCGACGCGTGCGCCGGACGCCGGCACGCCCGGGCTGGCAGAGGATACCCCGCTCAGACCCTCCTCCGTCTATGGCGCCACCAAGGTCGCCGCCGAGCAGTTGCTGGCCGGCTATCGCCGGCAGCACGGTCTCGACGCGGTGGCGATCCGGCTTTGCTGGGTCTACGGTCCGGGCCGCACGACCGACTGCGTGATCCGGACCCTGATCACGGATGCGCAGGCCGGCCGGCCGAGCCGGCTGCCGTTCGGGCGCGACTTTCCCCGCCAGTTCATCCATGTCGACGACGCGGTGGACGCCCTCCTGCGCGCCCACGACGCACCCTCCTGCCCGCAGCCGGTCTATACCGCCACCGGCGGCAGCTTCCTGACCATCGGCGAGGTCGCCGAGGTGGTCAGGCGCGTGCTGCCCACCGCCGACATCGACGTCGCCTTGGGACCCGACCCTCTGGACGACTACCAGCACCGCTTCGACACCACCGCCATCGCGCGGGACCTCGGCTTCGTGCCGCGCCACACGCTGGAGGACGGCGTTCGCGCCTATGCCGCGTGGCTGGCGGACCGTCGCGCCTGACGGCGCCATTCCGGAGACAACGCCATGACCAGTTTCAGCCTTGCCGGCCGCACGGCTATGGTGACCGGCGGCAGCCGCGGCATCGGCGCGGCCATCGTCGAGATATTCCTCGCCCACGGCGCGCGCGTCGGCTACTGCCAGTTCGGCGACGACGCCAATGCCGCCGCGCTGGCCGCCCGCCTCGGCGCCGCCGGCCACGAGGTGGTTCACACCGTCTGCGACGTCGCCGACGAGGCCTCAGTCGACGCCCTCGCGGCCTGGAGTGCCGGCACTCTCGGCCCGGTGGACATCCTCGTCAACTGCGCCGGCATCGGTGGCGACCTCGCGTTCGAGGACATCACCACCACCGCTTTCGACCGCATGATCGGCGTGCATCTGCGTGGCACCTTCATGGTGACCCAGCGGTTTTATCCGGCCATGGCCGCGAGGGGCTGGGGCCGGATCATCAACTTCTCGTCGCAGCTCGCCTACAAGGGCGCGCCGGGCCTCGCGCACTACTGCGCTGCCAAGGCCGGCATCGTCGGCTTCACTCGCGCGCTCGCCTACGAGGCCGCGCCGAAGGGGGTGACGGTCAATTCGATCGCGCCGGGACCGATCGAGACCGACATGCTGATGGGACTGACCGACGCCTGGCGGGCCATGAAACAGGCCCAGTTGCCCATGGGGCGCTTCGGCAACGTCGCCGAGATCGCGCCGACGGCGCTCCTGCTGGCTTCCGACGCGGGCGGCTACTATTGCGGGCAGTCGCTCTCCCCCAACGGCGGCGACGTGATGGTCTGACACCAGGGATCGGAGAGCACCCATGTTCGACCTCGTCATTCGCAACGGCACAATCGCCACCGCATCCGACGTGTTCGCCGCCGACATCGGCATCCGAGACGGGCGCATCGTCCAGATCGGCGAGAGCCTGCCGGACGGAGCCCACACCCTCGACGCGACGGGACGCTACGTCCTACCAGGCGGCATCGACAGCCACGTCCACATGGCCCAGCCCTCGGGCGAGGGCATCCGCATGGCGGACGACTTCGAGAGCGGCACCCGTTCGGCCTTGTTCGGGGAAACACCTGCGTGCTTCCGTTCTGCCTCCAGCAGAAGGGTCAGTCGCTGCGCGAGGCGGTGACCGCCTACCACGAACTGGCGGAGGGCCAGTGCTACACGGACGTCTCGTTTCATATGATCGTCTCCGATCCGACGCCGGCAGTGCTCGGGCAGGAACTGCCGGCGCTGGTCGCCGAAGGTTATACCTCCTTCAAAGTATTCATGACCTATGAGGGGTTGCGGCTGAATGATGCCGAAATCCTTGCCACCATGGACGTCGCGCGGCGGACGAGAGCGCTGGTGCTCGTGCACTGCGAGAACGAGGACGCCGTTCGCTATCTGATCGGCCGGCACGAGAGCGCCGGCGACCTCGCGCCGCGCGCCCATGCGAGTTCTCGCCCGGTGGTCGTCGAACGCGAAGCCACCCATCGCGCGCTGTCGCTCGCCGAGGTGGTCGACGTACCGGTGGTGATCGTCCACGTCTCCAACGGCGCGGCGGCCGACGAGATCCGCGCAGCCCGGGCGCGCGGTCGCAAGGTCGTGGGTGAAACGTGCCCGCAATATCTCATGCTCACCGCGGATGATCTCGACCGCAGCAACTGGGAAGGCGCGAAATTTGTCTGCTCCCCACCTCCGCGCGACAAGCAAGAGCAGGAAGCCTGCTGGCGCGGCATCGAACAGGGCGTGTTCGACCTGTTCTCTTCCGACCACTGCCCTTTCCTGTTCAACGATCCTTCAGGCAAGCTCAACGCACGCGGCCGCGCGAGCTTCCGCCATATCCCGAACGGGATTCCAGGTGTCGAAACTCGGCTACCGATCCTGTTTTCGGAGGGTGTGATGAAGGGGAGGATCGATCTGCCCCGCTTCGTCGCCCTAACCGCGACAAATCACGCCCGCCTCTACGGATTAGAGCGCAAGGGACGGATCGCCGTGGGAATGGACGCGGACATCGCAATCTGGGATCCGTCAGTCCGGCGGACGATACGCCACGCCGATCTTCACGACGGCTCGGATTACAGCCCATATGAAGGGCTGGAGGTTCAGGGGTGGCCAGTTACCGTTATCCTCAACGGTACCGTCATGATCAACGAAGGGGCCCTTGTGGGCCCCAAGGGCCTGGGTCGGCACCGCGCCCGCGCGCCCTCGCCCCTTGCTGTTTAGATTGCGTGGACAAAGCTGGACGGCGCGGTTTTACGATGGTTCAAGGCGGGCGTACTGTTACGTGTTGAGGCCTACAGCAGCTACGGCACGCTCTCAGATCCGTCACAGCGAACGGGCCCCATCCTCGAGGCCGGGTGCTGGAGGCATACCCGCCGCACTTCGCGATGCAGACATTGAGACGGTGGCACGTCGCAAGACACAGTCGAAGGGCAAGGTGGCACCGTGCATATCGCCGATCGCGTTCGATTTCGGGCGCAACATCGACGAACTGTTCGAGATCGCGCGCTAATCAACCGCTTAACGGCCGAACAGCGCCTCGCAATTCGAAGCGAGCGGGGCTGACAGCTGGTCAAGGCCCTCACGCTTCCCCAGCGGACACGATGATTCGACACGCGAGTCGAGTCCCCCGACGCTCAAAGGTTCTGGCGCAGGATCGTCTCGGCGGCAATGTAGCCCCAGGTCATATTGGGGCCGATCGTGGTGCCGGCGCCGACGGCTCGGGTACCGAACGGATTGGCCATGGCGAGGCCGGCGGCATAGAGCCCTGCCACGACGGAGCCGTCCGGCCGCAAGACTTGAGCGTGCTCGTTGGTGCGCGCGCCGCCCTTGGTGCCGAGGATGGAGCGATTGAGACTCATGCCGATGAAGGGTGGCGCGTCGATCGGTTTCAGGTGTGCGGCAGTGCCATGGGCCTTGTAGGTTTCCCATCCATTCTCACCGCGACGAAAATCGGGATCCCGCCCATCGCGGCAGAAGCTGTTCCAGCGCTCGATGGTGGCTGTTAGTGCCGCCGTGGGAAGGCCGAGCTGCGCGGCGAGGCCTTCGATCGTCTCGGCTTTCTTCACCCAGCCCGGATCGCGCGCTGCATACCAGCGGAACGGCAGTGAGGTTCGTAGGAAGCGGTGATCACCGACGAGAAAGCACGGCAGGTGAACCGGGCTGCCGTCGGCCTCGCGCGCATCGATCGCCTCGCCGATGTTGAAATCGTTCTCACTGACAAAGCGGCGGCCATGCCGATTGACGACGATGGAATGGGGCTCGGCCTGGAATGTCATCGGCAGGCCGTGAAGCTTCCCCTCATAGCGCGTCGGCAGGCAGGGATAGATGTTGGCTTGATCCAGGCGGTCGAGCGCCGCGCCGATCGAGGCGGCAAGCTTCTGGCCATCGCCCTCGTTGCTGCGCGGACTGCCGATCCTGTCGAACGGACCGGGGAAGTGACGATGGCGCATCGCCTCGTCCCACTCGAAGCCGCCGGAGGCGATCACCACGCCGCGCGGGGCGTCGATCGTGCGGCGACGGCCGGCCTCATCCACCTCGACGGCGACGACACGGTCGGATTCATCCTGAATGAGCCGCATGGCCCTGGCTTCGACCGCAAAGGTGACGCCGGCATCGAGACAGCCGCGGATCAGGCCGATCATCAGCGCCGTGCCCTGCCCGCCAGCGTTCGCCAGCCAGCGCGCCAGTAATTTGGGCCACAGCTTGAGACCGGCGCGGATGGGGTGATGGTAGAGGTCGAGATCCACAACCTCTTGGTAGGTGAAGAGGTGCGGCAAGGTCGACCGCCGCAGCCGTGGCCCGTACCGGCCGAGTCGTCTGCGGCTCAGGGGCATCGGCGACACCATCCGGCCGAAGCGTCGCCCGCCGGGCGCCTCGCTGTAAGGGTCCGGCTCGTTGATCAATCGGAAATCGAGCGGCGTGTTGTCGCTGAGGAAGCGCAGCATGTCTGGCGCCGCCGCGACGAAGGCACGCCAACGGCCGTCTTCCGTGGCCGCCCATCCGTCCGGCGCGACCGCCCTCAGATAACGGATCGCATCCTCGCGGCTGTCGGATATGCCTGCCGACGCTGCGATATGGTTGGCCGGCACCCAGACGCCGGATCCCGACATTGCCGATGTGCCGCCGAGCTGGGTGCTCTTTTCGACGACGATCACCTTCAGGCCGCCCTTCGCCGCCCTCAGCGCTGCCGCGCAGCCGGCCGATCCTGAGCCCAGCACCACCACATCGAAATTTTTCATGGCCGTTCCCAATCGTGCCCCTGGAACTATAATGAGCCCCCTCTAAAAATGTCTACTGTTCTGTCGACACTTTGTGCGCTATGGATATCATCGTGTCACGAACGGCTCGCGCGCGCCCTGATCGGGCTATGTCCCGGAGCCCTGGCTGGGAAGCACGGCGGCCGCGCATGGGCAAGCGCCGTTCAGAGACGACGGCAACCTTGCAGAGGCTTCGATGGACCAGATCCGCCCCACCGCTCCGCTCGGCGTCCACATTTCCGGCCCGGAAAATCGGGAGAGCTACTGGCAGCCGGTCCCGGCCAACGGCCATGTGGATGTCGCGCTGGCGCCGCACATCGTCGGGATGGAGTACCCCTTCGGTCTCGGCACGCAGTCGGTGGCCCCGGGCGGCTATGTGCGCGAGCACACCCACGATCGCAACGAAGAAGCAGTCTACGTCATTGAAGGTCGCGGCCGCGCTGTGATCGATGGCCAGGAATATCCGATCGGCCCCGACAGCGTGATCTTTCTGCCGAAGAATGTCCGACACATGTTCATCAACGACGGCGAGACGAAGCTGCGCTGGGTCTGGCTGATCGTGCCAAACGGTCTCGAAGATTTCTTCCGGCTGATCGGCCGACCGCGCGCGCCGGGAGAGCGGGTGCCCTCGAACTTCCCGAGACCGGACGACGTGCTGGAGATCGAGCGCCGGACTGTGTTCGGCGCCGATCTCCAGGACAAGTTCGACCCCGTCAAGAATGGCTGATCGGGACCCGACCGCCATGGCGGCGCCTCCGGCCCCCTCCGCCGTACCGATACAGCTCGGCATGATAGGCTTCGGTGTGCTCGGCCGTGAGCTGGCCGCGATCTTCGGCCCCGACACCGCGCTCTGGCGGGTGCTGACCCGCACGGGCTCTTTCGGCCAAGTCCCGCGCCATGTGAACGCCGTCGCGAACATCGAGGCCCTAATCGCGGCACGGCCTGCGGCCGTCATCGAAGCGGCCGGACAGACGGCAGTCGAAGCCTATGTGCCGCGCCTCGTCGCCGCCGGCATTCCGGTGATCATCGCCTCGACGGGGGCCTTGGCCAACCCCGCCGTCGCAGCCCGTATCGAGGCCGCGCATCGGCAATCCCGCACCCCCTATCTGACGGCGCCCGGCGCAATCGGCGGGCTCGATTACGTGGCGAGCGTGGCCGGGCTTCCTGACGCCCGCCTCCGCTATATTTCGCGCAAGCCGCCGGCCGCCTGGGCGGAGGAACTCGCCGCCCGCGGGCTTTCGGCCGATCGCGAGGCGGTGGACTTGTTTGAAGGAACGGCTGAGGCAGCTACCCTCCTCTATCCGCGCAATCTCAACGCGGCCCTTACGCTCGCGCTCGCCTGCCGTCCGGCACCACTGTCGGTCAGAATCATCGCCGACCCCGCCGTCACCGGCAACGTTCACGAAATCGAGGTCGAGAGCGTGGCCGGACGCGCCCAGTTCCGCTTCGCCAACGTGCCGTCGCCGGACAATCCCAAAACTTCGCGCGTGACGGCCCTCAGCCTCGCCGCCGCGCTGCGGGGTCTGCTCGCCGGGAGCCTGCGCTGATGCCCCTCTATCGCGCCTCCGACGGTTGCGGCATCCATTATGAGCGCGTGGGCACTGACGGCCCGGCGGTTCTGCTCATCCCCGGCCTCGGCGGCGACGGCCGGTTCTGGGCAGATGTAACGGCCAGACTGGTCCCCGACCATCGGCTGTTGATCGTCGATCATCGCGGCGCCGGTCGCAGCGATCGTCCCCCCGGCCGCTATAGCCTCGCGCAGATCGCGGGCGACATCGTCGGCCTGATGGCCGAGGTCGGCGAGCCGATGCACGTCGTCGGCCATTCCACCGGCGGCGCCATCGCCCAGATCATCGCTCTCGATCACCCCACATGGGGCCTCGATTTCATCATCAGCAGCGCGTGGGCGCGGGCCGATGCGCGGTTCCGGATGCTCTTCACCGCGCGAGCGGAGCTGCTCGACGCGGGCCTCGCGGCGCCCTACCAGCGGCTCACCCACGTGCTGGGCCATGAGCCCGCTTATCTCGCCGCCCACACCCTGCAACTCGAGGCCGCAATTGCCGCCGCGGAAGAACGGCTTGCGCCGCTTTCCGTCGCAAGCGCGCGGGTGCGGATGCTGCTCTACCACGACCGCCTCGCCGAGCTCTCCCGTATCAAGGCTCCGGTTCTGGTCGTCGCGGCGGACGGGGATATCCTCGTCCCACCGGCGCTCTCGCGGGCGATCGCCGACGCGATCCCCGGCGCGATCATGCGGATGGTGTCGGGCGCGCACTTTCATCCCGTGGCCGATCCGCGAACCTTCGCGGGGCTCGTGCGACGCTTCGTCGGCGACGCAAAGGGCGAGGAGATCGGGGGATGAACGAGCAGACGTTGGCTTTGACTGACCCGCGGCTCAAACCCGGCACCGACCTGTTGGCCGCGGGCCGTACGATGGCGCGGGACTGGCGGCTCGGCCGCTGCCGGTTCCTCACGGAATGGGCGGTGCCGTCCGAAGCGGCTTACAAGCGTCAAGCGGCAGCGGAGGGGCGGATCATGCAACACGCCCATATCGGCTTCCGCAACATCGAGCGGACGCTGGAAGCAATCCGCCTCGTGCATGGTCACTGTGCGGATGCTGGCATTCGCGTGGACCGTTTCGGCATCACGCTCGATTGGTCGATGGGCTATCCGGAGGCGGCGCGGGCTAAGGCCTCTCGCGGGACGGGAATCGTCCTCACCGGCCCGGAGGATTTCGCTCGTGTGACCGACGCAGCCCCGGCCGCCGCCCATTTCGGCGACTTCATGCTGGGATTGCCGGGCGCAGTGGAGAACTGCCGGGCGGCCATCGCCGCCGGGGCTACAGCGATCGGCAATCTCGGCCAATATTTCACGTTTCGACTGCCCTATTGGAGCGACGACGTCGCAACGACGGAAGCGACTGTGACGGCTCTCGGCCTCATCGCGGCGCAGGACGCCGAGATCCTGGTCCATTCCAATCTCGACGACGGCTTTGCCGGCCTTTTCCTCGATATGGCTTGCGCGCTCGGCATGGTGCTGATTGAGAAGCGGATCGTCGAAGAACTGATCGGGGGCCGCCTGGCCCATTGTTACGGACACCATTTCAGCGATCCACTTTCGCGGATGGCCTTTCATGCCGCCCTGACGCGTGTCAGCGGAACACCGGGCACCATGATCTTCGGCAATACGGTCGCCTACCAATCGAGCCCGGCAGGCAATTATGCGAGCCTCGCAAGCTATCTATCCGCGGATCTGCTCGCGCTCGGCCGCTGGCCCTCCGGCCATGCGGTCAATCCCGTGCCGGTGACGGAGAACCAGCGGATTCCCGATATCGACGAGATCATCGACGCGCAGACCTTCTGCCACCGCCTCGGCGAGCACGCTCCCTTCCAAGAGCCGCTGATGGACTGGCGCAAAGTAGAGGCGATGGCCGACGTTCTGGTCGCGGGTGGCCGGCACTTTGCCGCCGCCGTGCTCGACGGGCTCGCCGATCGCAGCGTAGCCATCGACGATCCGGCCGCGCTGCTGTTGGCGATCCGGCGCATGGGACCACGGCAGATGGAGGCCCTGTTCGGTCCCGGCGCGCCGGCGGCACGCGGTCGTACCGCGCTCGTCGCCGCCGAATGGGCACGCGAGCTCGATGAGAAGGCGGTGCGCTGGGTCGCCGCGCAAAGGCCCCTCGCCCTCCAGCGCCCGCTCACGATCTGTATCGGCACCACGGACGTTCACGAACACGGCAAACATCTCGTCGAACAGGCGCTCGAGTTGCTAGGGGTCGCCATCGTCGACGCAGGCGTCGCGGTCGATCCCGAGGTTCTTGTGGCGCGCGCCAAGGCCGAGGGCGCCGACGCGCTCGCGATAAGCACCTACAATGGCGTCGCGCTGCGCTATGTGCGCGCCGTGACGGCCGCCATGACGGCGGAAGGCTTCACCGTGCCGGTGCTGATCGGCGGGCGATTGAACGAGGTCCCAGCCGATTCCAATTCTGGCCTCCCGGTCGATGTGACCGGACAGATCGTGGGCCTCGGCGCCTACCCCTGCCCGGACCTCGATGCGATGCTCGCCGCGCTGCGGGAGCTCTTCGACGGCGATTGAACCGCGCCTGCCGATCGCATCCCGTCCAAGCCGCACGCGACCACGTGGAGGCCGGTGCCCCCGTCGACAGGAAAGCCTGTCCTCCGTTTCAGACACTCGCCCACGCCCTCCATCCCCTATGCCCGTCCGTGCTGCGGATGGCGGCTCGAGTGGCTTGAAAAGTGTCGACACATCTGCATTAAATTCTATCGCGCTTCGGGAGACTCGCGTGAAGAATAGCCCATCGGTTGCCGAACACCTGGAGATGTACCGAAGGATGGTGCTTGTGCGCCATTTGGAGGAAGGTTTGGGGGTTCTCCATAGGGAGGGCCGCACCCGCGGGCCGATCCATCGCTGCGACGGTCAGGAAGCTGTCGGCGTGGCGGCGACAGCCGTGCTGGAGCCGGGCGACAAGGTAACGACGACCCATCGGGGCCACGCTGTCTATATCGGCAAGGGCATGGCGATGGGGCCTGTCGTCGCCGAGATCATGGGCCGTGCCACGGGCGCCTGTGGCGGGCGGGCGGGCCACATGTTGATTGCCGACGTCGAGGCGGGCGTTATCGGTGGCAACGCGATCGTGGGCGCCGGCATTCCGGCCGCCACCGGCATGGCGCTTTCGATGCAGGTGCTCGGTCAGCGGAGCGTCGCGCTTTGCGTGTTCGGTGACGGCGCAGCCCAGACCGGCATCTGCCACGAGGCGATGAACATCGCCGCTCTGTGGAAGCTACCAGTAGTTTTCGTATTGGAACACAATGGCTTCGGCCTAACGGTACCGTCGGCGGTGCAATCCTCCGTGCCAGACCTCGCAGTGCGCGCCGCCGGGTATGCGATGCCGTCGGAGATCGTCGACGGCAATGACGCGGTTGCGATCTACCGCGCCGTCGCCGGCATGGTCGAGCGGGCCCGGCGCGGCGACGGCCCCGGCCTCGTCGAATGCAAGACCTATCGCATGGAAGGCTTCTCCACCTCCGACATGGGCGGCTACCAGCGCCCTGAGGACATCGCCGCCTGGAGAGCACGCGATCCGCTAAAGATCAGTCGGGAGGCGCTGCGCGCGAGCGTCGGCGACGAGACCCTCAGCGATATCGAATCCGCTGCCAAGACCGAGGTGGACGACGCCTTCGCCGCAGCGCTGGCCGCCCCTTTCCCCACATTCAGGCTCGACGAGGCCAGCAACCCTTACAGCGAGGCCCACTGAAATGGCACTCATGCGCTATGCCGAGGCGCTCAATGCCGCCTTGCGGGAGGAGATGGAGGCCGATCCGTCGGTGTTCCTGTTCGGCGAGGATATCGGCCGCTATGGCGGCGTCTTCAAAGTCACCAAGGGCCTGATGGAGACCTTCGGCGAACGCCGCGTGCGCGACACGCCCATCTCCGAGCAGGCGCTCACGGCCATGGCGGTGACGGCGGCGATGACTGGCACGCGGCCGGTCCTGGAAATCATGTACGCCGACTTCGTGCCGCTCTCTCTCGACGCGCTCGTCAACCAAGCATCCATCTACAATTATATCTGGAACGGTCAGGTAAAAATGCCGTTCGTGCTGCGCACCCAGGGCGGCGGTGGGGCCGGTGCCGGAGCTCAGCACTCGAAGGCGCTCGATTCCATGCTGGCGCACATTCCGGGCCTGAAGGTCGTCGCCCCCTCTACACCCGCAGATGCCAAGGGGATGCTGAAGGCGGCCATCCGCGACGATCAGCCGACCGTCTTTCTGGAGCACAAACTGCTCTACAACGTGCGGGGCGAGGTGCCCGACGGCGATGTGATCGTGCCGCTCGGCCGCGCCTCAGTCGTACGTGACGGGAGCGACATTTCCATCTTTGCAACGTCCAAGATGGTTATCGAGGCGACCAAGGCCGCGACGCTTTTGGAAGCCGACGGCATCTCTGCCGAGGTCGTCGACTTACGCTCGCTACGCCCGCTCGACGTCGATGCGATCGTGGCCTCGATTGCAAAGACCCATCATGCGGTGGTCGTCAACGAAGGTTGGCGCTTCTGCGGCTACGCGGCCGAATTGTCCGCCACCATCATGGATCATGCCTTCGACGAGCTCGACGCCCCGGTCGCGCGGGTGACCCTGCCGGACATGCCCATCCCCTATTCGGAGCCGCTCGAGAGCGCGATGCTGCCGAACGCGGCCAAGATCCGCGACGCTGCGCTCGCGACGTTGCGATAGGAAGCGGCGATGACCACGTACCCCATCCGCATCGACAGCGCCGGCGGCGAATATATGGAGACAGTGGTGGTCGTCGCGTGGGAGGTGCGTCCCGGCGCAGCCGTCAAGGCCGGTGAGTGCCTCGTGACGGTGGAGACCGCCAAGGCGACGACGGAGGTCCTGGCGCCATGCGACGGATGGCTCGTCGAAATCGTCTGCGAGGTCGGTCAGGAGGTGCCCGTCGGCGCGGTGCTCGGCCATCTGTCCGACAGCGCGGCCACGGCTGAAGAGATGACCGTGGTGGCGCCGACCGCTGCGGCGACGCCCGATCCCCCTCGCGGCGCGTTCCCGGCCGCTCCGTCTGCCACGACCCCCTTCCCTGGAGCGCGCCTCATCGCATCCCCTCTCGCGCGCCGCACCGCGGCAGCCGCGCAAATCGCGCTCGACGGCATTACCGGGACCGGCCCACACGGCCGGATCAAGGCGCGGGATGTCCATGCCGCCCTCCGGAACAGGCAAGACTTCAGTGCCACGACGGCTGGTGCTGCCGTCCGCGAAACCGAGCTGCGCCCACACTCGGCAGCGCCGCGATCCGCAGGGACGACCGATCCGATCCTGCTGCTGCACGGCTTCGGCGCCGACCGGACGACCTGGCGACAGGTGATTCCGGTGCTGCGCGCGCAATTGCCGGGGACGGACATCATCGCTCTCGATCTGCCGGGTCATGGGCGCGAAACCTCCATGGCGGCGGTCAGCCTCGAGGAGATCGTGTTCCACCTCGCCGACCGGGTGGCGGCGATCGGACTGGAAGAAGCTCACCTCGTCGGCCACTCGCTCGGCGGAGCGGCGGCGATCGCCCTCACGTCGATCGGCCGCCTCGCGGTCCGCTCCCTCACTTTGATCGCCCCGGGGGGCTCGGACCGGAAATCCATGATGGCTTCCTGACCGGCCTCACAGAGGCGACCGACGCGGACACCCTTCGACCCTGGCTGGAGATGATGGTCGGCGACCCAGCCCTGCTGCCCGCCGGCTACGCCCGCGCCGTCTCGCGCGGGCTTGACGAGAGCGGGCAGCGGCCTGCCCTCGCCGCACTCGCGGTCAAGCTCTTTCCAGGCGGTATCCAGGGCTTCGATCTCGTGCCGGCACTGCACCGCGTGACCGCGCCGACGCGGCTCATCTGGGGGCTCTCCGATCGGATCATCCCGCCAATCCATGCTGCGCGGGCCCCCGGCTTCGCCGCCGTGCACCGGCTGGACGGGATCGGCCATGTACCCCAGCTCGAGAACCCGTTGCTTACGGCTCGGCTGATTGCCGAGACCGTCCGCAGCGCGGGTTGAAGGCCAACTGAGTTCTGCCGCCCTTCCCTAAACTGAGGCAAGCCGAGATGATCTTCGATCACCGCACCTACACCGCGAAGCCGAACATGCTGCCGGCCTTTCTCAAGCTCTACGAAGAGGTCGGTCTGCCGATGCAGCGGCATTATCTCGGGGAACCGTTCGGCTTCTTTCAGACTCACATCGGCGATTTGTCGCGAACTGTACACCTATGGAAGTATGTCAGCCTCGATGATCGCGAAGCGCGCCGCGACCGTATGGAAGCCGATCCGAATTGGCAGGCGTACCGGCGCAAGGTCATTGAGACCGATTATCTACTCGACATGCGCAACCAGATCCTGAAGCCCGTCTCGTTCTTCAATCCCGCCCCGTGACCTGGCCCGTGTGAGAGCCGACCCCATGGACCTCGTCTTCTCGACGGAGCGGCAGAGCTGGCCGCTGCGCCTCACGGGTGATGCCGAACGGACGCGGCAGGCGCTGTTGCGCGCGTTGCCGCTGCCCTTGCAACTGCACACGCCGAAGATCGCCGGCAGCCACATCTATTGGCACGCCCCCTTCGTCGAGGATGTCGAGGGGAGCACCCATGTGCTCGACGCCCCGGCTGGGGCCTTCATTTATTGGCCGGTGCGGCAATTCCTCGAGATCACATTCGCGCCTTTGCAAGCGGAGACTGCCCACGTCACCGTCCTCGGCCACCTCGAGGCACCGGTCGAGGGTATCGCGGCGCTCGCCGCAGACCTGAAGCGAGAACAAGGCCGGCGGATTTTCGCCGGAACGCTATCCCGGGTGGCAGCGGCCCACGATGTGACTCAGGCGCCCTCGCCACTTCCGCCCGATCTTGTTGCCGCGCGCGAGGCGCTGTGGCGCGAATGCCCGGACGACATCGCGCGGTTGACCCGTTCCCGCAAGATCATGCATCCCGCCGGACCATTGTTCGCGGCTGAGGGTGAAGCGCGCGTGCTGCACGAGCTGTTGTGGTGGCTGCGTAGCGAGCGATCGGGTACGGAGGCCCGGGTGCTACGGCACATGGCGGCAATCGCACTCGACAAGGCAGCGACGCGCCTGCGTGATTTCTGTCACATGGACACCTCCCCGGCCCTCCTGTTCCAGCTCAAGGCCGCAATGAGAGAGGATCTCCCGTTCGATGCCCTCATCGACGAAGCGATCCTCGTCGCCGGCCGGATCGGCGCCTGGATCGATCTGCTCATTCCTTGGAACGACCTCAACGAGGCGCTGCGTGGGGCGCTCGATCACGGATCTCCGTCGTGGAACGGCTGACGATCGGTATCGTCGGACTCGGATTGATCGGCCAGCGCTGGGCGGCGGCGTTCGCACATGCCGGCCATGATGTGCGTGGCTTCGACCCCGATCCCGCACGGGCCGCGGCCCTTGGTGCGGTGCTGCCGACGCTTTTCGCCGATCTCGACGCGCTGCGGGGCACCTCCACCGCGCGTGGGACAATCGTGACTTGCCCAACCCTGGCGGACGCGCTGCGGGGGGTCGATTTCGTGCAGGAGAACGGACCGGAGGCGCTGGCGCTCAAGCAGCGAATGCTCAGTGACATCGACAATCTGCTCGATGAAGCGATCGTAGTGGCCTCTTCGTCCTCGGCGTTGCTGGTTTCCGAGATGCAGGCGCAGTGCCGCAATCCGCAGCGGATCGTCCTCGGCCATCCGTTCAATCCCGTCCACCTGATGCCGTTGGTGGAGATCGTGGCCGGCCGTGCGACCGCCCCCGCCGCCCTGGTGCAGGCCCGGGAGATCTATACTGCGATCGGCAAGAAGCCGGTGGTGCTTCATCGCGAGATCACCGGCCACCTCGCGCTGCGGCTGATGGGGGCCATGTGGCGCGAGGCGATCGCGCTGGTGCGCGACGGCGTCGCCTCGGTCGAGGATGTCGATCGCGCGTTCATCTATGGTCCTGGTCCGAAGTGGGCTTTGCAGGGTGCGTTCATCTCGAACGGCCTCAATGCCGACGGCATCGAGAGCTTCCTGATCAAGTATGGCCCGACCTATCAGGCCATCTGGGACAGTCTGCTCGAGGTACGGCTTGATGCGGAGACCGCCGCGACAATCTCCGCCTCCACGGCTCAGGCGGTGGGAAGCCGGAGCCAGGAGAGACTGCGCACCGAGCGGGACGCCGGTCTGATCGAACTTCTGAAAACGATTGCCGAACACGGCGCACTTTAGATTTCCGGCAGAACCGAGAGCGGCACACCGAAATCCACCACCAGCCGTCGCGCTTTCAACGAACCGGACGACCAAGGAGGCTTGCAGCATGGATTACAGCGTGGCGCTCGTCACCGGCGCCTCCCGCGGCATCGGTGCCGCCATCGCAGCGGCCTTGATTGCAGAGGGCCTCGTCGTGCACGCGCTCGCGCGCGACGCCGCCGCGCTCGCGGCCCTCGCCGATGTCCTCGGACCGAACCTGAAGCCGCTGCCGGCGGACGTGCGCGACATCTCTGGCATCGCCGCCGCGCTCGGCGATATCGCCCTCGATGTGCTCGTCAACAATGCCGGCGGAGTCGCCAGTGTGCGTCCGCTGCAGTCCCAAACACCCGACGAGACGGCCGAGACGATCGCGCTCAATCTGACCGCGCCGCTTCACCTCATGCAGATCGTCCTGCCGGGCATGGTTCGTCGCGGCCGGGGTCATATCTTCAACCTGACGAGTACGGTGGCGAGCGCCGTCTTTCCGGGCACCACTGCGTACGCGGCAGCGAAGGCCGGCCTGTCGCAGGCCGGCCGCGTGATCCGCCACGATCTCGCCGGCAGCGGCGTCCGCCTGACCGAGATCGCGCCGGGGCGCGTCGAGACGGAGTTCTATCTGAGGGCGTTCGACGGCAACCGCGAGGGCTTGCGGGAAAGCATGTACACGCACCAGCGCGCGCTCCGCCCCGAAGATATCGCTCGCGTGCTCGTCGCGGCCCTGAAGCTGCCGGACCACGTCGACATCGCGGAGATGATCGTGTCTCCCAGCGAGCAAGCACCCGGCGGGCATACGTTTCCGATGCTCGCCGAGACGCCTTCCAAGACGCCTTAGCCCGGAGGCGCTGGGAGCCGACTGAGGCGCGCCCAGCGCCAGATGGAGCCGGCGGACAGCATCACGCCGGCGCCGCATCTTTCTGTCCCACGTC
Source organism: Segnochrobactrum spirostomi (assembly GCF_009600605.1). GTDB lineage: Bacteria > Pseudomonadota > Alphaproteobacteria > Rhizobiales > Segnochrobactraceae > Segnochrobactrum > Segnochrobactrum spirostomi. Next base: position 530,788 of record NZ_VWNA01000003.1, on the reverse strand, counting down.
GGTCAGGCGGGTCAGCACTGCCGCGCAAGCGGCATCCCAGAGGGCCGGCTGTCCACCCTCCGCGAGGATCCTCAATCCCAGCTCGGTGATGCCGCCGGGCGTGACGAGCTCAGCCATCAAATCGGGCATCGGCACCGGCTTCTCCGCCATCATGCGCCCGGCAGCGACGAAGGTGAGCGCCACTAGGCGACGCATCTCGGCCGCCGGCATCCCCTGCCCCGTCGTCCAGTCGGCGGTGCGGCGTATCAAATCCTGCGCCCAGCCGTAGACCGCGGCGACGACGGTCGCGACCTCGAAATCCGCCTCGCTGGCGAGCGCAATCGCTGGGCCGAGGCGCTCCAACACTGCCTGTGCCGCGGGCAGTCGCGGAAAGAAGACGGTCGGGCTCGCCCTGATTTCCGCTGCGGTCAAGGGCATGGCCCGCACGATTGCCGCTGGCTCGACCGAAAGTTGCGCCCGTGCAATCCCGGCACAGACGGACATCACCACCTGTCCGGTACGCCAAGGAAGACCCGCCACCGACTCCGGTGCACTGGCCGGCCGCACGGCCAAGACGACTAGGTCCGAGGTCTGGACCAGCGCATGATTGTCCCGGGCGACGGACAGATCATGGCGCTCGGCGAGCGCAGCAGACCGGCCGCGCGGCGACAAGACGAGGCTTGCCGGATCGAGCCCCGACCGCAGCAACCCCTCCACGATTGCCGTGCCGAGGTGGCCAACCCCCAGAATGCCGATCCGCATGATCAAATCCCCCGCAGCGCGCGGCACTTGCCTTCCGAGCCGAGCTGGAAGAGGTATGCTCTCAACTGTCGACACATGACCTGCAAGGACCCCTCATGATCGAGAATTCCGGCGCCGCCGATGTCATCGACCCCACGGCCGAGACCGGCACCGAGCCGCGCCGCTCGGCCGACAGCAGCGAACGAGCCTATCAGGTCATCCGCAAGATGCTGGTCGAATTCAAGTTGCGGCCCGAGGAGCGGATCAACGAGGTCCAGTTGTCGCGCACCCTCGGTGTGTCACGGACGCCGATACGCGAGGCGTTGAACCGCCTCGCCTCGGAAGGTTTCGTCTCGCTGACCCCAAATCGCGGCTTCTTCGTGCGTAGCCTATCGACGGAGGGTCTGCTCGATCTCTACGAACTGCGCTCGATCATCGAATGCGCCGCGTTTCGACTGATGTGCGAGCGCGCGAGCGACGAGCAAATCGCGCAGTTGCACGCCTATTGGGCGGCCATCGAGGACGGTTATCGCGATCAGCCCCCAGACCTGATCCTCGCCGAAGATGAGGGCTTTCATCTGCTGATCGCGGAACTGTCGGGGAATCCCGAACTGGTCGCGCAACTCGGGCAGATCAATGCGCGCATCCGCTTCATCCGGCGCATTCAAATCGAGCATCGCACCCACGATCCAGCGCAGGTCGCTGCCCATGCCGCGATCGTTGACGCGGCGGTGCGGCGGGACATCCATGGCGGCGTCGAGCTTTTGCGCAACCACATTGAACTGACCATATCCGCCACCCAGCACGCATTGAAGGACGCCCTGCTCAAGGTTTTCGCCTCCGGCGACGCCACGCCGAGGCGCCGCCGCCCCGCCGCCAACTCGGAGAATTTAGATCACGCGAGAGATTGAACGCAATAGTGTCGACACTTTATTGACGCGCTCGGCATTGTCTGTTTCCATGCTCCTACCGGCAGCAAGACCGGCACACCTTTCAGCCGTGACCTTCCAGGATAAGGGGAGCCCTATGAAATCCGTCGCCATGCTGTGCCTGGGCGTGTCGCTCATGGCCGCGCCGGCCTTTGCCGATGACATCACCGTGGGCCTTGCCGGCCCGCTGTCTGGGCCGCAGGCCTATTTTGGCAGCACCTGGCACAATGGCTTCAAGCTCTATGTCGACAAGCTGAACGCCGCAGGCGGCGTCAACGGCACCAAGATCGACATCGACCAGCAGGATGATAAGGCTGACCCACGTGAAGGGACCCTCGTCGCCCAGAAGTTCTGCGATGACGACAACGTCGTTATCGGCCTCGTCAACTTCAATTCTGGCGTCGCCCAATCGACGCTGCCAATTTACGAAGACTGCAAGTTGCCGACCATGTCGTTCGGCTCCAATCCGGCGCTGACGCACCAGGGTTACAAATACATGGTGCGTCCAGTTGCAAACGATCTCGCCGGAGCGCTGCTTCCTGCCGAATACGCCCTGCAGAAGCTCGGCGCCAAGACCGCTGTGGTCGTCAATGACAAGCAGGTGTTCGGTCAGGGCATCTCCGAGATTTTCGCCAAGAACTTCGAGAAGGGCGGCGGCAAGGTGCTCGACACCCTGGCGGTTGCACCGTCGGACGTCGACTTCACGGCCGTCCTCGCGCAGATTAAGGCCAAGGCGCCGGACGTCATCTATCTCGGCGCGGTGATGCCGCAGCTCGCGCTGTTCGCCAAGCAGATGCACCAGCAGGGCGTCAAGGCAACCCTCCTCGTCCCCGACGGCGGTTACACGCCTGAACTGATCCAACAGGCCGGTGAGGAGAACGTGCAGGGCGTCCTCGTCGCCATCCAGGTGCCCCCGATGGACGCCTCGCCGGACATCGCCGCCTTCGCCAAGGCCTACAAGGATAAATATGGCCAGGATGCCGGGCCTTACTCGATCTACGGTTACGTGCAGGGCCAAATCCTTGAGCAAGTGCTGAAGGACGCCAAGAGCCATTCGCGGGAGGATATGGACATTGCACTTCACAACGTGAAGGTGAAAACGGCGATCGGCGAACTGGAATTCGACGGAATCGGCGAACTCAAAGTGGCGCCGTCTTATCTTTACAAGGTCCAGGGTAAGGACTTTGTTCTGATCGGCTCGAAGTAAGCGGTTGCAAGTGAACGCCGCGGGACGTCATCATCTCGCGACGTTCGCCGGCACGGAGGCGAAGCCCGCCCACGGCCCGTGGCTCCCACCCCGACGGGTCCATAAAAAGGGTGAGCTTCAAGCGGCGGCGGGTTCAAGCCGCCGCCCCTCCTCCATCCTTCGCGGCTTGGCATGCGTCCCTGTTCGGCGCAGGCTGCGCGCGCCGCTCCGCCCACCCCTGCCGCAGGCGAACCGCCCGTCGGCCGTGCGCTTGCCCGTTCGGATCGGTCCTTCATGCTTGGAACTCTTGTTCAACAGGCGGTAAATGCCCTGACCATCGGCTCGATCTACGCGCTGATCGCGCTCGGCTATACGATGGTCTACGGCGTGTTGCGCATGATCAATTTCGCCCATGGCGAAATGTTCATGCTGGGGGCCTATGCCGCCTTCCTCGCCCTAACGCTGATGGCGGGCGATGCACAGACGGCCGGCGGCGTGGTCCTTATGATCGCGTTCACCGCCGCGGTCGTCACCGTCGGCGGGGTCGGTGTAGTACTGGAACGGCTCGCCTACAAGCCGCTGCGCAACTCCACCCGCCTTGCCCCAATGCTGTCGTCGCTGGGGGCATCGCTAGCCCTTGTCGCCGGAATGCAGATCCTGGCCGGCCCGCAGCCGGTGGCGTTCCCGAGTCTGTTTCCATCAATCCCCTATGATGTCCTGGGCGGCACTGTCACCTCGGTCCAGATCGGCATCCTGGTTGCCGCCTTCGTGCTCATGATTGGGCTCTGGGCTCTCGTAAACCGCAGCCGGATGGGCGTGATCATCCGCGCGGTGTCGGAAAGTCGGCAGACCGCGCGCCTGCTCGGCATCAATGTCGATCTTGCCATCTCCATGGTGTTCTTCGCCGGCGCGCTGCTCGGCGCGGCCGGTGGCATCCTCTATGCGAGCTATTATGGGATCATGTCGCCCACGATGGGCGCGGCGGTCGGCTTGAAGGCTTTCACTGCTGCGATCCTGGGCGGCATAGGCTCCGTGCCGGGGGCCATGCTCGGGGCCTATATCCTCGCCTTCATCGAGGTCGCGGGCACGGCCCTGCTGCCGATCCTCACCGGCGGCCTCGTCGGCACCGAATATCGCGATGTCCTCGCCTTTGCCATTCTGATCCTGGTGCTCTTGGTCCGCCCAGCGGGCATCCTCGGCGAACCGGTGTCGGAAGAGAGCATGGTTTACAAGAGGGAGTTCTGATGTCTGCCGGTGCGCGCACGCTCGAAGCGTCAGCCCGCGTCAGCCGCCCGGTCGCCGTGCTCATCGTGGCGCTGGCGGTCGCGCTTATCGCGCTGACGCCCTTCCTGCCCAACTATTATATCCGCGTCGCCAACAGCCTCCTGATCTACGTCCTGTTGGGGATCGGGCTCAACATCGTGATCGGCTATGCCGGCCTGCTCGATCTCGGCTTCGTCGCGTTTTACGCGGTGGGCGCCTATGCGTATGCGCTGCTCGCGAGCGCGCAGCTTGGCCTGCACCTGCCGCTACTGCTAATCCTGCCGATCGCCGTGTCTCTCGGCGTCATGGCTGGCGTGCTCTTGGGCATCCCGGTGCTCAAGCTGCGCGGCGATTATCTCGCCATCGTCACGCTCGGCTTCGGCGAGATCATCCGCATTCTGGTCAACAATCTCGGTACGGTGACCGGCGGTCCGAAGGGCGTGGCGCGGCTCGACAAGGCTTCGATCGGCGGCCTTGAGATCGCGCGTCCGGGAGAAATCTATTGGCTGCTCATCATCACGGTCCTCGTCGCGGGGGTGCTGGTCTGGCGGTTGGAGCGGTCGATCCTCGGCAAGGCGTGGGCCGCAATCCGCGAGGATCAGGACGCCGCACGCGGCATCGGTATCAACACCACTAACGCCAAGCTCGCCGCCTTCGCGACCTCCGCGGCGATCGGCTCGACCGCCGGCGTGATCTTCGCGGCCTCCCAGCGCTTCGTCAGCCCCGACAGCTTCTCGCTGCAAGAATCCGTGCTGATCGTGCTGATGATCGTGATCGGCGGCATCGGCAACATTCTCGGCATCATCGCGGGTGCCGCGATCCTCATCCTGCTGCCGGAAGTGCTGCGCGAGTTCGCCGAATGGCGGGTGCTGTTCCTTGGCGTCCTGATGATCGTGCTGATCATCGCCCGCCCCGCCGGTCTCGTCCCGAGACGCTTTGGGCCGGAGACCCTGCTGCGGGGCTTGTTCGGCCGATGACCCTCTCCTTCCACAAGGTGCGCAAGCAATATGGCAACCACGTCGCCATCGACGATGTGTCCCTCACCTTCACGCCTGGCCTGATCTACGGCGTGATCGGACCGAACGGTGCCGGCAAGTCGACCTTGATCAACATGGCCGCGGGCTCCTACAGCGTCACCGCCGGCGAGATCAGGCTCGACGGCAGACGGCTCGACCCGCTCAAAAAATACCAGATCGCGAGAGCCGGGGTTGCCCGCACCTACCAGAATATCCGGCTGTTCGATCAGATGTCGGCGCTCGACAATCTGGAGGTGTGTTTCTATCCCGCAGATGCCGGACGGACCTGGAAGGAAGTGCTATGGCCGCCCTATAAGGCCGCGCGCGATCACGAACGGCGCCGGGCCGCGATGGACATTCTCCAGGCTTTCGACTTGCAGGCCTATGCCACTCGCGATGCCGGCAGCCTGCCTTACGGCCGGCAGCGGATGCTGGAGATCGCCCGTGCGCTGGTCGCAAAGCCGCGCGTGTTGCTGCTCGACGAGCCGGCGGCCGGCCTGAACCACCATGAAACAGCCGAACTGACCGCCAAACTCGCGACTTTGCGGGCGAGCGACCGCATCATGATCGTCGTTGAGCACGATATGGATCTGGTGATGACGCTTTGCGACCGTATCGTCGTCATGCATCACGGCCAGAAGCTCTTCGAGGGCACGCCGGCCGAGGTGAAGCAGAGCTCCGACGTTCAACGCGCCTATCTCGGGACCGCCAATGACATCGACGACATCCGCGCCGCTTCTCAAGATCGCCGGACTGAGCTCGGGATACGGCCGCGTCAGCGTACTTGAAGGCGTCGATCTCGAGGTCGACCCGCGAGAGATCGTCGTCGTGCTCGGCCCGAACGGCGCCGGCAAAACGACCCTCCTGAATTCGATCTCCGGCGTCGCCCGCCCAAGCGCCGGCAGTATCCGCTTCGCCGGCCGCGACATCACGGGCTGGAAGCCGGAGCAGGTCGTGCGGCTCGGGCTCGCCCATTGCCCTGAAGGTCGCCAGATTTTCCACCGCCTCACCGTGGAAGAGAACCTCGTCGCCGCTCATGTCGGACGGGGGGGCAAGACCTTCGAGACGCTGCGCGACGAGGTCTTCGACCTGTTTCCGATCCTGAAGGAACGGCGCAATGGTCTGGCGAGCCGGATGTCCGGCGGCCAGCAGCAGATGCTCGCCATCGGCCGCGCCTTGATGGCCGAGCCGGTTTTGTTGATGCTGGATGAACCTTCGCTCGGTCTCGCGCCCAAGGTGGTGCACCAGATCTTCCGCATCATCCTTGATTTGTCGAAGAGCGGAATTTCGGTGCTTCTCGTCGAACAAAACGTGCAGCTAGCACTCGAATGCGGGGACTATGCCTATCTCTTCAATACCGGCTGCGTCAGATTACACGGGCCAGCAACCGATATTGCAGCTCATTCCGCGCTGAGCGAGCATTATCTTGGCAGCGTGGCCGAGGATGTTGTCCATGTTTGAGGTCGATTGGAGAACTCCGCATCTGTGGCGCAAGACAAGCGCAACTCGCACGGCCGCCTCGGCCCTCGCCGGCGATATCTCGACCGACGTGGTGGTGGTCGGAGGTGGCTTTACCGGGCTCGCGGCCGCACTCGGCGCGCGGGACAGCGGCGCCCGTGTTGTGGTGCTCGAGGGCCGGGAGATCGGCTCGGCCGCGTCGGGTCGCAACAATGGCCTCGTCATATCCCATCATTCCAAGGCTGCGCCATCCGAGTTCGAGGCGGCCTTCGGCAAAGTTCACGGTGAACGCTTCAATCGCCTCGTGGCCGACGCGGCCGGCGTCGCCTTCGGCTTGATGCAGCGCTTCGGCATCGATGCGCATCAGGTGCAGGAGGGTTGGCTACAGCCTGCCCACAGCGAGACCACTCTCGCCCGAGCGAAACAGTTCTACACCGAGTGGAAAGCATTCGGCGCAATTGTCTCGTGGCTGGACCGCGACGAAGTCAGCGAGCGGATCGGCAGCCCCTATCTCGGCGGCTGGGTGGTCCACAATTCAGGCCACATCAATCCATTCGCCATGGCCATCGGACTCGCCGGCGCGCTGGAGCGCGAGGGCGTGCGCATTTTCGAGAACAGCCGCGGCGAACAGCTCGAACGGGTCGCCAGCGGATGGCGGATCCGGACGGCTAGCGGCAGCGTGACGGCACCCGAGGTCGTGCTCGCAACCAATGCGCTTACGGGCGACATCTGGCCCGGCCTGAAGCGCACGTTGATCCCGTTCAAGGTGTTTCAGGCGGCGACGGATCCGCTGCCGGAGGACGTCCGCGCGCGAATCCTCGTCGGCAACCCGGCGGTGTCGGACATGCGCGCGGACATGCGCTATTTCCACTACGATCGTGACCATCGCCTGGTGAGCGGCGGCACCCATACCGTGTGGTTCGACGAGGCCGATCGTGGCCGTGCCAAAGTCGCATCGCGGTTGGGACAAGCCTTCCTGGCGTTGGGCGGGCCACCGCCGGTGAAGGAATATTGGCACGGCACGTTCGCAGTGGTGCCCGACAGGAAACCGCGGCTTTATCGGCTCGCTCCCGGCCTCGTCTTCGGTGGGGTCTATTCCGGGCGCGGCGTCGCGTTGGCCCTCAATCTCGGTCAGGAGATCGGGCGCTGGGCCGCGGGCCGTCGGCGCGACCAGGACATGCCGCTGCCCGTGACGACGATGAAGCCGGTGCCCTTCCACCCGATCGCCGTGCAGGTGGCCAATCGGATGCACGGGTGGAACCGGTATCAGGACCGACGGGAGGAAAGGCGTTCCTAGACTAGCCGCCCTTGACCGCTTGCCAGGCGAGACCACCAGTTCGCTCCTGACGCGGTGCCGCGGTGCGGCAAACCTCTTTCGAGAGAGGGTGAGCCCGGAAGCGCCCGCAGGTGGAGCCTTCACCTCGGGGGGCCGAGAACCGGACGCCGGGAGCTCCGGAGCCGCGTCGAGCCATCAGACCGGCAACGGATCCGTGCCGCGGTCGAGCAGGAGCAGATAGTCGGAATAGGCGTAGATCCGTCCACGCTGCCGTCCCGTGGTCTCGCGCACGACGCCGACCTTGGCGAGATTTTCTAGCGCCGCACTGGCGGTTGGAAAGGAAACGTCGAGCTTCTCCGACACGGTCTGAATCGTGACAATCGGGCTCGCTTGTATCAGTTCGTGGACGCGGAGCGCCGACGATGACGCTCGGCGATGACGCCGCAGCTTGCGGTACCTGCGACGCCGATCCGCAGCCATATCATGCGCCGTCAGATGCCAGTAGCTCTCGGCAAACGGAACTTCGCGGTTGTGCCAGAAATTGCGTCGGAGTTCCCGGCAGATCGTCGAGCGGTCCCGGCGCAGCGTACGGGCAATCTCGGCTTGCGTGCTTTTCTCTCCATGCATCCGCGCGATGACGCGACGTTCCTCCAAACTCAGATGCACAAAGAAGCGGGCCATTCCATCCACCTGAAATCCTGACCATTTATGCCTTCGTTGCATTTGAGAATGGAATCTGCCCCGCCTACGTAACCGAGACGCGTAGTTTGTATTTATGGAACAAATCCGGGCGCCAAGCCCGTCCGCATGCATCGTCGGAAGCCGCGCTAGTGCGGCGACGCTAGCGGCACTCTCGACGCGCTTCGTCATGCACTGCCCGGGACCGTCGCCGGAGAGCAGAACCGCCTCCTCATGTCGTGCCGAAATAGAGGTGCTTGAGCCGGGCATCAGTGCGGACCGATTCCGCGGTGCCCGACAGCGTGATGCGCCCTTTGTCGAGGACATGGGCCGTGTGCGCCAACGCCAAGGCCCGGTCGACGTCCTGCTCGACGATCAGCATGGTCAGTCCATCCGCCTTGAGACGCGCCAAGGCTTCGTAGACGTGATCCATCATGATCGGAGCGAGCCCCAGACTGATCTCGTCGAAGATCACAAGCGCGGGCGCCGACATCAGGGCTCGCCCAATGGCAAGCATCTGCTGTTGCCCGCCGGACATCGACGTGCCCGAGGATTGCCGACGGTCCTTGAGGACTCCAAAGAGTGCGTAAACCCGCTCCAGGCGCTGCTGCTGTTCGCGAGCCGGGACGCCGCGCGCCGCCAGGATCAGATTTTCCTCAACCGACAGGCTCGGGAAGATCCGACGGCCTTCCATGCAGTGGGCAATGCCGGCCGCGGTGATCTCATGGGGCGGGCGTCCCACCATATTCCGCCCACCAACGATGACGTGCCCGGCCGTCGGTTTGACGCCTCCGCTGACCACATGGGCGAGCGTCGTCTTGCCGGCGCCGTTGGCACCGAGGATGGCCACGACCTCACCCTTGCGCACGGTGAGATTGAGATCGTGGAGCACCTTGGCCTGACCGTAGCCGGCATGGACGCCCTTGAGTTCAAGGAGCGGAGGCTCGGACTTCTCCGGAGCGGGAGCTCCGGACGGCGCAACCCTCTCGCCCCCGCCGTGTCCTGTGCCGAGATAAACGGAGGCGACGTCGTCCGAGGCGAGCACCTGCTCCGTCGGCCCCTCGGCGAACTTCCTGCCGAAATTGATCACGACGCAATGCGAACAACATTCCCGGACGACGCGGATGACGTGTTCAATGATGATGATCGTGCGCTCACCATCGGCGAGGGAGCGGATGAGATCGATCAGTTCGGATATTTCCTGATCGACCAGCCCTGCCCCGACCTCATCCAGCAGCAACAATTTCGGCTGGAGGGCGAGGGCACGGGCTACCTCCAGCCGCTTTCGGCGCAGGAGCGGCAGGTTGCGAGCGGTGACGTGCGCCACAGCGGCGAGGCCAGTCTTATTTAGGATGTCGCGCCGTTCTTCCGAGGCGTTGCGGCCCGACTGGAAGGGATTGATGGCAAATTGCGCGACCTCGAGATTCTCGGTGACCGTCATGTCCAGGAACGGGCGCGGAATCTGATAGGTCCGCCCTACCCCGAGCTTCGCTCGTGCCGGGGCCGGCAGATCGGTGATGTCTTGTCCAGCCATCAGGATGCGGCCGGTCGACGGCTTCAGGACTCCTCCCAACAGCCCGATCAGGGTGCTCTTGCCGGCCCCGTTGGGGCCGATAATGCCTGTGATCTGTCCCGTCGGGATGGAGAGGTCGAGGTTGTCGGTGGCGACGACGCCGCCGAAGCGCTTGCTCAGCCCTTCGATTCGAAGAAAATCACCCACGAGACAATCCCCCTTCGGTGGGGTGGGCACGTCGGGAGCTGGACAGGCGCTCCATCAGGCCGAGAACCACGCCGCAGATTCCGCCCGGTGCGAAACGGATGAGCAGGATCATGATGACGCCGGTGGCCGCCACGTGGAGCTCGGGATAATCGGCCAGCAGCTCCGACAGGGTGACCGCGAAGACCGCCCCGACGAGGGCCCCAAAGCGCCTTCCCGTGCCGCCGATGATCACCATGGTCAGCGCATCGACGCTCCAGGACATGCCGAAGCTGCCATAGGGTTCGATGGCGCCGAGGCGAATGCCCTGCAACGCGCCAGCGCTGGCGATGAGCGCGCTGGCCACGGCGAAGACGGTGAGCTTGACCCTGAAGGGCACGACTCCCATCTGCCCGGCCGCGTCCTCGTCATCGCGGACCGCCTTCAGCAAAATGGCAAATCGGCTGCCGGTGCCCACCGCCATGATCAGGGTGACGATGACATAGAGCAGAAGCGCATAAGTGAAGAGGGCATGGGAGTCCGGCGGATCCTGATCGAGAACGAGGCCGGTGGCGCCATTGAACCACGGCGCATTGATCATGAAGAGCCGCAGCGACTCACCGATTGCCAGCGTCCCGACGGTGAAATAGAGACCCCGAAGGCGGAAGATGGCGCCCGAAACCAGAACGGCAAGCGTCGCACCGCCGATTGCGGCGATCACCACCGACGCGCCGATGCCGAGCCCCGTGCGATTGAGCACGCCATAGGCGATGTACGACCCCAGACCGAAGAACGCCGCAGAGCCCAGCGATACGAGGCCCGTATAGCCGGCGAGCAGGTTCCAGCTTTCTGCAAGAACGGCGGCGATCAGCAGATGGAAACCGAGTTCGACCCAATAGTCACCTAAAGAGCCTTGCACCACGAAGAGGACGGCCTCCAGCGCGAGCAGCACCGTGAGACTCCAAAATGTTGATTGGCCGCGGGTGAGGTGGTGGCCAGAACGCGACATCATCCCCGCTCCCTGAGAAAGCCCCTCGGACGCAGGGCAAGGACGACCAAGAACATCAGAAAGCCTGCGAGGTCGCGATATCCGTCGCCGAAGACCAGGCCGCCCAGGCTCTGGATCAGCCCGATGGCGATGCCTCCGACGAGAGTCCCGGCCACGCTGCCGAGGCCGCCCAGGACGATGATGGCGAAATCCGTCAGCAGATAGGTTGCGCCGGTCGTGGGGGTGAAGGAGAAGGCGATCCCCATCAATGTGCCGCCGATGCCAGCCGCCGCCGCACCGAGAGCGAAAGTGAGGGCGTGCACCCGGGCCACGTTGACGCCGATGATTGCAGCAGCCCGCGGATCGTCGGTGCTTGCCCGCAGGTCCCGTCCGAAACTCGTATGGGCGATCATGAAGTGCACTGCCAAGATCACGACGACTGCGATGGCAAAGCCAATGATGTAGACCTGCGGAACGCTGATCGCGCCAAGTTCCAGCGGCACGCTGGCATAGGGGCGGTCAATCGACCTCGTGTCGGCAGACAAGAAGGCGACGAATAGATTTTGAGCGATGATCGAAAGGCCGAAGGTGGTCATCATCGGCGCTTCGGGCCCGCGCTGCGCGATCGGTCGCAGAAGCGCGATGTACACCACGTAACCGCCCGCCCCGACCCCAAGGCCAATCAGCGGCAACAGCAGCAGCGGGTCGATGCCCGTCCACATCAAGAGAAACAGGCCCGCATACGCCCCGACCACGAGCAGTTCGCCGTGCGCCAGGTTCACGAGACGCATCACGCCGAGCACGATGGAAAGGCCGAGTGCGGTCAGCGCCAGCATGCCGCCGAGCAGGACACCGGAGAGCAAGGTGCTGATGACGATGAATGGATCAGACAAGGCCACTCCCCTTCGGTGGTCCCAATTGTGAGGCCGAAGCCGCCTCCGGCGCCGCCGGCGGCGGATGGCGAGCGCGCAAGCCGGCGCACCATCCGTTCTGCGATCGGCGGTCGAATTCCGGCGGGCGGCTTGGCGTCATCGCCCAAAATGCAGCCTGACAGCGCGTCAGATGCGATCAAGGGAGCGGAAAGAGAATTGTTCCTGTCGCGTGGTCCTTGGGCCACACCACGACGGTCTTGCCCGACTGCCACTGCAACTCGACCAAGGGCAGCTTCGCCGTGTGAGCCGCATCGAACTTCACCGGTCCGACCACGTAGATCTTGTCGGTCTTGGCGATGGCCTCGTTGATCTTCGGGCGATCGAGCGAGCTCGCCGCCGCGATGGCGTCCAGCAGAACCTGCGCTGCGGTGTAGCTGTCGGCGATGTGCTGACTGGAGGTCAGCTTGGTTTCGGCTTCGAAGCGGGCGGCCAGATCCTTCGCGCCCGGATAGGGAAAGGACGGGTCCCAATAGCCGCCGACCAGGACACCGTCGGAGAGCGCTCCGAGCGCTTGCGCGAACTGGAGGGGCTCCGCCCCCTTCTCGATGACCAGAACCTTGGGCTTGTAGCCGGCCGAACCCATTTGCTTGCGGATCGACACCGCCTGCGGCGTGATGGCGTCGACGACGACGATATCCGCTCCCTTCGCCTTGGCCTCGGCGACGATGGAGGTGAACTGCGTGTTGTCCACGGGGAATGAGGCCTGCTGCACGATTTCGAAGCCCGCGTCCGCCGCGGCCTTCGGCCAGATCACGCCACCGACGACCTGTCCATCAGGCCCGTTGTCGTGCAAAATCGCGATCTTCTTGTTTGTATTCAGGTTGTAGCTGAGGATGGTTTGAATCGTCGCTTGGGCCGTGTCGGGCTCTGCGAAGAAGAGATCCCAGACATATTTCCATTTCTTGACGCTGGTGAAGGCGCCGAGCGGATCGCATCCTGTCACCATCGGCACCTTGGCGCGCTCGGCGACCAGAGCCCCCGCGTTCACGAGAGCCGGCGTGCAGGAGCCTAGAACGGCCACGGAATGATCGCGGGAAATGAGGCTCTCGGTGTTGGACGCCGCCGTATTAGGGTCGCTCTTGTCGTCGCGCACGACAAGCTTCACCATCCTCTTCTTGCCATCGATCGCGATGCCGCCGGCCTTGTTTACCTCGTCGACCGCGGTTTGGTAGCCCCATTGCTGGAATTTGCCGAATCCGGCCAGCGGGCCAGAGAGTGGCAAGGACGCGCCGATGACAATCTGGTCGTCGGCCATAGCCGGCCCGTACAGGGATGCCACAAGCAGGGCCCCTGCCAAGATTGCCGTTGATCCAAATCTGAAGATGCTTTGGGTCTTCATGAGCGTTCCCCTCGGTTCGTTATTTTTGAAGTCCGGCGACCATGCGGCCGCTCGTCAGCTTTTTGGCAGCCGGCTGACACGCGAGCCGGCGAGGCTTGCGGGATCAGAAGGTCGCGTCTCCCGTCACTTGGCGATAGAGAATGGGCAGGAGATCGGCGAGATAACCCATCTCCTCGGTGGCGTGCTGGTGTAGGCGACGGGCGAACTCCGTGTTCAGATGGGCCCGTCGGAGCCCGACCTCGACGTCTTCGGGCAAGAGCTCGCCGCTTTGGCGATCGGCTATAAGGCCGAGCCAGAAGCGCGAGCGCATCTCACAGCCGAAATCGGTATCGCGGACGAAGTGAACCATGCGGCCGAGGTGGACCGGCTTGTCCTGTTCACCGATGCGGGCGCAGACGGCGACCGCCCCGGAGGCATCGTATCGCTCCGCGTCGAAGGTATCGGCCGGATGATGAAAATCGATCCGCAGATCGAACAGCGGACCGTCGTCGCCCGCGAGATATTCCTGCACGATGTGACTGGCACCGATATATTGGCCGTCTTCGCGATTTTCCCATCCGGAATAGACGTGATCCCGCGGATGCCAGAGCTTGTATTGGTCGGTACCGCCGAGCCAACCGAACCACCAGTGCACCATCTTTGCACGACAGCGGGGCATACGGGTTAGAGCTGCTACGAGCAACTTGCCGCCGGAGAGCTCCTTCACACCGGATTCGAACGGTAGATATCCGGGATTCAGAAGATCGTTTGCTTCGCTAAATTCCATGGCGCCCTCGTCATGTTTTAGTGTTCATAAGTGCGCAGTCCAAGGATCTGCCGCGCCTCCGCGGCGGTTGCCGGCTCGTTGTTGGCTTCGTTCACCAACCGCACCGCTCGTGCGACGAATTCAGCGTTGTTTCGGGCAAGCCGGCCTCTGGCGTAGTAGACGTTATCCTCGAGGCCGACGCGGATGTTTCCGCCGAGCGCGAGCGTCGCCAACAGGATCGGCATATGCCCTGCACCGATCCCGAACGCCGACCAAATTGATCCTTGCGGCAGCAGGCTCTTCAAGAAGACCAGATTTTCAACCGTTGCGGCGATACCACCAGCGGCGCCCAGCACAAACTGAAAATATCCGGGAGATTTCAGGATCCCCTTCTGCATGTAGTGCAGCGCCGTGTAGAGCATTCCAGGATCGAAGATCTCTATTTCGGGCCGGACTGAGATCTCCTGCATCAACAGGCCGAGTTGCTCGAGAAAGGCTGGATGATTGACGAACAGCGTCGAATGCATCCAGTTCATCGTACCGGCATCGTAGGATGCCAGTTCCGGAAGCAGAACCCGCAAATGCGCCATGCGCGCCTCGTCGCTGGCGCTCAAGTCGCCCGACGTGGTCAAGTTGAGGACGACGTCGCAGCCCTTCTCGCGGATACGGTGCACGGTTTCGGCGAAGCGATCCTTGCACATGGAGCCCTTACCGGCCTCGTCGCGCATGTGAAGATGCGCGATCGCGGCGCCGGCCTGCCAACATTCGTAGACATCCTCTGCGATTTCGCGCGGCGTCAGCGGCACCGCCGGATTGTGCTCCTTCGTTGGAAACGCCCCGGTCGTCGCCACGGTGATGATCGTTTTAGCCATGAGCGGATCCGCCTCTTGGGTCAGCGATAGGCTTTCGAGGCCCGGAGCTGCCGGATTAATCGTTTCTGAAAGGCGCGGTGCCTGCGCTCTACAGTCGCTGGGTCGTATGAGTAGAAGCCTTCCCCGGTTTTTACGCCGAGCTTGCCGTCGGCGACTTTGCGGCGGAGAAGATCGTTGGCACGGCGCGAGGCATCCATGACCGGCAGCAGGTTGTCCCCCACGGTGAGCCAGATATCGAGCCCTCCGAAATCCGCGACCTCGAGCTGTCCCGTCGTCGCATAGCGGAAGGCCGGGCCGAACTTCAGCGCGCGGTCGACGTCCTCCGGGGCAGCAATCCCTTGCTCGATGAGGGAGAAGACCTCACGGGCGACACCTTGCTGGATACGGTTGGCGACCAATCCTGGCACGTCCTTGAGCACCTTCACCGTCTCCTTGCCGATGGCGGTATGGAGCTCTGCGACGGCATCGTAGGTCTCGCCCGGCATGTTCCCGAAGAACGACAGTTCGACGATCGGCATGATCAGGGCGGGATTGTACCAATGGCTCAGCATCATGCGGGCGCGGCGAGCTTGGCTCACCTTGTCCATCAGATGTTCCAGCGGCAGGCTGGAGGTATTCGATGCCAGGACGGCTTCCGCGGGCGCCAGCGCGTCGAGTTCCGCAAACAGAGCCTGCTTAAGCTCCAACCTTTCGGGAATGGCTTCGACAATGAACTGGCGATCCGCGGCAGCTTCTGCCAAGCCTTCCGAGATCCGGATGCGTCCAAGGGCGGCGGCGGCCTCGTCAGCGGTAACCACATCCTCCTCGACGAGAGGTTTAAGGGTCTCCGCTGTCCTCCTCAGAAGGCTGCCGCGCTGAGCTGCCTCCGGCTCGTGGACCACGACATCCTTGCCGCCGAGGGCGAAGGCCGCCGCGATGCCCTGCCCCATCAGTCCGCCGCCGATAATGCCGATACGCTCGATCATCGGAGACCCCTTCGGGACTATCCGGCGGTGTAGCCGCCATCAGCGTGGAGAATGTGCCCAGTGTAGAAATCCGACGCGCGTGAGCAGAGGAACAAGAGCGGCCCGGCGAGATCTTCGGGTTCGCCCAGGCGCCCCTTGGGAACGCGGGCCAGGAAACCCTTGCGGACCTCCGCGGCACGGTCGGTGTCTTCGAACATCCAGGCGGTTAGCGGCGAGCGAAAGACTGTGGGCGCTATGGCGTTAACGGTGATCCCACTGCCGCCCCATTCGCAACCGAGCGCCCGCGTGATGCCGTCGATGGCCGCCTTGGAGGCGCAATACGCCGAATAGCCGGCCGGATGCCCGAGCTTGCCCCGCGCCGACGACATCAGCACGATTTTTCCGCCGCGCCCTTGGCTCAACATGCGCCGACCGACCTCGCGAGCCATGAGCCAGCTCTGTGTGACGTTGGCGTCCATCACGTCGAGAAAGCGCGAGGGCTCCATGTCGACGATCTTGGCGACGTCGTTCTTACCGGAGGCGACGACGAGGATGTCGACACCACCGAAAGCCGCCACGGCATGCTCGACGATTTCGGTGCACGCCTGCTCGCTGTCGGGGCGTGCCTGTAGGCTGACGACATCGTCGGAAAGCCGCCGGCAGGCGGCGACGGTGTCCGCCAGAGCCCTCTCGCTCCCGGCAACCGCGACGACCTTCGCGCCGGCTCCCGCCAGCACCTCGGCGGCAAGCGCCCCGAAGGCACCCGACGCGCCGGTCACGATCGCCGTTTTGCCGCGCACGTCGAACAGCGAAAGCGGATTGCTGAAGATGGCGCTCATGGCTGTCCCTCGACGACGTGCCCCGGCGGATAGGGGATCACGACCAGCAGGGTGCAAGTATGGTTCGACCGGTTCTCCAGGGTCCTCACCTCGCCTGGGGCGATAGTGCAACTGTCGTATCGGCCTAGGACGGCCTCGTAACCGCCAGTGCTGACGGTCATCGTGCCTTCGAGAACCACGTAGACCTTCTCGAAGGGGGTGGAATCCGGCCCGGCTCCCCCGCCGGGCAGGAATTGCGAAAGGCCGACCCACTGATTTTTCGGTCCGCCAGGTTCGAAGCCCTGAAGGCGAAGCCCAACCGTCTGTCGATGATTGGGCGCGTCATAGGGCTTTGCCTCGGCAAAGCGCTTGACGAACATCAGAAGGCCTCGCCCCTCTCGATCCGGTAGTTCTGCGAGGGGTCGACGATCGCCACTAAGCGGATGATGCAGCCGTCGCCACGGTCCCAGTTCCACGGGAAGAAGGCGAACGTCACCCGCTTGCCGGTGACGGCATCGAGATCGCCGCCCACATTTTCAATGCCGAGAATCCCGGCCTTGAACAACTTGCGGTGGACGGGCTCCCATTCCGGGAAATCATCCTTCCAATCGCGGCCGCCGGACCATTCGAAATATTCCTTCTGCAGGTCGACGTGCCTGATGATCGGACCGATGCCATGCGGGCCGATCGCCGTCGCCAGCGGATGGTCGTTGGCCTGCGTATCGTGACCAACGACCTTGACCTTCTTCTCGATGAACCAATCGGCTGCCGAAGGGACAAAGCCAGGCGCGCGCAGGAAATAGTCTTCGCTGTCATCGTAGATGTGATGATAGCCAGTATTGACGATCACCACGTCGC
The DNA here is from genome assembly GCF_009600605.1 of Segnochrobactrum spirostomi. Taxonomy (GTDB): domain Bacteria; phylum Pseudomonadota; class Alphaproteobacteria; order Rhizobiales; family Segnochrobactraceae; genus Segnochrobactrum; species Segnochrobactrum spirostomi. The sequence goes on along the minus strand of NZ_VWNA01000003.1, from coordinate 513,070 downwards.
CGGGACGCACCGTTCGACCTGCCGCGGCTTCGAGATCGTCATAAGTTATCGGTTCCCATTTCTTCTTCGGTATCGAGACGACCAGGCCCGAGCCGAAGAAGTGCGGCAAGGGCACCTCGTCGATGAAGGGAGTCCCCTGCACCACATGCGCCGGAGCGTCGATGTGGGTCGTATTGTGCATACTTGTGGTGATCCTCTGCGAGAGGACACCCGACTTTGCCATATAATGGATACGTTCAATCTTGACGTCTTCAAAGTACGGCCAATTCGGCGACTGGTATCCGAAGCGATGCGAGAGATTATAGAATTTGAGACCCATCGGGTTATCGAGATTCGATTGAAACTCGATGCCACGCACCTTGATTGTCACGATATGTTTCTCCCTACCGCTCCGGTGAAGCGGAGCGCCATTTTGCATTATTGATTTTTGGGGCGGGCCGGTTTTTCGTGCCGCTCTACCGCAATGTAATACAGCCGGCCCGCGATGCGGTCAACATGTATTGCATGACGGATTTTAATGTCCCATATTGCGATACAAGCGGAAGGCCTCGTTGGAGCGTTAACCGCTTTGGGTTAGACGTGCGCGACGGGCATTTTCGGGCGCACCGAGGGATCACGAATATGGGTGGCATCGACTCCAGCGCAGAACGCACCGGAGGAATTCAAGTCATCGCTCGTGCTGCCGCCGTTTTGCGCGCTCTGCGGGACCAAAGAGAAGGGCTCAGCCTCAGCCAGATCTCGGAGCGCGTGGAGTTGCCGCGCTCGACCGTTCAGCGAATTGTCTCGGCGTTGCAGAAGGAGCGCCTCTTGATATCGGCGGGGCCGGACGGGGGTATTCGCTTAGGCCCCGAACTGCAGTCCTTGGCCGAAGCAGCCCGCATCGATCTCGTCGAACTGCTACGGCCCTTCCTCCAGAATCTGGCGGCGGAGACTGGCGAAACACTCGACCTCGCCGTTCTGCGCGGGAAACGCCTGATCTTCATCGATCAGATCCCAGGCACCCAGAGGCTGCGCGCTGTTTCCTCCGTCGGCGAGGTCTTTCCGCTCACCACCACGGCAAATGGCAAAGCCTGTCTCGCGCTGATGAGCGACGAGGATGTGGCAACAATCGCTCTCGAAGAGTGGGCGCACGACGGGCGCACCGGCGACCTGGACGCTTTTCTGGCGGAGATCCATAAAGTTCGCCAAACGGGCCTCGCGTTCGACCTCGGTGAGCATACCGAAGGTATAAGCGCGATCGGCATAGCCTTCCGCGACGCGCGTGGCGGCATCTACGCGGTGTCGATCCCGACGCCGACAGCCCGCTTCGCCACCCGCCGCCGCGATCTTTCCGAGGCTATCATGCGCCTTTCTGGCCAGATCGCCCGGCTGCTCTCGACGGTTTTATAGCGCCCGCACCTGGGAACGAGCGCCGGGGGCGCACGAAGCCGCACCCACTCGTGTTGTCATGCCGGCGACGCGAAAATATTCTCGGTAATGCCGGGCAACCCTCAAGGACTGACTACTATCGACCTCACGGTCCACCTCACCCGCGGCGACCCTCAGCGACCTTCGTCATGGTTGTCACTCGCTCCTGGCCCGCCCTCGAGAGCCCTGGCGTAGGCTTCTTCGAACCAGCCGATCCGCCGTTCAAAGCGGCCTAGCATCTGATCGCCGTCGATCTGATGGGCCGTCGATTGGAGTCCCGCGCAGATGGCGTTGTCCTCGCGCATGATCCGGCGGGCGACGATGGCGACGATCGACGGCATGATGCGGTCGATGACGGGCCGAAGCGTGCGGCTTACGCCGCGCTGCGGGGTTTCGAAAGTGGTCGGATAGAGCCGGCTTTCCACCAGAGTGCGGTCCCTGGCGACGGCCCGGTAGCGGATGGCACTCGCATACCAATGGGTCGAGCCGAAGACGTCGGGGGCTCGGTAGAGCGAAATGAGGAAGTTCGGGAAGATGTTGACGATCAGATAGGTCGCCGGCTGGAAGCGCCCCTGAGCGCACGCGGCCGAGACGTCGCGCAGGCAGACATCGTCCGCACTGTCGAAGAAGGCGCTGTGACGACCGAAGCGAACATAACGCACCGTTTCGGGCTTCAGATAGCCTTTCTTGCCGAACGTGCTCGGATGTACGGCGACGAGATGATAGTCGTCGAGGCTGATGTGGTGCAGAAATTTCCAGTGCGCGGCGACGTCCTGGACGATGCGGATCGGCTTCGCCCGCGGCATGCTGAGCGCGGCAACAAGCGCATAGGCGTCGCCGAGGAAGTCCTCCAGGGTCTCACCGCGCTCGGGTGCGGGCCGACGTGCGAAGATCAGGTCGCCACAGGTCGCCACCTCGAGCCCGTTGAGGCTCTTGCAGAGGTCGGCCGGCTTCGCGCCGAACATGTCGTTGCTCTTTGGAACTCCGATTGCGCGTCCGTCGGCATCGTAGCGCCAATGATGAAAGCCGCAGACGATCGGTCCGTTGCCCCGAGGCGAGGTCCTGAGCGGATAGAACCGGTGGGCGCAGCGGTTCTCGAACGCGACGATGCGCTCCTTCTCGCGCTGGATGAAAATCGAAGCGGACCCGAGCGTTGTGGTGAACCAATCGCCATGGTTCGGAATATCGGAGCGATACCCGACGAAGGTCCAGAATCGGGCGAGGCTCGCCTGTTCGAGGGTGAACGCGTCGTCCGAGACCGCCGCTGCGACCCAGGTCGGGCTTCCTGCGTGGCTGGTTTCCGGCACGGCGGACGGTCCCATAAAGATCCGAGACGTCCTGTTTGACACGCTCGCCGGCCTTTTTCACCCGTTGTCGCCGGAGCGGCGTCGAATGAGGCGATAGCCGCCCCTCATTGCCGAGCCGGCGCGAGCGATCTAGGGTCAGCGGACTCCGAGGCCGAGGTGTGCTGTTCGGATCGAGCATTGGGCGCGGAGCATGCGCAACCACGCGGACGCCGATCTCCGTCAGGCCGGGGCTTTGTCGCAGGCGGCGGAGCGGGCCGACGAGGCCTGGATCGCCGTCATCCAGAAGATGGACGAGACCTATGCCGAGCTGGTCGCCCAGCAGGTCGCGCTCGAACGCAAGAATGCCGAGCTCGAGGAGGCGCAGACCTTCATCGCGGGCCTGATGGCCTCGATGACGGACATCCTGATCGCCTGCGATCTCACGGGCCGGATCGAGCAGGTCAACCGCGCCGCCGAGCGCGCCTTCGGGCGGGCGACCGGCGAACTCGCCGCCGCGCGCCTCGAAGATCTGCTGGCCCCGGAGTCGCCGACCCATTTCGCCGATCTCTGCGTGACAATCGAACGCCGCTCGCGGATCGGCGACCGCGAGCTCGTGTTCCGCAGCGCGGAGGGCCCCTTCCCCGTCTCCGCGAACGGCGCGGTGCGCTTCGATTCCCGTGGCCGCGCCGTCGGCCTCGTTCTCGTCTGCCGGCCGATCGGCGAGCTCCGCCAGGCCTATCGCGACCTCGAAGCGGCCCACGAGCGGCTGAAGCAGGCGCAGCAGCAACTCGTCCAGTCCGAGAAAATGGCCTCGCTCGGCCGGCTCGTCGCCGGCGTCGCCCACGAGCTCAACAACCCGATCTCCTTTGTCTACGGCAATGCGCACGCCCTGCGCCGTTATGCGAAGCGCCTGACCGCCTATGTCGAGGCGGTATCGGAGGGGCGCGACGAGGCGGCGCTCGCGCGGCTCCGGCAGGAGCTCAAGATCGACCGCACCCTCGCCGACATCGACGGCACGCTCGACGGCATGCTCGAGGGCGCGGAGCGGGTCCGCGACATCGTCGCCGATCTGCGCTCGTTCTCGGCCGACCGCCGCGACGCCCACGAGGTCTTCGATCTCGCACCCCTGGTGCGGTCCGCCATCGATTGGGTGGCGAAGGCCCAGGCGCCGGACATCGAGGTCGTGGTCGACGTGCCCGCAGGGCTCGTGGCGACGGGCCATCCCGGCAATATCCATCAGGTGCTGATGAACTTGGTGCAGAATGCCGTAGACGCCATGGAGGGCCGGCCGCTGCGCCGGCTCGAAATCACCGGCACCCGCGACGGCGATGTGATCCTCACCGTCCGCGATACCGGCCCCGGCATCGATCCGGAGATTGCGACGCGCATCTTCGACCCGTTCTTCACGACGAAGCCCGTCGGCAAGGGCACCGGCCTCGGCCTTTCGATCAGCTATCGCATCGTCGAGGAGCACGGCGGCACGCTCGAAGCCGCCCGTCACCCGGAAGGCGGCACGGCGATGATCCTCCGGCTGCCCGCCGTTCGGGAGGACTGAACCATGGCGGACGGCTTCAACATTCTCTGGGTCCAGTCCGGCGGCTGCGGCGGCTGCACCATGTCGCTCCTGTGCGCCGAGGCGCCGGACCTCGCGGCGACGCTGTCGAGCGCGGGCATCCGTATGCTCTGGCATCCGACGCTCTCCGAGGAGACCGGCGCCGAGGCGCTCGCGGTGTTCGATCGGATCCTCACCGGCGCGGTGCGGCTCGATGCGCTCTGCGTCGAAGGCGCAATGCTGCGCGGCCCGAACAATACCGGCCGCTTTCACATCCTCGCCGGGACCGGCGTCCCGACGATCGAATGGGTGCGCCGCCTCGCCGCTTGCGCCGAGCACGTCGTCGCCGTCGGCACCTGCGCGGCGTATGGCGGCGTCACGGCGGCCGGCGTGAACCCGACCGACGCCTGCGGTCTGCAATATGACGGCCGGCACGAGGGCGGCGCGCTCGGCGCGGCGTTCCGCTCCCGTTCGGGCCTGCCGGTCATCAACGTCGCCGGCTGCCCGACCCATCCGAACTGGATCACCGAGACGCTGATGCTGCTCGCCGCCGGCCTCTTGCGCGCCGAGGATCTCGACACCTACCGCCGGCCGCGATTCTATGCGGACCACCTCGTTCATCACGGCTGCCCGCGCAACGAATTTTACGAGTACAAGGCGAGCGCGGTGAAGCTCTCCGATCTCGGTTGCATGATGGAACATCTCGGCTGTGTCGGCACCCAGGCCCACGCCGACTGCAACACCCGGCTCTGGAACGGCGAAGGCTCCTGCACCCGCGGCGGCTACGCCTGCATCAACTGCACCGCGCCGGAATTCGAGGAGCCGGGCCACGCGTTCCTGGAGACCCCGAAGCTCGCCGGCATCCCGATCGGGCTGCCGACCGACATGCCGAAGGCGTGGTTCGTCGCCCTCTCCTCCCTCGCCAAGGCGGCGACGCCGGAGCGGCTCAGGCGCAATGCGGTGAGCGACCATGTCGTGACGCCGCCGGCGGTCAGAGACCCGCGCGGCCGATGAGAGCGGACGAGCCAGCAGCGGACGGCCCGACGCGCCTCGTCGTCGGCCCGTTCAATCGGGTCGAGGGCGATCTCGAAGTGCGTCTCGACGTCGCCGGCGGTCGGGTCGAGGGCGCGTTCGTGTCGTCGCCGCTTTTCCGCGGCTTCGAGCGCATCCTGGAGGGCCGCGATCCGCGGGACGCCTTGGTGATCGCGCCGCGCATCTGCGGCATCTGCTCGGTCTCGCAGTCACACGCGGCGGCTTTGGCGCTCGCGGGCGTCGAGGGCATCGTGCCGACGGCGAACGGCCGCACGGCGACGAACCTCCTCGTCGCGACCGAGAACGTCGCCGACCACCTCACCCATTTCCACGTCTTCTTCATGCCGGATTTCGCCCGCGCGCTCTATGCGGACCGGCCCTGGTTTTCGACGGCGGAGGCGCGCTTCAAGGCGGCTCAGGGCACGGCCGTGCGGGCGGCGCTCCAGGTGCGGGCGACCCTCCTCCACGTCATCGGCCTTCTCGGCGGCCGATGGCCGCATTCGCTGGCGATCCAGCCCGGCGGGGTCACGCGCGGGGCCGACGCGCGCGACCAGATGCGCCTCGTCGCGACCCTCGGCGCGGTGCGGCAGGGGCTGGAGGAACGCCTGTTTGGCGCCCCGCTCGAAGCGATTGCCGCCCTCTCGGATCCCGCGGATCTCGCCCGGCTGCGGCAGGGCACGAGCGATCTCGCCTTGTTCCTCGCGATCGCCGAGGACCTCGAACTCGCCGGTCTCGGCCGGGCCTATGACCGCTATCTGAGCTACGGCGCCTATCCGGGCGCGGACGGTCCGCTCTATGCGCGCGGCACCTTCGCCGGCGGCGTTCCGGGATCGCTCGACACGGCGCTGATCGCCGAAGACCACACCAATGCCCGCATGGAAGGCCGCGGGCGGGCGCACCATCCCTTCGATGGCTTCACCTTGCCCGACGCGGCGGACGAAGACGGCTATAGCTGGTGCAAGGCGCCTCGGCTCGGCGGCGCGCCCTACGAGACCGGCGCCGTGGCGCGCCAGATGGTGGACGGCCAGCCGCTCGTCCGCGCCCTCGTGGCGGCGGGAGGCGGCAGCGTGTTCGTCCGGGTCGTCGCGCGCCTCGTCGAGACGGCCCGTACCCTGATCGCCATGGAGCAGTGGGTCCGCGCGCTGGAGCCGGGCGCGCCCTGGTGCGCGCAAGGGACGATGCCGCGGGAGGGCCGTGCGGCGGGCCTGACGGAGGCGGCACGCGGCGCCCTCGGCCACTGGTTGCGGGTCGTGGATGGCCGCATCGCCTCCTACCAGATCATCGCGCCCACGACCTGGAACTTCTCGCCGCGCGACCAAGCCGGCGTGCCCGGCCCGCTCGAAGCGGCGCTGGTCGGTGCGCCCGTGCGTCAGGGCGAGACGACGCCGGTCAGCGTCCAGCACATCGTGCGGTCGTTCGATCCGTGCATGGTCTGCACAGTGCACTGAGCGCGATCATGCCGGCCGAACCGGACCACGCCGCAGAGATCGAGGTTCGTGGGCTCGTCCAGGGCGTCGGGTTTCGGCCGTTCGTCTGGCGGCTCGCCCAGCGGCTCGGGATCGCCGGCGCGGTGTCGAACCGTGGCGACCGCGTCGTCATCGCGGCCCGGGCGCCGCTTGCGATTCTCGACCGGTTCGCGACGGCGCTCGTGGCGGAAGCCCCGCCCCTCGCCCGCATCGAGACGATCGATCGCCGGGTCGTGCCGCCGTTCCCGGCCGACGGTTTCGTGATTGCAGCGAGCGCGCCGGGGGCGGTGGCGCCGGGCATTGTTCCCGATGTCGCGACCTGCCCCGCCTGCCTCGCCGAGATCCGCGATCCTGCCGCGCGGCGCCATGCGTACGCCTTCACGAATTGCACCGAGTGCGGGCCGCGCTTCTCGATCGTCGAGGCCCTGCCCTACGACCGTATCAACACGACGATGCGCGCCTTCGGCCTCTGCCCGGAATGCTGCGCCGAGTACGAAGACCCCGCCGACCGCCGCTTCCATGCCCAGCCGATCGCATGTCCCACCTGTGGTCCCCGGCTGACGCTCGAGCACGAGGGACGCGTCGTCGACGGTGATCCCGTCGCCCACGCGGCTCGGCTGCTGCGATCCGGTGCCATCCTCGCCCTCAAGGGTATCGGCGGCTTCCACATCGCCTGCGATGCCGGCGGCGAGGCTGTGGTCGCCGAATTGCGGCGCCGCAAGCACCGGCCGACCAAGCCGCTCGCAGTGATGGTCCGCGACCGCGCCATGCTGGAGGCGCTGTGCGTCGTGGACGCGGACGAGGTGGCGGCTTTGGCGCATCCTTCCGCCCCGATCGTCCTCGTCCGCAGGCGCGAGAGGGCGCCGCTCGCCGCCTCGCTCGCGCCCGGTCAGGATCGGCTCGGGGTGATGCTGCCCTATACGCCGCTGCATCACCTGCTGCTCGCGGCCGTCGACCGGCCGCTGGTGATGACGAGCGCCAACCGCTCCGGCGAACCGCAGATCTTCGAGGACGCAGCGGTGCGGTCAGGGCTCGCCGGCATCGTGGGCGGCATCCTCGGCCATGATCGGCCGATCGCCCGGCGGCTCGACGACAGCGTCGCGCGCGTCGCCGGCGGCCGGCTCCGCATCCTGCGGCGGGGCCGCGGCCTCGCCCCGGCGCCACGCGCGCTGCCGCCGGGCTTTGCGGACGCGCCGCCCGTGCTCGCCCTCGGCGCGGAGCTCAAGAGTGCCATCTGCCTGACCGCCGGTGGGCGGGCGCTACTCTCTCACCATCTCGGCGATCTCGACGAGCCGGCGACCCAGGACGCCTTCGATTCGGCCCTCGCCGATTACGCGGCCCTGTTTGATCACCGTCCCGAAGCGATCGCTGTCGATCTCCATCCCGATTACCGCGCGAGCCGGATCGGCGCCGCACTCGCGGACGCGGGCGGGCTCCCGCTCGTCGCCGTCCAGCACCACCACGCCCACATCGCCGCCGCGATGGCGGAACACGGCTGGCCGGCGGACCGCGGACCCGTGATCGGCATCGCCCTCGACGGCACCGGGCTCGGCGACGACGGCACCGCCTGGGGCGCCGAGATCCTGCTCTGCGATTATCGCATCAGCCGGCGGCTCGCCCGCCTCGATCCCATTCCGCTCGCCGGCGGCGACACCGCGAGCCGCGAGCCCTGGCGCTGCCTGCTCGCCCATCTCGACGCCGCGCTTGCCCCCGAAGACATCCCCGCCGCGCGATTCGACGGTCTGCCGATCCCGACGATCCGGGCGATGATCGCCCGCGGCCTCAATTCGCCGCCCGCGAGTTCCGCCGGCCGCCTGTTCGATGCCATGGCGGCCTTGCTCGACCTCGCGCCGCGGCGCCAGACCTTCGAGGGCGAGGCGGCGATGGCCCTCGAAGCCGTCGCAGGCCGGGCGGACGCGGGGCTCACCCCCTACCCGTTCGCCGTACGGTTCGACGCCGATCCGATCGCGATCGATCCGGCGCCGATGTGGCGCGCGGCGGTCGCCGACCGCACCGGCGGCCGCGCGCCGGAGGAGATCGCCCGCCGCTTTCATCACGGCGTCGCCGACGTCTTCGCCGACCTCGCGATCCGGCTCGCTGCCTCTCACGGCGCGAAGGCGGTCGCGGCCTCCGGTGGCGTTCTCCAGAACGCGCTTCTCCTCGAGCGCCTTGCCGCGCGGCTCACCGAAGCGGGCCTCGAAGTCCTGCTCCCCGAGACCGTTCCGGCCAATGACGGCGGCCTCGCTTTCGGTCAGGCGGTGGTCGCCGCGGCGCGGCTCACGGGGCGGTAAGCGGCTTACCGGGTCGGGTGGAAAGCGGTTTTCCCCTTTCCGCGCCCGACCGGCTCGCTTCGGCTTAAGACATTGGAATTTCTATAAGAACAAGGACGGCACGGCGATTGCTGTTGATCCCCCACCGGGAACGCCTCGACGCGCGCCCGACGCGGCAAGCATATGGGAGGGATCGGCGCATGGCCGGGCTCGAGACATTCTACGAGGTGATGCGGCGCCAAGGCATCACCCGCCGTTCGTTCTTGAAATATTGTTCGCTGACCGCCGCCGCACTCGGCCTCAGCCCCGAATTCGTGCCCGAGATCGCCCACGCGATGGAGACGAAGCCGCGGACCCCGGTGCTGTGGCTCCACGGGCTCGAATGCACCTGCTGCTCGGAGAGCTTCATCCGCTCGGCGCATCCGCTCGTGAAGGATGTCGTCCTGAGCATGATCTCGCTCGATTACGACGACACCCTGATGGCCTCCGCCGGTCACCAGGCGGAAGCGATCCTCGACGAGGTGATGACCAAGTACAAAGGCAACTACATCCTGGCCGTCGAGGGCAACCCGCCGCTCAACGAAGACGGGATGTACTGCATCGTCGGGGGCAAGCCGTTCGTCGACCAGCTCAAGAAGGTCGCGACCGACGCCAAGGCGATCATCTCCTGGGGCTCGTGCGCCTCTCACGGCTGCGTCCAGGCGGCGCGGCCGAACCCGACCCGCGCGACGCCGGTCCACGAGGTCATCACCGACAAGCCGATCATCAAGGTGCCCGGCTGTCCGCCGATCGCCGAGGTGATGACCGGCGTCATCACCTACATGCTGACCTTCGACCGCATCCCCGATCTCGACCGGCAGGGCCGGCCGAAGATGTTCTATTCCCAGCGCATCCACGACAAATGCTATCGCCGCGGGCATTTCGATGCGGGCGAGTTCGTCGAGGCGTTCGACGACGAAGGCGCGCGCAAGGGCTACTGCCTCTACAAGATGGGTTGCAAGGGTCCGACCACCTACAACGCCTGCTCGACCACCCGCTGGAACGACGGCGTCTCCTTCCCGATCCAGTCCGGCCACGGCTGCATCGGCTGCTCGGAAGAGGGCTTCTGGGACAAGGGTTCCTGGTACGCCCGCCTGACCGACCTCAAGAACGAGGGCTTCGGGGTCGAGGCCAACGCCGACCAGATCGGCTTCGCCGCTGCCGGCGTGGTCGGCGGCGCGGTCGCGGTCCATGCCGCTGTGAGCGCCTTGAAGCGCGCCCGGCACCGCCGCGACGACCAAACCAACACCGCCGCGAACAACGGACATAAGGGAGAAGCGGCATGACGATCCAAACGCCGAACGGCTTCACGCTCGACACCTCGGGCAAACGCATCGTCGTCGATCCGGTCACCCGCATCGAAGGCCACATGCGCTGCGAGGTGAACGTCGATTCCGACAACGTCATCCGCAACGCCGTCTCGACCGGCACGATGTGGCGCGGCCTCGAAGTCATCCTCAAGGGCCGCGATCCGCGCGACGCCTGGGCCTTCGTCGAGCGCATCTGCGGCGTGTGCACGGGCTGCCACGCGCTGACCTCGGTGCGCGCCGTCGAAGACGCGCTCCAGATCAAGATCCCCAACAACGCCTTCCTGATCCGCGAGATCATGGCGAAGGTGCTGCAATGGCACGACCACGTCGTGCACTTCTATCACCTGCACGCCCTCGATTGGGTGAACCCGGTCAACGCGTTGAAGGCCGATCCGAAGGCGACCTCGACGCTCCAGCAGGCGATCTCCGACCACTCGAAATCGTCGCCGGGCTATTTCCGCGACGTCCAGACCCGGCTGAAAAAGTTCGTCGAGAGCGGGCAGCTCGGCCTGTTCAAGAACGGCTATTGGGACAATCCGGCCTATCTGCTGCCGCCGGAGGCCGACCTTCTCGCCGTCACGCATTATCTTGAGGCGCTCGATTTCCAGAAGGAGATCGTGAAGGTCCACACCATCTTCGGCGGCAAGAATCCGCATCCGAACTACATGGTCGGCGGCGTTCCCTGCGCCATCAACATGGACGGCGACATGGCGGCGGGTGCGCCGCTGAACATGGAGCGCCTCAACTTCGTGAAGCTGAAGCTTCAGGAGGCGTTCGAGTTCTCCAAGAACGTCTATGTGCCGGACGTGATCGCCATCGCGAGCTTCTACAAGGGCTGGCTCTATGGCGGCGGTCTCTCCGCCACCAACGTCATGGATTACGGCGATTACGCCGCCGTGCAGGGCAAGAAGTCGACCGACCGGCTGCCGGGCGGCGTCATCCTCGGCGGCAACTGGGAGGAGATCCATGAGATCGATCCCCGCGACCCGACCCAGGTCCAGGAGTTCGTCACCCATTCCTGGTACACCTACGGCGCCGGCAACAACGACAAGGGCCTGCACCCGTGGGACGGCGTGACCGACCCGCAATACGAGCTCGGCCCGGCCGCCAAGGGCACCCGCACCAACATCGAGGCGGTGGACGAGGCGGCCAAATATTCCTGGATCAAGGCGCCCCGCTGGAAGGGCAACGCTGTCGAGGTCGGCCCGCTCGCCCGCTACATCCTGGCCTATTCGCACGGCGTCCCGTACGTGAAGGGTCAGGTCGACGAGGCGCTCGGCCGCTTCAACGCCCTCGCCGGGACCCAGCTCACGGCGAAGCAGGCGCTGCCGACCACGATCGGCCGCACCCTCGCCCGCGCCCTTGAAGCGCATTATTGCGCGGCGATGATGCTCGACGACTTCGATGCGCTGATGGCCAACATCATCGCCGGCGACACCGCGACCGCCAACGTCGAAAAGTGGGATCCCTCGACCTGGCCGAAGGAGGCGAAGGGGGTCGGCACGGTGGCGGCGCCGCGCGGCGGCCTCGGCCACTGGATCAAGATCAAGGACGGCCGCATCGAGAATTATCAGTGCGTGGTGCCGACGACCTGGAACGGCGGCCCGCGCGACCCGAAGGGCAATATCGGCGCCTTCGAGGCCTCGCTGATGAACACCCCGATGCAGCGGCCCGAGGAGCCGGTGGAGATCCTGCGCACCCTCCACTCCTTCGACCCGTGCCTCGCCTGCTCGACCCACGTCATCTCGCCCGATGGGGAAGAGATGGCCCGTGTCACCGTGCGCTGAGAGGGAGCCGCCATGACGCGCGTTCTCCCCTCCTCTCTCGCGCCGGATGCCGGCCCCGCAGCCGAGACCGTCGAGGGCGCGCCTGCCAAGCGCCTCACGACCGTCTATGTCTACGAGGCGCCGGTGCGGCTCTGGCATTGGGTCAATGCCCTGGCGATCGTGACGCTCTGCGTCACCGGCTACCTGATCGGCTCGCCGTTCCCGACGCTCTCGGGCGAGGCGAGCGCCCATTTCCTGATGGGCACGATCCGCTTCATCCACTTCACGGCGGGCTACATCCTCGCGGTGGGCTTCCTCGGCCGCATCGCCTGGGCCTTCCTCGGCAACAGATATTCCCGGGAGCTCTTCACCTTCCCCATCTGGCGCAAGAGCTTCTGGCGCGGCCTCTTCATCGAGGTGCAGTGGTATGCGTTCCTGAAGCCGCGGCCGCTGAAGTTCGTCGGCCACAACCCGCTGGCGCAGACCTTCCTGTTCCTCGTGATGGTGCTCGGCCTCGCCTTCATGATCCTCACCGGCTTCGCCCTCTATTCCGAGGGCGCCGGCCGCGGAAGCTGGCAGGACCATCTGTTCGGCTGGGTGATCCCGCTCCTCGGCGGCTCGCTCCAGGTCCACACGCTGCATCACCTCGGCATGTGGATGATAATCCTGTTCGTGATCATCCACGTCTATTCGGTGATCCGCGAGGACATCATGTCCCGTCAGACCATGATCTCGGCCATCACCAACGGCTACCGCTCGTTCCGGGACGACGAGCCGGAATAGCGATCCCCTGGATTAGGCGCGCGCGGCCTCGGTCGCGCCCGCTCCATTTCGGAACGGCGCAGCGCGGCTTCGGCCGCGCTTTCTGTATTGGAAGCGCTCTTTCCATTTTGATGGGAGGCCGATCATCATATTTCCACCATCGGCTTCCGCATCTCCCGTCCGTCTGAATTTCATTTGCAATATCAAGGCCCTGCCGTCGGCCCCGCCGTGGCATGCAGCTTGTATTGAGAAGAACTCGAAAGAACGGCGCAGACCGTTCGCCTTGCGGGCGGGAAGCCCGTGGTCGGGAGGCGTGCCCATGGACGATCCTTGCGCTGCTGACGGCGATCGCATCCTCGTGCTCGGCATCGGCAACATCCTCTGGGCCGACGAAGGGTTCGGGGTCCGCGTCATCGAGGCGCTCGATTCCCGCTATGAACTGCCGGCCAACGTCACCGTGCTCGACGGTGGCACCCAGGGCCTCTACCTCCTGCCGCATCTCGAGGACGCCGACGGCGTCATCCTCGTCGACGCCATCGATTACGGCCTGCCCCCCGCGACGCTGAAGGTGCTGCGCGACGACGAAGTCCCCGCCGTGCTCGGCGCGCGCAAGGTCAGCCTGCATCAGACCGGTTTCCAGGAAGTGCTCGCGCTCCTGCACTTTCGCGGCTGCGCACCACGCCGGCTGCGGCTCGTCGGCATCCAGCCGGAGCGGCTCGACGATTATGGCGGCGGTCTGACCCCCGCCGTCGCGGACAAGCTGGAACCGGCGCTCGCGGCCGTCCTTGCGATCCTCGCGGACGATTTCGGCATCGCAGCGGTGCCGCGCACCTCGCACGACGGCTTCGCCGCCCCCGCTGTCTCCCGCGAAGTGTACGAGGGCGGGCGCCCCAGCCCCGAGGCCGCCTGCCGCGTCGGCGACGCCCGGGTGCTCGCCGGCTGGACGCAGGGGTGACCGGCATGTGTCTCGGCGTTCCCATGCGGATCGAACGGATCGACGGCTGGGTCGGCGAATGCCGGCGCGGCAACGAACGGCACCGGATCGACCTCTCGCTGCTGCCGGAGGCGCGCCCCGGCGATCACGTCCTCACCTTCCTCGGCGCCGGTCGCCGGCTGATCGATGCCGAGGAGGCCCGCCAGATCGACGACGCCCACGCTGCCGTCGCCGCCGTGATGCGGGGCGAGACGGGCTCGCTCGACGAAGCCTTCGCCGATCTCGTCGACCGCGAACCACCCTTACCGCCGCACCTCGCCGCCCAGCTCGAGACCGCGCGCGCCGCCCGAGAGGACCAGACATCATGAGCGATGCCGAAAGCGCCCCCTTGCCCGCCGCGACCCCGGCCTCCGACGGCCTTCATCCCCTGGTCGATCGCCTCGTCGCGGCCCACGGCTATCCCTATCTCGACGGCGAGAGCCTGCCGGACTGGAGCGCGGGCGTAAGGCTCGTTTTTCTCCCCGCCCACGGGCGCGCCCATGTCGAGACGCCGGACGTCGCCGTGGTGCTGCCCGAGCTCCAACGCGTCCTGCGCGCCGACGGCGGCGCGGTCGCCGGCCCGGCCTGCGAGCGGCGGCTGCGGGAGCAACTCGGCGGCATCGCCCTCCCCGCCATCGTCGTGGTCGGAGGCCGCGAGCCGGTCGGCTCGCTCTCCCGCATGCGGGATTGGGACGAGTTCATCGACCGTCTCGCGCCGCTCGTCGCGGCCGCGCGCGGCGACAGCCCGCCGGCCGCACCCACCCCGCTTTCCGCCGCCCTTTCGTGAGGCTCGCCGATGTCGTCTCTGCCCTATGCGACGGTTCCCCCGATCGGCTTCGGCCCTGGTTCTCAGCCCGAGGGTGAGGACGGGCTCGCCTATCTGCCGATGCCGTCCGGCATGCGGACCTACGAGCCGCATCTGCCGGAGATCGACGATCCGTCCCGCGCCCGCCCGGCGATCGAGACACTCGAAGCAGTTCACGCCGCGCTGCTCCAATGGCAGCCGGGCACCTCGGCTTTGATCCCCCTCGACGGTCTTGAGGCCGAGGCCCGCGCCCTCGTCGCGGAAACCCTCGGCGAAGGCGAGGTCTCGGTCCGGATCGAGGCGGGAAGCGAACGCATCGAGATCCAGGAAGCGACGCTCGCCGGGGTGTGGCGCATCCGGGGCGGCGACGGCGGCCGCTCTCGCGAGCGCATCGAGATCGCCGCCTTCCCCCGCGGCGCGCTCGTCCGGGCCTTCCCGTCCGATCAGGCGGCGGTGATCGATGTCGCCGCCTTCGCCCGGCCGGGCATCATCAACGCTCCGGCGGTGCTGGCCGAGATCGCCCACCGCAGCCGCACCCGCCAGCCGGGCGACGCGCCCCACGTCGTCAACCTCACCCTGCTGCCGCTCAGCCCCGAAGATATGGCGGCGATCGATGCCGTGCTCGGCCAGGGCCGCACGATCATCCTGTCGCGCGGCTACGGCAATTGTCGGATCGACGCGACGGGGATGCGCGAGGTCTGGCGGGTGCGCTACTTCAACTCCACGGATGCGCTGATCCTCGATACGATCGAGATCATCGACGTGCCGGCGGTCGCCTGCGCGGCGGCGGAAGACATCGCCGATTCCGCCGAGCGCCTCGCCGACATCCTCGAATCCGTGCGCTGAGGGACGGGCCATGACGATCCCTCGGTTCGAAGGCTCCTTTCTCGGCGACGTCTCGCGGCTCCCCGCGAACGCGAAGCTCGAATGCAAGATCTGCTGGCATGTCTATGATCCCGCAGAAGGATGCGATTATTGGCAGGTGCCCGCCGGCACCCCCTTCGCGCGCCTACCGGACCATTGGCGCTGCCCGCGCTGCGACGGCGCGCGCGACCAGTTCATGGTGATCGACGCCGCGGACGCGCCGGCTGCAATCCCCGTTCCGGCAGTGCCGGACCCGCTCGCGGCGCTCGCCGCCGAGGCCGCGCGCCGCTTCGAGGCCACCTTCCGCGAGATCCACGCCGGGCAGATGCGCGGCGTCCCGCTCGTCAACGAAACACTCGGCGTGCGAGCGATCGGCTTCCGGCCTTACGAAGGGCGGATCATCGGCGTCCTCGTCACGCCGTGGTTCATGAACATCGTGCTCGTGCCGGGGCCGGACGACAATTGGGCGAAGCTCGTGACCGGCAGCCGCGAAATCCTCGATTTCCCCTCCGGCGAATATGAGTTCCTGGGGGCGAACCGCACCGAGACGGGCCCCTACAAGGCCTGCTCGCTGTTCTCGCCGATGCTCGAATTCACCTCGATGCTGCAAGCCGAGGACACCGCCCGGGCGGCCCTCGCCGCTCTGTTCGATCCCGCCTTGCGCGACGACGAGGCGGACGGCGAAGCCGCGACCTCGGCCCCGCCGCAGACTGTCACGCCGCTCGCCGAGCCGAGCCGTCGGACGCTGATCTTCGGCGGGTCCGCGGCCGGCCGGGACGCACGGCCGTGACCCTCGCCGCGCTCGACATCACGTTCGATCCGTCGGACAGGGCAGAGCCTTGGCGCTTCGCGCCGGTGGCCGGGCCGGATCCGGCGCGTTGCGTGATCGGGCGTACCCCGGAGGAGGCCGAGCGTCTGCTCCCCCGCGTGTTCAACCTCTGCGGCGGCGCCCATGGCGCGGCGGCGGCCGCCGCCCTCGGGCGCGATGCCGGGCCGGACGCGGTCGCCGCGCGCCTGGCTGTGGCACGGCAGGAGCGCATCCGCGACCACGCCCTCGCCGTCCTGCACGACTGGCCGACCCTGTTCGGCCTGGAACCCGACAGGGCGGCGCTCGGGCGCATCGGCGGGGGCGCAGCCGACCGGCGCGCGCTCGCACAGCACCTCGCCAGCGGCGATCCCGATCTCGCGGCCGCCTCGGCCGCCGATCTCGACGCCTGGATCGACGAAGGCGCCTCTCCAGCCGCGCGCGTGCTGGCCCGCCTGCGGCAGGCAGCCGAGCCCCTAATCGGCCGTGCCGAACTCCCGAGCCCCACGCGCACCGACTTCGCCGCGGCTCTTCACGACGGCGCGCCGCCCATGCCGCGCGAGACGACTATCCTCGACGGGTGGCGGGAAGCTCCGCTCGTCGCCGCGTTGCTCGCCCGCGAGGGGGCGTCGCTCGTAACCCGCTTCGTCGCCCGTCTCCTCGATCTGCTTGCCGGTCTCATCGACGCACCCGATCCCGCGCCGGTCCCTGCCGCCTCGCCCGGCCTCGGCCGCGCGTGGGCCGCCCGCGGCCTGCTCGCCCATCAGGCGCGGGTCGAGAACGGCGTCGTGACGGCGTATCATGTGCTCTCGCCGAGCGCCTGGAACCTCGCCCCCGGCGGGCTTCTCACCCGCGTGCTCACCGCCTTGCCGATCGGACCCAACACGCCGATGCTGGCGCGGATCGCGATCGCGAGCGTCAACCCGTGCGTGCCGGTGCGGCTCAGGGTCGAGACGCCGGAGGGAGCCCTGCATGCATGAGATGGCGCTCTGCGAAAGCCTGCTCGACTCGCTCCGCGAGGCCGCGCGCACCCACGGCTTCAGCAAGGTCAGCACGGTACGGCTCTCCGTCGGCGCGTTCGCCGGCGTCGAGGTCGAGGCGCTGCGGTTCGGTTTCGATGTCGTGATGCGCGGCTCGCTCGCGGACGGCGCGGAACTGATCGTCCTCAACGAACCCGGCACCGCATGGTGCTTCGATTGCTCGGACACGGTGGCGCTCGCCGACCGCCTCGCCCCGTGCCCCCGCTGCGGCGGCGAGCGGTTGCGGCCGAACGGCGGAACCGACTTGCGCATCAAGGATCTGGAGGTGGTGTGATGTGTGTGACCTGCGGCTGCGGGACGGATCAGGTCTCGATCTCCGGCGCGGACGGCCGTCCGCGGGCGGACCACCATCACCACGATCACGGTCCCCACGGCGACCACGATCATCATGGTCACCACCACCACGACCACGACCACGATGGTCATGAGCACCATGCCCACGCCCACGACGGTCACCATCATGGCCACGACGGGCACGGTCACGATCATCACCATGATCATGATCACGGCCCGGCGTCCCGCGAGCAGCGGCTCGTCGAGCTCGAAGACCGCATCCTCGCCAAGAACGACGCCTATGCCGCCCGCAACCGCGCGGCGTTCACGGCGGGCGGCGTCTTCGCGGTGAACCTCCTCGCCGCCCCGGTGCCGGCAAGACGACCCTGCTCGTTGAAACCCTCAAAGCCCTCGGCGGCCGCGTGCCCGCCGCCGTCATCGAGGGCGACCAGCAGACTCAGAACGACGCCGACCGCATCCGCGCGACCGACACGCCCGCGGTCCAGATCAACACCGGCAAGGGCTGCCATCTCGATGCCCACATGGTGGGCCACGCCGTGGAAGACTTGCCGCTGCCCCCGGGCGGCCTCCTCTTCATCGAGAATGTGGGCAATCTCGTCTGCCCGGCCGCCTTCGATCTCGGCGAGACGCGCCGCGTGACTTTGATCTCCGTCACAGAAGGCGAAGACAAGCCCCTGAAATATCCAAACATCTTCGAGACGGCCGATCTCGTCGTCCTGACCAAGGTCGATCTCCTGCCCCATCTCGACGTCGACGTGGCGGCGATCGAGCGCAACATCGCCCGCATCAATCCGACGGCGCCGATCCTCCACGCCTCGAGCCGCGGCACGCCAGGCCTCGGGGCCTGGATCGCCTGGCTCGGCGAAGAGCGCCGCCGCCAGCTCGACGCGCTCGCGGCCGAATCCGAGAAGCGGGCGAAGGCGTTGCGGGCGAGCGCGGAGCTCGTGCCGTGAACGCTCCGGCCGGCACCCCGACCCCGACCCGTGCGGCCATCCTGGTGGTGGACGACGAGCCGCGCTCGGTCGAGGTGATCGCCCGGGTGCTCGGCGAGGATTTCGAGGTCCACACGGCGCTGAACGCCGCCGCCGCGTTGGCAATCCTGGAGACGGAGTGGATCCAGGCGATCTTCTGCGACCAGCGCATGCCCGAGCGCTCCGGCGTCGATCTCCTCACCGAAGTCCGCGCCCGCTGGCCGGACATCGTGCGCATCATCGTTACCGGCTACACCGACACCGACGACATGATCGGGGCGATCAACGAAGCCGGCATCCACCAGTTCATCACCAAGCCCTGGCATCCGGACCAATTGCTGCTCGCCGCGCAAGGGGCCGCCCGGCTCTACCAGCTCCAGCGTGACTATGACCGGCTCTCGCTCGAACTGAAACTCGCGGCGCCGACGGCTCAGGCGCGCGTGGTGGAACGCCGCGAGAAGGTCCGGGAGAATTTCCACTTTGATGCCCTGATCCGCAGCCCCGGCAGTGCCCTCAACGAGGTCTGCCGCCGCGCCGCCCAGGTCGCGACCTTCGATATCCCCGTGCTCATCCTCGGCGAGACCGGTACCGGCAAGGAGCTCCTGTCGCGCGCGATCCATTATTCGAGCCTGCGCGGCGAGCGGCCCTTTTTCGCCGTCAATTGCGGGGCGATCCCCGACGAGCTCCTCGAGTCCGAGCTGTTCGGCCACAAGAAGGGCTCGTTCACGGGCGCCCACACCAACCGGATCGGCCTCCTCGATCAGGCCGACGGCGGCACCGTGCTCCTCGACGAGATCGGCGACGTCTCCCCCGCCTTCCAGGTGAAGCTCTTGCGCTTCCTTCAGGAGGGCGAGATCCGCCCGGTCGGCTCGAACGACGTGAAGCGGGTCAATGTCCGCGTGCTGGCGGCCACCCACGCCGATCTCTCGGCCGCCGTGAAGGCAGGCCGCTTCCGCGAAGACCTGTACTACCGGCTCGCCGCGCTGACCCTGACGATGCCGCCCTTGCGTGAGCGGCGCGGCGACCTCAGGGCGCTCGCCCAGCACCTGCTCGACCGCCTGTCGACGACCCACGGCAAACGGGTCAAGGGCTTCACCGAGGAGGCCCTCGGCTGCATCGAAACCTATGACTGGCCTGGTAACGTCCGGGAATTGCAGAACGAAGTGACGCGGATGCTGGTCCTTGCCGGAACCGATCAGCTCGGCGCCGATCTGCTGTCGCCGCACGTCGTTCATGGCGCGGCGGCGGCGTCCGCGAAGGTCATGCCGCTCGAAGCGGCGATCCGCAATGCGGGGCCGCTGAAGGACCGCATCGAGCGGATGGAAGCCCTCATCCTGATGGAGACGCTGGTGCGCTGCCGCTGGAACAAGAGCCGGGCGGCCGAAGAGCTCGGCCTCTCCCGGGTCGGCCTGCGCGCCAAGCTCGAACGTTACGGCATCGCCCGCGACGCCGCGTTCGGGCGCAGCCACTGACGACGCGCCCCGCGTAGAGCGCACCAAGAAGAGCGCGAGAAGGAGAACACCCATGTGCCTCGGCATTCCCGGCCGCATCGTCGCGATCGTCGACGAGGCCGCCATGCTCGCGACGGTCGACGTCTCGGGCGTCCGCCGCACGGTGGACGTCGTCTGCGTCGCGGCGCCCGGCCATCCGCTCGCCGAACTCGTCGGCGCCTGGGTTCTCGTCCACGTCGGCTTCGCCATGAGCGTGATCGACGAGGAGGAGGCCGCCGCGACCCTGAAGGTGCTCGCCGAGATCGGCGAGGCGCAGGCGGAGATCGAGGCGATCCGAACCGGCAGCGTCGAGCTGCCGGCCGCGGCGTCGTAATCGGAGGGCGGTGCCATGCGCTATGTCGACGAATTCCGCGATCCCGCCCTCGCCGCCGCTTTGATCCGCGAGATCGAGGGCGTGGCGCACCGCCTGGAGCGCGGCCGCGACCGCCCGTTCGCGGTGATGGAGGTATGCGGCGGCCACACTCACGCGATCTTCCGCTACGGCCTCGAAGGCCTGCTGCCCGACATCATCGAGTTCGTGCACGGTCCCGGCTGCCCGGTCTGCGTTCTGCCGATGGGACGGGTCGACGATTGCGTCGCGATCGCAGAGCGGCCGGAGGTGATCTTCGCGACCTTCGGCGACGCCATCCGGGTCCCCGGCTCGCGCAAGAGTCTGCTCGCTGCCAAGGCGGACGGGGCGGATGTGCGCACGATCTATTCCCCGCTCGACGCGCTCGCCCTCGCCCGCCGCCATCCCGACCGCGAGGTCGTGTTCTTCGGTCTCGGCTTCGAGACCACGATGCCCTCGACCGCGCTCACCGTGCTGCGGGCCGAGCGCGAGGGCGTCACCAACTTCTCGGTCTTCTGCAACCACATCACCATCATCCCGACGCTGCGCGCCCTACTCGAAACCCAGGACCTCGGCATCGACGGCTTCATCGGCCCCGGCCACGTCTCGATGGTGATCGGCACCGAGCCCTATCGCTTCATCGCCGAGGAGTTCGGCAAGCCGCTCGTCGTCGCCGGCTTCGAACCGCTCGATCTCCTTCAGGCGCTGCTGATGGTGCTGCGCCAGATCGAGGGGGGCACCGCGCGGATCGAAAACCAATATGCCCGCGTCGTGCCCGACCGCGGCAACCCTCAGGCGATGGACGCCGTCGAGCGGGTGTTCGAGACGCGGCCCGTGTTCGAATGGCGCGGGCTCGGATCGATCGAGCGCTCGGGCGTGCGCCTGCGCGAGGCATTCGCCCGGTTCGACGCGGAGCGGCGTTTCGCGGTCCCCGAAATCAGCGTCGCCGATCCCGACGCCTGCCGCTGCGGCGAGGTGCTGACCGGCAAGGTGAAGCCGTGGGCCTGCCCGATGTTCGGCACCGCCTGCACGCCCGAGATGCCGCTCGGCGCCCTGATGGTCTCCTCCGAGGGCTCCTGCGCCGCCTATTATCAATATGGCGGCGTGCGGCAGCCGCATGCGGACGCGACACCTCACGCGCCGAAGAGCCTGGAGGCGACGGCATGAACGCACCTACCTCCGCCCCCCTTCGTGCTCCGCGTCGGGCCCTGCCGCAGACGATCACCCTCGCCCACGGCGGCGGCGGCACCGCGATGCGCGACCTCATCGAGGTGGTCTTCGTCTCGGCGTTCGCGACGACCCGTGATCAGGACGCGGCGGCGCCGCTCGAGGATCAGGCCCGCTTCGACCTCGCCGCCCTCGCGGCCTCGGGCGATCGCCTCGCCTTCACGACTGACAGCTTCGTAGTCGATCCGCTGTTCTTCCCAGGCGGCGACATCGGCAAGCTCGCGGTGTGCGGCACCATCAACGACATCGCGGTCGGAGGTGCTCGCCCCGTCGCGCTCTCCTGCGCGATGATCCTCGAGGAGGGGCTGCCGGTCGAGATTCTGCGCCGGGTCGCCGTGTCGATGGCCGAGACGGCGCGGGCGGCGGGCGTGCCGATCGTCACCGGCGACACCAAGGTCGTCGCCCGCGGCGCCTGCGACAAGCTCTTCATCACCACGACCGGCATCGGCGTCGTGCGCACCGGCATCGAGATCGGGATCGGCCGGGCGCGGCCGGGCGACGTGGTGCTCGTCAACGGGCTCCTCGGCGATCACGGCGCCGCCATCCTCGATGCCCGCGGCGATCTGCACCTCGACCACACCATCGAGAGCGATTGCGCGCCACTCCACGATCTTGTCGCGGTCCTCATCACGGCGGCGCCCGGCGTCCGCAGCCTGCGCGACGCGACCCGCGGCGGGGTCTCCGCCGTCCTCAACGAGCTCGCCGAGGCGAGCGGCGTCGGCGTCCGCATCCGCGAGCTCGACCTGCCGGTGCGCCCCGAGGTCCACGGCTTCTGCGAGATCCTCGGGCTCGATCCGCTCTATCTCGCCAACGAGGGCAAGCTCGTCGCCGTCGTGCCGGCCGATGAAGCGGCGGCGGCGCTCGCTGCGCTGCGCGCCCACCCGCTCGGGCGTGAGGCCGTGGCGATCGGCGAAGTCGTCGCGACGCGGCCGGGTCGGGTCGTGATGGAGACCCGCTTCGGGGGCGAACGCATCGTCGACATGCTGGTCGGCGATCAGCTTCCGCGCATCTGCTGAAGACGGCCCGGCCTCAGAAGCCGCTCTTCACCCGGAGATGGGTGTGGGCGTGCGCCGGGCCCTGGTTGTGGACGTGGTGGCTGGTGTCCTCGGCAATCGGGATGAGGCCCAGGCTGCCGTGCATGACGCCGCGCTCCAGAAACAGCGCCTCGGCATAGGCGGCGATGTCGCCGACCTGACCGCGCATCACCGTCACCTCGACTGAGGTGGTGTGGTCGAGCGGCACCGAGAGGGCGGAGATCGTCTGGTCGTGGCGGTCGAGGCGCCCTTGCGGCACGCGCTGCGCCAGATTGCGGACCGACTGATCGACCGCGCAGCTCACGACCGCGAAGCAGCCGGCATCTGCCGGCGCGCCCGGCCGGCCCGACAGGCCGCGCCGCACCAGATCGCGGATCGCCTCGGACCGGCTTGCAGCCCCCGTCGCTTCCATGTGGGCATCGAGCTCCGCGGCGAGGTCGTCGTCGATCGCGATGGTGATGCGCTGCATGGAAAGTCTCCGCCCGGGGCTCCTGGAAACTAGGTTATCACCTTGAAATCGGCAAGGAATTTCATGTTCTGAGCGGTCTTTCCGCTTGCTTCGAGTCCTCGTCGATCGTATGAATTTTCATATCATAATTCATACGGACCCCGCTCATGTCGGACAGGATTGCCGCCGCGCTCGGTCTCCTTCTCCTCGGCTTCGCGACGCCGGCGGCGGCGCACTTCCAGGAGATCATCCCTTCGGCCGACGTGCTGCCGGACGGCGGGACGGTCGATGTCGCCCTCGTCTTCACCCATCCGATGGAGCGCGGGCCGACGATGGACATGAAGAAGCCGGCCGCGGTCGGCGTCCTCTCCGGCGGCAAGCGCACCGATCTCACCACCCGGATCACCGAGAAGCCGGTCGACGGCAAGCAGGCGTGGTCCTTCACCTACGACCTCGCCGAGCCCGGCGCCGCGATCTTCTATGTCGAGCCGCAGCCTTATTGGGAGCCGGCCGAGAACAAGTACATCGTCCACTACGCCAAGGTGATCGTCGACGGCTACGCCTCCGGCGAAGGCTGGGACGCCCTCGTCGGCCTGCCGGTCGAGATCGAGCCGCTGACCCGCCCGACCGGGCTCTGGACCGGCAACGTCTTCACCGGCGTTGTGCTCAAGAACGGCAAGCCCGCACCCTTCACCGACATCGAAGTCGAGTTCATCAACGACGGCAGCGTGAAGCCGCCGAACGATGCCTTCGTCACGCAGGTCCTCAAGGCCGACGCGAACGGCACCTTCACCTACGCGATGCCGCGCGCGGGCTGGTGGGGCTTCGCCGCACTGACCCAGGGCGACAAGCCGATGACCTCGCCGCAGGGCAAGAGCGTCCCCGTCGAAGAGGGCGGGCTCATCTGGGTGAAGACGACCGATATGGGCGCGAAATAGGCCATGGCGCACATCCCGGACGGCATCCTCTCGCTACCCGTCTTGATCGGCGGGGGTCTCGTCGCCGCCAGCGGCGTCGCCCTGGGCCTGCGCCGCCTCGACGACCGCATCATTCCCCGCGCGGCGATCCTCGCCGCTGCCTTCTTCGCGGGCTCGCTGATCGCGGTTCCCGTCGGGCCGTCGAGCGTCCATCTCCTGCTCGCCGGACTGATGGGAATCATGCTCGGCCCGGCGACCTTCGTCGCGATCCTCGTCGCGCTTCTCTTGCAGGTGCTGCTGTTCGGCTTCGGCGGGCTGACGACGCTCGGAATCAACACCGTCAACATCGCGCTGCCCGGCGTGGTGTTCGGCATGGCTTTCGGCCCGGCGATCCGCGGCGCGACCCGGCCCGCGGTGCGGGCGGCGTTCGCCGCCGCCGTCGGCGGCCTCTCTGTGCTCGGCACCGGCGGCCTCGTCGCCCTCTCGCTGTGGCTCTCCTCGACAGAGTACACCCCGGTCGCGAGCGTGGTGATCGCGACCTATCTGCCGCTGGCGATCGGCGAGGCGTTCGTGACGGCGGCGATCGTCGCCTTCCTCGCTCGGGTGCGGCCGGAGTCCCTCGCGGTCGCCGCCCGATGATGCGCGCGGTGATCCTCCTCCTCGCCCTCTTCGCGGCCATCACGCCGGCCGCGGCGCATAAGCTGAAGGTGTTCGCCACCGTCGAGGGCGACGCGGTCACAGGCTACGCCTTCTTCGTCGGCGGCGGGCGGGCGCAACAGGTGTCCTGGGTGGCCAAAGGCGCGGACGGTCGGGCGATCGCCAACGGCGCGACCGACGACGACGGACGCTTCAATTTCGCGGTTCCGCCCCCGCCCGTGCCGGACATCACCATCACCGTCGATACCCACGAGGGGCACATCGCCTCGGCGACCCTGCCGGCCGCTCGCTTCGACGGCGCGGCGCCCCTCCCCCGCCGCGGCAGCGCCCGCTGCCCCCCAGGGACCGAGCCCAACTGCCTCCACGGCCTCTCTCGCGCCCCCACCCGGCCTGACGCCTCAGCAGACGGCGGCCTTGGTGGACGCGGCGGTTCAGCGGCAGATCGAGCCCTTGATGGAGCAGATCGAGGCGATGGATTCCCGCCTGCGTTTCACCGACGTGATCTCCGGCCTCTTCCTCATTCTCGGGCTCGCGGGCATGGGGCTCTGGGCGAACGGCCGGCGCAAATGATGGGGCCGAGCGACCTCCGCCTCAGGATCGTCGCTGTCTTCGCGGTCATCGTGTGCCTGTCCGCGCTCCAATCGCCCCTCGTCGCGGCGCTTGCGCTCGTTGCCGTCCTCGCCGCCGCTGGGTTCTCCGGGCCCAAGGCGCTGCCTTGGCACAGGCTCCTGCATCTCGAAGCCTTTCTTATCCTCCTCTTCGCCACTCTTCCCTTCACCGTCGCCGGCCATCCGCTCTTCACGCTCGGGCCGCTGACGGCAACCCACGAGGGCGTGCGGCGCGCCGTGCTGATCCTCTGCAAGGTCTCCGCCTCGGCTTTGATCCTCGTGCTCCTCGTCGGCGACGTCGAACCCGCGCGGCTCGGCGCCGCGCTCCGCAGCCTTCGCGTGCCCGAACGCATCGTGCGGCTGTTCGTCATGACGGTGCGCTATCTCGGGCTCCTCCGCGACGAGGCGCGCCGTCTGCACGAAGCGATGCGCGCCCGCGGCTTTCGTGCCGGCTCGAACCGCCACACCTGGCGCGCCTACGGCAATCTGATCGGCATGCTCCTCGTCCGCGCGCTCGACCGGGCCGAGCGGGTTGAGGAGGCCATGCGCTGCCGCGGCTACGACGGCCACTTCCCGAACCTCGCGACGCCGCGGCCTACACGGCGGGACTGGACCGGCTTCGCCATGCTGCTGGGCTTCGGCCTCCTCGTCACCGGGATCGATCGGCTATGAGCGCGCCCATCGTCCTCGACCGCGTCAGCGTCCGCCGCGACGATGCGGCCGTGCTGCGGGACGTCACGTTCGCCCTCGGGGTGGGAGAGCGGCTCGCGATCGTCGGCCCGAACGGCGCCGGCAAGACGACGCTGTTGCGCACCATCGTCGGGCTCGAGCGCGCGTCGGCGGGCGATGTGCGCCTGTTCGGCGCCCCCTGCCGCACCGAGCGAGACTTCCGACCGCTCCGGCCCCGCATCGGCTTCCTGTTCCAGGACAGCGACGACCAGCTCTTCTGCCCGACCGTGATCGAGGACGTCGCCTTCGGCCCCCGCAACACGGGCTGCAGCGACGCGCAAGCGCTTCAAGCCGCGACGGACGCGCTCGGCGCGCTCGGCATCGGCCATCTCGCCGACCGGATCAGTCACCGACTTTCGGGGGGCGAGAAGCGCCTCGTCTGCCTCGCCGGCCTGCTCGCCATGAAACCCGACGTTTTGATGCTCGACGAGCCGACCAACGGCGTCGATGCCGAGAACGGCCGCCGCCTGCGCGCGGCGCTGAAGGCGTTTCCCGGCGCCATGATCCTGGTGTCCCACGACGACGGCTTCGTCGCCGAGCTCGCGACCCGCGCGATGACGATCGAGGACGGCACGCTGCACCCCGCCGAGATCCACGTCCATCCACACCTGCACAGCCACGCCCACGTCCACCGGACGTGAGGGCATCGCACGTGATCGCGTCGAGGCTCGGCGCGGATGCCTCAGAAGCGAATGTTCAAGGCGCCGCGGAACGCGTTGGTCTCGATCCCGCTCGCGAACTGCCCGTCATAAGAGAGGCTCGCGTCGACATTGCGCGAGAAGGCGTAGGAAATCCCGCCGCCGACGATCGCGCTGTCGCGGGCGATCGGCACACCCCAGGTCGCGAAACCGCTGCCGCTCGCCCCCGTAAACGCCATCGAAGCCTGTCCGTCGACGTCGCCGTAGGCATGCTGCCAGCCGAGATTGAGGTAGGGGGCGAGGTGCGCGCCGTTCGCAAGCTCGAACGCCATGGCCGCCCGCGCCCCGAGGGTCGAATAGACCGTGTTCTGGGACTCGACCGAGCCCGTCAGCGCTGCGCTCGAACCGCTCTCGGTGAAATCGCCGCCGGAATAATTGACGTAAGCGAGGTCGGCGAACGGGGCGAGCATCGGCTTGCCGCCGAGGGCGGTCGGCAGATCGATGCGATAGGAGGCTTCGCCGAAGACCTGCGTCGTGCCGGAGGTGTAGTCCGCATTCGCCGTGCCGTTGTAGAACGGGAACGCGATCGTGCGGTTCACCGCGTTGTCGTGCCATGTATAGGTCGCCGCCGCGACGAGATCGAGCGCCCCGAACTTGGCCCCGCCATAGAGGCCGACGTCGTAATTGTCGGTGTCGACACCGGACGCGCGGGCATCGACGTCGATGGTCGAGCGGCTGTAGCCCGCGACCAAGCCGACGCGGTAGCTCTCCGCCACCCTGGCATCGACGCCCGTGAAGAAGCCGGCGATCGTGCTCGACGCGCTCGCGGCGTTGCCGTCCCCTGCCGTCTGGCCCCAACCGCCGAAGCCCTGAGTCCAGAGTGTGGCGTCGTAGCCGGCGGCGAGCGCGGCTGTCTGCGGCCCCGCCGATGCCGTCTCGTCGGTGGTCACGCTTTGTGCGGCGAGCCCCTGGCGCACGCGGCCCTGAACCGCATCGCGGAGATAGATCGCCTCCTGCTGGAGGATCGTGGCGGTCGTCGCATAGACCTCGCCGGAGGTCGCGTCGAACGCCGCCTGTGCCTGGCTCGCCGAAAGCTGGAGCACGGCATTGTAAAGGTCGGAGGTCGATTGCCCGGCGCGCGCCGCCTCGATCGCCGCGGCGACGGCGGCCTGGTTGGGCGTCACGGCGATGCTTGGGAACGACGTGTCGTTGCGCGCGATGGCGACGGACAGGCTGTCCGGACCGTAGACGACGTCCGTGTCGAGAAAGACCGAGCTGAAGTTCGTCGTCACGCTGCCGAACCGGCCGTCGATCCCTCCCGTCGCCGTCAGAAGCGTGTAGGTCATGCCCGGCAGATAGATCCCTTGCGCCGCGTTGATTGCGAGCGTCGACCCGCCGATCTGCGCGCTGCCCCCGACGGCGAGCAGGTCGCTCTGGCCGGTCGACACGATATCGGCGGCATAGGTCGCGCCGGGCGCGAGGGCGAGATCGCCGGTGATGGTCAACGTTCCGGGCGAATGGCCCGGCGCGACCTTTCCGCCGGGCGCGACGTCGAGGCTCGCGAGCACGCCGTTGCCGCCGATCGTACCGCCGTTTCCGACGAGGACCGCGGAGTTCGCAAGGCTGCCGTCGACATAGAGAACGCCGCCGGCGACGACGGTCTCGCCGCTATAGGTCTGATCGCCGCCAAGGCTCTGGCTACCGCCGGTGACGAGGAGCTTACCGGTGCCTTCGATCGTGCCGGAGAAGGTGCCGGCACCGTTGGTGATGGCGAGCGTCTCGGTGCCGAGCGCAACCGTGCCGCTTCCTGCAAGGCTCGTAATCGCAGTGCCGGCATTGGCCGCGGAAATGTCCAGAACCGCACCGCCGGCAATCGTCACGCCGCTCGAACGGGCAATGCTGGCGGCCCCGATCAGCGCGAGCGTCCCGTTGTTGATCTGGGTGGCCCCGGTGTAGGCATTGACCGCACTCAGCGTCAGCGTTCCCGCGCCGTTCTTGACGAGCGGACCGTCGCCAACAAGCGGGCCCGACATCACGAGCGTCGAAGGCCCGACGGTTTCGATCACGGCGCCGGCACGAAGATCGACGCCGCCGATGACCGCGTTCGACCCGACACCGGCGTTGGCGAGGCTCTCCGACACCAATGTGCCGTCGAGGATCACTGGGCCGGACGAGGTGTTGGCTCCGGTCAGATCGAGAGTACCGTTTCGCTCGACCCGCACGATTCCGGCCAATCCGATGCCCGATTCGAGCGCGAGCACGCCCTCCTTCACCTTCCATTCGGGGGTCGCCGTCGTGGAGCCGTCGAGGGTCCAGACCGAGGCGCCGGTTTTCTCGACCACCCCGAACCCGGCGAACTGGCTGCCGGTATTGAGGGAACCGAGCGCGAAACTCGCGCTGCCCGGTCCGCCGAGACGCAGAACGTCGTTGGCGCCCGCCCCGGTCACCGCGCCGACGATGCTCGCGCCCGGCTGCAGTTCCAGGACGTTGGCCCCACCGGTGAAGGCGATCGCCGCCGAGCGAACGGAGCCGTCCCAGGTGAGGCCGCCGCTGACGACCGCCGTCGAGGTCAGGACGAGCGTCAGGTTCTGACCGGCGATGCCGACGCCGCCGGCGCCGTCCGCTCCGGGCGTGCCGCCCGGCGGGACGGGTGCCCCCGATCCGCCTTCGCCACCGGTGCCGCCCTGTATCGTCGTGCGGACGACGGCGACGACACCATCCGTCGCCGTGAACGCCAACCCGATGCCACCCGTGCCGCCGGCACCGCCGTAGCCGGTGCCGCCCCAATTGCCATAGCCGCCGTTGCCGCCCGTTCCGCCAACGATGCTGTAGCCGAGATCGTAGGCTCGGCCGGTCAACACGGCACCATAGCCACCGGCCCCGCCGCCGCCGCCGTTGCTGCCGCCGTCGCTCCCGCCATAACCGCCGTTGCCGCCGCGCACCGCTCCTGTCGGCGCCGCGGCGCCCACATAGCCGTGGCCGCCGCCACCACCCCCCCCGGCCCCGCCTCCGTTGCCGAAACCGCCATTGCCGCCCGTGCCACCGCCTGCGGCGCCGCCGGCTCCGAACGTCGCGTAGCCGTTGGCGCCCGTCGCACCGCTGCCACCGGTGACGCCCGCACCACCGCCGCCGCCGGCGCCCTGGCTCCCGGTTCCGACGGCGCCCGCCGTGCCGACACCGGTTAGGCTGTCGCCGCCGCCCGCGCCGCCGCTGGAGCCCTCCCCGCCGCCCGCCCCGCCAGCCGCATGGGCAAGCGGCGTACCGATCGGGCACAAAAGGCATCCGGTCGCGACGGAAGCGAGGAGGATCCGGCGGACGCGACGCGGCGCGGCGGAGAAAGGTCTCGTCTTCAAAGTCACGGTCGCAGCCGCCCCATCGGTGGAATGTCGATCGGCAGGCCCGCGCTGTGGTCGCCGCGCGGCCTGCATGCCGTCGTCCCGGACCATCGTCGGGGCCGCGTCAGGCGCGCCTCGCGATCCGAATCCGGGAAAGATTAGCCAGCGTAGCGAAGTCGTGCGCGGGCCGCGATGGCGCTTCTTGGTTCGATGTCGCGATCTCCCCAGCGGGCGGGTGCGCCGCCTGCTCCGCCGACTGGGCCAAACGAAAACAGGCCCGCCGCGCGAGGGCACGCTCCCGGCGCGGCAGGCCTGTCCATAGGGCCTCGGGACGGTCGGGTCGGATGGCCGCCGGCCCGGATCACGAGGCGGATACGGGGTCCGGGGTCACGACCCCATGCAGGCGTCTTCCTGCGCGGCATAGCCGGGCGGCTTCGGCGCGATCTTCTGCGGACGACCGCGGCCGACGGCGCCGTCCGAGCGGGCGCGAAGATAGACGTAGATGGCGTCGATGTAGCACATCACGTTCGGGTTGGTCCCGAACGACGGCATGACGAGTTCCTGCGCCGCGTTGACGTTCTTCTTGCCGTTGGTGACGGTGTCGAGAACCTGCGAATAGCTCAGCGTCTTGAGGGAATCGACCAGCGCCGGGGCCCAGGTCGAGCCGAGGCCGTCCGGCCCGTGACACTGCATGCAGTTCGCCGTGTAGCGCAAATATCCGACGCCCGTATACCAGTCGACGGTTCCGTCCTTCTCGATGTTGAAGGTCGGATTGCCTTGCGCGTCGCGATATTCGCCCGCGTCGGAACTGGTTGCTTTCGGATCACCACTCCCGTCGGCGAGAACGGCTGTCGTACTGAAGAGAAGCAGGGCGATGCCAGCCGCTGCGATCCCATTTCTTCTCATAAACTCCTCCCATCGACACGGGCCGGTTTGCCGCCATCCCCGGGACCGACAGCGCCAGTCTAGCACCCGAGCCTTGCGCGGGATTGTTCGGGTGCGACGGGACACGACCCCGAGAGCGGTCCGTCTCGCGCCACATCCGATCATTTTTCTGATTGATAATGATCGATTCCCGTGCCTAACTTGCTCCATCCCGCGCTCGATGGACCCCACGTGCCCATGAAGGACGACCGCCTTTCGGCCATTCGCCAGCACCTCTACGCCCGCGGTTTCTGTACCATTCAGGACCTCGCGGACGCGGTCGGCGCGTCGCTCGCGACCATCCGGCGCGACCTCCAGGTGCTGGAGGACGAAGGCGTCATCACCCGCAGCCACGGCGGCGCGCGGATCGCGAGCGGAGCGGACGTCGAGGTCGCCTTCGAGGTGCGCGAGCGGCAGGGCCTCGCCGCCAAGCGGGCGATCGCCGCCGCCGCCTACGATCTCCTGAAACCGCACGGCTCGATCTTCCTCGATGCCGGCACGACGGTGCTGCAACTCGCGCGGCTCTTGCGCATGCATCCGATGCCGCTCACGGTCTTCACCAACGGCCTCCTGATTGCCCAGGCGCTGATGAACGTGCCGAAGCTCAAGGTGAGCCTCCTCGGCGGGCAACTGCGCAACGAGAACGCCTCGATCGTCGGCCCGGCCGCCGAGGCGATGCTCGACCGGCTGTGGTTCGACCAGCTTTTCCTCGGCGCGAGCGCCGTCGCCGACGACGCGTGCGTCTATTCGATGGACGCGGCGGAGGCGAGCCTCAACGCCCGCATGCTGACGCGCTCGGCGACGGCGATGCTCCTTGCCGATTCCTCGAAATTCGGCCGGTGCACCACATTCCTCGTCACCGAGATCGCGCCCCCGCTCGGCGTCATCTCCGACGAGGGGTTGGCCGCCTCCTGGCGCACGCGGCTCGCCGACATCGGGGCGCCCGTCATCGTCGCCCCGCTCGCGGGGACGAATGCGGCGGCGAAGGACGATCTCGCCGATGCCTGAGGCGGACGCTCTCGTTCTCGGCCTCGACGGCGGGGGCACCAAGACGGCGGTCGCCGTCGCCGACCGCGCCGGCATGATCCTGTTCGCCCAGGTCGGCGAAAGCGTCGACCCGATCGCAAACCCGGCCTGGCGAGAGACGATCGCGGCCCTCGTCGGCGCGGCGCTCGCCGTCTGTCCGGAGATCGGTGCGGCGGTGCTCGGGCTGCCGTTCTTCGGCGAGATCGAGACGCTGTCCGCGGCGCAAGCGGCCTTCTGCGCCGACCTGCTCGGTCCGCGGGGCCGCGCCGACAACGACGTGAAGGTCGCCTTCGACGGGGCGCTCGCGGGTGCCGCCGGCGTGCTCCTCCTCGCCGGCACGGGATCGATGGCCTGGGCCGGCGACGGTCGTGGCCGGGAAGCGCGGATCGGCGGTTGGGGTGACGCCTTCGGCGACGAAGGCAGCGCCTATTGGATCGGCCGCGAGGCGCTCTCCCGGGCGAGCCGCGCCCTCGACGGACGCACCGCCGAGACGGCGTTCGCCGACGGCCTCCTCGGCGCGCTCGGCCACACGGCGGCGGATCTGATGGCGTGGTGCTACGGGCTCGACAACCGCCGCGCGGCCATCGCCGCGATCGCCTCGTCCGTCGATGCGCTCGCGGTGGCGGGCGATTCCGTCGCGGCGGCGCTGCTCGACGCGGCCGCCGATCATCTCGCCGAGCACGCCGTGGCCGGCTGGTCCGCTGTCGGCGGCACGGGGCCCATGCCCTGGACCTTCGCGGGCGGCGTCATGCGCAGCCGGCACGTGCGTGACCGTCTCACGACGCGGCTCGGATCACCTCCCATCCCGCCGCACCTGCCGCCGGTCGGCGGCGCCCTCATCGGCGCCGCCCGCCATCTCGCCTGGCCGGCCGACCGCACCTGGTGCGAGCGGCTCGCCCTCTCGCTTTCGGACGTCACGACAACATCGCCCGCAGAGGCACATCAGGGGAACTGAAACCATGACGACCCGCCGCGCCTTCCTCCGCCGACTTCTCGGGACGCTTGCCGTCCTGCCGCTCCTCTCGCTCGCGCCGGCCTTGAGCCCGGTCGCGCCGGCCGAGGCGGCCGGCAGCGTCACCGTGCTGCTGCCGCCCTGGGGCACCCTGCCGAAGGACATGACCGACCGGTTCACCAAGGAGACCGGCATCGCCCTCGATATGCAGACCCTCGGCTGGGACGACATCCGCACCAAGATCGTCACCTCGACGCTGGCCGGCAGCGCCCCGGCGGATGCGACCGAGGTCGATTGGTCCTGGGTCGGCCAGTTCGGCGCCGCCGGCTGGTACGAGACGCTCGACGGCGTCGTCGATCCGAAGATCCTGAACGACCTGCCCACGACCAAGATCTTCACCTATGACGGCAAGCTGATCGCGCTGCCCTACAACAACGATTTCCGCATCCTCATCCTCAACGAAGAGCAGTTGAAGAAGGCCGGTCTGGAGGCGCCGAAGACGCCGGAAGCGCTGACCGCGGCCGCGAAGACGATCAAGGACAAGGGCATCGCGACCTATCCGATCGCGCTGCCGCTTTCGGCGACCGAGGGCTCGGCGACCGCCTGGTACCTTCTGACGAAGGGGTTCGGCGGCGAATTGTTCGACAAGGACTTCAAGCCGCTCTTCACCAACCCGGATTCGGCCGGCTTCAAGGCGCTGAGCTGGGAGATCGACGCCCTCAAGGCGGGGCTCATCGATCCCGCCTCGACCGGCCTCACCGACGTTCAGGTCCAGGAGCTCTTCAAGGGCGGACAGGCGACCTTCGACGTCGCCGGCTGGGCCGGCAACCTCGCCGTCTACAACGACGCCTCGAAGTCGAAGGTCGCGGGCCACGCCGTCGGCGCGCTAATGCCGAGCGTCACCGGTCGCTCGCGCACCTTCGGCCTGCCCGGCGCGGTCGGCATTCCGGTCGCGGCCGAGCACAAGAAGGAAGCCGAGGTGTTCATCCAGTGGCTGCTCGCCCCGGAGAACCAGATCGAGAGCTATCAGGTGCTCGGCAACCTGCCGACCCGCACCTCGGTGCTCGAGACGCTCAACAAGGAGGGCAAGCTCGCCGGCGGCAAGGTCCTGCTCGAACAGGCGGCGACCGTCGAGCCCTTGTTCGCGCAAGGCACCCCCGGCTGGTATCCGCAGTTCAGCGCCGCCGCGGCCTCCGCCATCAATCAGGCGGCGAAGGGCCAGATGACGGTCCAGCAGGCGATGGACTCGATCGCAGCCGCGGCCGCCGACGCCATGAAGCAATAACGCGACGCCGGGGTCCCGCGCCCCGTCGCGGGACCCTCGCCCTGCCCTCCTCACGCATCCGTCCGCCGATCCTGCACCGCGCGCCGCGGTTCTGATCGTCTTGTCCCGAGATCGAGGCAGACCTTTGAGTGCTTTCGCCGCCCCGAAGCCGCGCCGCCGCCTCCTCGATGGAGAGGCTTGGCTCGGGCTCGCCTTCGTCGTGCCGATCGTGATCCTGATGGGCGGGCTGGTGTTCGGGCCGGTGATCGCCACCCTCTGGGACAGCCTGCATCGCATCGACCCGATGCGGCCCGGCACGCCCTTCATCGGTCTCGCGCACTACCGTGATCTGATGATGGACCCGAACGTCCGCCAAGCCTGGCTCAACACCCTCGCCTACGTCGTCATCGCCGTGGTGCTGGAGACGGTCGGCGGGCTTGCCGCCGCCCTGCTCCTCAACGAGGTCAAGACGGGCCGCCGTTGGCTCCTCGCCGCGACCATCCTGCCGTGGGCGCTGCCGCCGGTGGTCAACGCCATCGTCTGGCTGTGGATCTACAATCCGAGCTCCGGCCTCCTCAACAACCTGCTGAAGATGGTCGGCCTCATTCAGGAGAACCACGTCTGGTTCAACGACCACGCGATGGCGCTCTTTCTGGTCGCGATCGTCCATGTCTGGCGGATGCTGCCGCTGACGACCGTCATCCTGCTCGCGGCCTTGCAGAGCATCCCGGCCGAACTCTACGAGGCGGCGCGGCTCGACGGCGCCGGTCCCGTCCGCGCCTTCCGCATGGTCACGCTGCCGCTCATCTCCGGCGGGCTGGCCATCGCGCTCAGCCAATCGACGGTGTTCGCCTTCAACCTCTTCGACGAGGCCTGGATCCTCGCCGGATCGAGCCTCGATACGCGCACCATCGTGGCGCAGGTCTACATGTCCGCCTTCCAGAACATGCGCTTCTCCTACGGCATGGCGCTCTCGGTCCTGGTGATGATCGCCTCGCTCGTCGTGTCGCTCGTCTACGTGACGCGGGTTTATCGCGAGACGAGGTACGATTGATGAGCCGCTCGCTGACCCATCGCCTCGGCCTCCTCGTCGGCTGCGCCGTGCTTCTCGTCTGGTCGCTCGGGCCGATCTATTGGGCCATCGCAACCAGCCTGATGTCGCCGACGGACATGTCCGCGCAGCCGCCGAACTTCTGGCCGCCCCACGTCACCTTCGAGCACTATGCCAAGCTCGTGGGCTCGACGAGCACCTATCTCGGGACACAGATCCAGTCGGTCTGGCCGCAATTCAGCCGGGCGCTGGTCAACTCCCTCGTCACCTCGTTCGCGGCGACCATCGTCACCGTCGCGGTCGCGGCCTTCGGCGGCTACGCCTTCGTCCGCCTCTCGTTTCCCGGGCGCAACACCCTCTTCGTGCTGGTGGTCGCCACCATGGCGATCCCCGCCTACACGGTGATGATCCCGCTCTACCGCCTCCTCGTCGCGCTGAAGATGGTCGATACCTATGTGGGCGTGACGCTGATCTACGTCTCCGCCTTCCTGCCGCTGGCGCTGTGGCTGATGCGCAGCGTCTACCAATCGCTGCCGATCTCGCTCGAGGAGGCGGCATGGCTCGACGGCGCGGGCCGGGTCTACACCCTCTGCCGCATCGTGCTGCCGCTCGCCGCACCGGGCCTGATCGCGAGTGCGATCCTGACCTTCCTGAGCGCCTGGGGCCAATTCATGGTCCCCCTCGTCTTCTCGCCGACACTGAAGACGAAGCCGCTCACCGTGCTGATCCCGGAATTCGTAACCAAGAACTACATCGATTACGGCCTGATGAATGCGGCCGGCGTTCTCGCCATCGTGCCGCCTATTCTCGTCGTCCTCTTCCTCAACCGCTACCTGGTGCGCGGCCTGATGGCCGGCTCCGGCAAATGATCAAGACAAAGGCGATCCCATGACGACACTCGAAGCCGCCAACGTGACCGAGCGCGTGATCCGCGAGCAGTTCGGCTATTGGCGCACCGCGCCCGAGCCCGCGGCGCGGGCCGCGGCCGGCACCCATTATGTGATCGTCGGCTGCGGCACGTCCTATTATCTCGCCCAGATCCTCGCCGCCTCGTTCGTGCTCCATGGCGTCTCGGCCCAGGCGGTTCCGGGCGGCGAATGGGCCCGCCGCCGCCGAGCCTATGCCGTCTCCGACGCGGGCACGGTGGTGATCGCGCTCTCTCGCAGCGGGGAATCGACGGAAACGGTGCAGGCCGTCGAGATCAGCCGGGCCGCCGGCATCCCGACGGTCGCGATCACTTGCGAGCAGAACAGCTCGATCGCTCACGTGGCGGACACGGTGCTCTTCGCGCCGACCCATCCGAGCGAAGGAATCGTCATGAGCGTGTCGGCCTCGCTGATGATCATCCTCGGCCTGCGCTTTGCCGGGATCGCCGTCACCGACGAGGCGGTCCGCGAGGCCGAGGCGCTGATGAACGCCTTCAACGCCCATCTGCCCGCCGCGATCGAGGGCCGCTCGCACTTCGTCTATCTCGGCGCCGGCGCGCTCTACGGCCTCGCCGAGGAAGGCGCCTTGAAGCTCCAGGAGATGAGCCTGTCCTATTCCCAGGCCTATCATCCGATGGAATATCGTCACGGGCCGATCAGCCTCGTCGACGGCCACACCTTCGCCGTCCTGCTCTACAGCGAGGATACCCGCGAGGAGGAGGCGAAGCTCGCCGGCGAGCTCATCGACAAGGGGGCGTTCGTGGTCGGCTTCGGCGGCCCCGGCACCATCGAGTTCGCGATCGCCGCACCGGAGGATCTGCGCCCGCTCGTCATCCTCCCGGCGCTTCAGATCCTCGGCGAGCAGGTCGCCCGCCTGAAGGGGCTGGACACCGAGGCGCCGCGCCACCTGAGCAAAGTGGTCGTGCTCGCCTGATCCCTTCGGCTATAGGTTCGGTGCGTATTGGGGAGAGTGGGCGATGGCCGCAGTCGAGCTCGTGAACATCGAGAAAAGTTACGGGATGGCCAAGGTCATCCACGACGTGAACCTCTCGATCGAAGACGGCGAGTTCATCGCCCTCGTCGGCGCCTCCGGCTGCGGGAAATCGACCCTGCTCCGGATGATCGCCGGGCTCGAGACGATCACCGGCGGCACCGTTTCGATCGGCGGGCGCGTCGTCAACGACGTGCCCTCGAAGGACCGGGACATCGCCATGGTGTTCCAGAACTACGCGCTCTATCCGCACCTGACGGTGGCGGAGAACATGGGCTTCAGCCTGAAACTCCGCGGCGTGTCGGCGGCCGAGCGCCGCCGT
This sequence comes from Segnochrobactrum spirostomi, assembly GCF_009600605.1. Lineage (GTDB taxonomy): Bacteria > Pseudomonadota > Alphaproteobacteria > Rhizobiales > Segnochrobactraceae > Segnochrobactrum > Segnochrobactrum spirostomi. The sequence continues at coordinate 475,540 of NZ_VWNA01000003.1, read as the reverse complement.
GCCGTCGAGCAGACCGCGGACATTCTGGGTCTCGGCAAGCTGCTCGACCGCTATCCGAAGCAATTGTCCGGCGGTCAGCGCCAGCGCGTCGCCATGGGCCGCGCCATCGTGCGCCACCCGCATGTCTTCCTGTTCGACGAGCCGCTCTCCAACCTCGACGCCAAGCTCCGCGTGCAGATGCGCGTCGAGATCAAAGCGCTCCAGCAGCGGCTGGCGACGACCTCGATCTACGTGACCCACGACCAGATGGAGGCGATGACGATGCCGGACCGCATCGTTATCCTCAACGAGGGCCGCGTCGAGCAGATCGGTGCGCCGCTCGATCTCTACGATCGTCCGGCCAACCTCTTCGTCGCCGGCTTCATCGGCTCGCCGGCGATGAACATCCTGAACGGGCGGCTGAAGCGGGCCGACGGCGGGGCCTTCGTCGAGAGCGGCGGTCTCGCGCTCCCCGTCGCGGCCGACCCGGAGATCGCCGAGGGACGGCCGGTGTCGTGGGGTCTGCGGCCGGAGCATTGCAGGGTCGGCGACGGCCCGGGCGCCCTGCCCTTCACGGTCGACCTCGTCGAGGCGACGGGAGCGGATTCCCACCTTTACGGCAAGGTCGCCGGCGAGACCTTCGTCGCCGTGGTGCCGGGCCGCGTCTCGGCCCGCACCGGCGACGTTCTCCCCCTCGCGGTCGCCGACGGCGCGGCGCACCTGTTCGACACCGAGACGGGCCGGCGGCTCTGACGCGCCGGCTCAGGCCTCGACGCGGGTGAAATAAGCGGCGACCGAGCTCGGCTCGGAGATCACGGCGACGATCTTCATCTGGGCGATGTTGCGGTTCATCGCGGCATCGAGGTGCCGCACCAGCATCGCCGCCGCCGCGTCCACGGCGCCGCGCAGGATGAGCTCGGCGATGAGCCGGTGCTCGGTCAGCGCAGCGCGGTCGCTCGGCAGGCCGAGTTGCCGCAACAGCCGTTCCGAGGCGAGCACGGGCAGGAGATTGTCGCGGATGAGCTGCGCCAGCATCTCGTTCGGCGTCGTCAGCACGCAGATGTCGATCAGCCGCGATTCGAACGCTTCGAGGCTCTCGCCGTCGTCGAAGGCGACGCACTCGCGCTCCTTGAGATCCTCGTAGAGCGCTTCGAGTTGATCGCGATCGACGAGCGGGGCCGCCTCGATCAGCGCCGGCGGCTCCAAGAGGCGCCGCAGGGCGAAATGGTCGCGGATCGTCTTCGCCGTCAGCGGTCCGGCGATCCAGTGCGAGCTCTGATTCTTGCGGACGAGGCCGCGCTCCTGGAGGCGGCTCAACACCTCGCGGACGACGGTGCGGCTGACGCCGAAATGTTCAGCGAGCGAGTTCTCGACGATGCGGTATTGGCCGAACACCACGCAGCCGGCCACATCGGTTTCGACGATATCGTAGATGCGCTCCCACGATGACCGGCTCTGCAACGCCTCATCGGCCGCCTCCGGAATGTCGAGGCCGAGGCTCTTGATCTCCTTGCGCAGCGGACCGACCCGGCTCTCCGGCGGGCCGACGAGATAACCGCGCCCGTCGAAGCGGTGTACCAGACGATCGACCTCGAGCCGCTGCAACGCCTTCTGGACCGGCGCGCGCGAGGTCTGGAGGATCTCGGCGATGGGACCTTCGAGCAGCACCAGCCCTTCCGGCAGGCGGCCGCTCGCGATGTTGGTGCGCAGAACCTCCTCGACGATCTCGTAGCGGTGCTGCTGGCTCTGCTGCATGCGGACCATGGCCATCAGGCGACAGGCTCCGAAGCGCGGCCCACGGCATCACGGTCGGCTAAAAATGATCTTTGCATACCGCTTTGAGGCCCCTCGTCGATCTCTTCTCCAGTCTACACCAACGCCCCGCCATCACGAAAAGAGCTCTTCCACGCCGCTCGGGCGCGCGGCACACCTATTCGAATTGCCGAAACAGGGCATCTGATTTTCTGATCGCACTCGGCTGCTTTCGGTGTTTTTCCAGGCAGTGCGCCGATTTCGACGGCTGATCGACCGGATCAGGCCAGCCGATGCCCGATCACGAAAAAGGGGGGCGCCAACCGCCCGCGGTCCACCTCCGCACCTGCCTCTCACGAAGGCATGAGATGCCTCAAAAATGCTGTTGCATACAAAATTTGTTCATACTAGCGTTCTCGTCGTCCAGAAGGGGAACAGAAACGCACAGGCTGATTTTTCGGCCTCGTGACGTCGTACCGAGCAACAGCGCAATCATTCGCGGCCGGCGCCGAGGCGTCCGTCGCAACGGATCGCTTTTGTCGTTCCTGTCAGCCCCGCCATGACTTCAGGAACTGCCTCTCCCCGTGAGAGCGCGGCTGGGAGTGTCTTTGTGTCGGCGATTCTCGAACTGTCGGGTGTCACGAAAAGCTACGGTTCGGTGACCGCGCTCAATGCGGTCGACCTCGCGATCCCGGACAATTGCTATGTGTCGCTGCTCGGGGCATCCGGGTCCGGCAAGACGACGCTTCTGCGCGTCATCGCAGGCTTCGAGGAGCCCGATCGCGGCCGCGTTCTCCTGAGCGGCAAGCGCCTCGACGGGACGCCGGCCTATAAGCGCGGCATCGGCTTCGTCTTCCAGAACTTCGCCCTGTTCCCGCACCTCAGCGTGCGCAAGAACGTCGCCTACGGCCTCGAGAACGCCGATGGCCTTGCGCTCGCCCCGGCCGAGATCGATCGGCGCGTCCGCGACATCATCGCCCTCGTCGGCCTCACGGGGCTCGAGGAGCGCGGCGTCGGTCAGATCTCCGGCGGTCAGCGCCAGCGCGTGGCGCTCGCCCGCACCCTCGTGACCGAGCCGAGGATCGTCCTGCTCGACGAGCCGCTCGGCGCCCTCGACGCCAACCTTCGGCTGCGCATGCGCGACGAGTTGCGCACCATCCGCGAGCGGCTCGGCGTCACCTTCCTCCACGTCACCGGCAGCGAGACCGAAGCCCTCGCCATGGGGGACGTCGTCATCGTGCTCGACAGCGGGCGGATCGGTCAGGTCGGCGACGCGGATACCATCTACAACCGGCCCGCCACCCGCGCCGTGGCCCGCTTCCTCAATTGCTACAATCTGTTCGACGGGCGCACCGAGAACGGCGCGTTCGTCACCGCGGCCGGCCAGTTTCCGCTCGCAGCCGCCGAACAGGCAAGCGCCTACGGCGTGCGCTACGACCGCATCGCCGTCCGCGAGCCCGACCACGCCGCAGGCCCCGACGAGGTGCGGCTCGGGGCGACGTTCCTCACCAGCGAATATACCGGCGCCTCGGTGCTCTCCTTCTTCGCCTTGGCCGACGGCCGGGTGATCGAGGTCGAGGATCACCTGAGCCACCGCGCGCCGCCCAGCTATCAGCCCCAGCAGACCTACGGCCTCGTGTGGAAGCGCGACGCCGCCCTGCTCTTTGCGTGACGACCGAGCGATGACGGAGCTCTCGTTGATGACCATCGCCGACACGGCCGAGGAGACGGGGACGAGCACCGCCCGCGCGCGGCGCGCACGCCGCACGGCGCTGTGGCTCATCACCCCCGGCGTCCTCTGGATGACGCTGTTTCTGGTGCTGCCGATCCTGATGATGGTCTACGTCTCGTTCTGGACGCAGACCACCTTCGCCATCAATCCCGTGCTGACGACGAAGAGCTGGGTCACCTTCTTCACGAGCGAGACCTATCTCGACGCGCTCTGGACGACGGTGCGGATCTGGCTGCTCGTTCTCGCCGCGACCATCGTCGTCGGCTATCCGACCGCGCTCTTCGTCGGCCTGTTCGTCCGCAACAAGACGCTTCAGACGGTCCTGCTCGTCCTCTGCGTCATCCCGTTCTGGACCTCGTTCCTGATCCGCGTGCTCGCCTGGCGGCCGATGCTCGGCAAGGAAGGCGCGATCAACATGATCCTCGAAGGTCTCGGGATCATCCACGCGCCGATCGAGGCGCTTCTGTTCTCCGAGCTCTCCGTCGTGATCGGCATGACGCAGATCTATTGCGTCTTCATGGTCGGCCCGATCGCCTTCATGCTCGGCCGCATCGATCCGAACGTCATTGAGGCGGCGCGTGATCTCGGCGCCGGCTTCGGCCGCATCTTCCGCACCATCATCCTGCCGATGTCGATGCCGGGCGTCGTGGTCGGGGCGATCTTCGTCTCGGTCATGGTGCTCGGCGAGTTCGCGACCTCCGCCGCCCTCTCGGGGCGCAAGGTCAACCTTCTCGGCAACATCATCGTCACCCAGGTCGGCTCGCTGAAGTGGGCGTTCGCGGCGGTCGTCGGCGTGGTGCTCACCATCGTCATGGGTGCCGTGGTGGCCGCGCTCCTGCGCGTCGTCGATCTGCGCAAGGAGCTCTGATCCATGCAATCGCGTGTGGTGAAACCCCTCCTCGCCGTCTACACGGGCCTCTTCCTGCTGTTCCTCTACGGGCCGCTCGTGGTGCTCGCGATCCTGTCGTTCCAGACGGGACCGGAAGGCGGACCGCAATTCCCGATCATCGAGTGGTCGACCTATTGGTACCAGCACCTGTTCGGGCTGACGCCGCCGTCGCGCATCGCGCCGCTGCCGATCGAGGAGAGCCTGGTGCGCTCCCTGGTGCTCGCCTTCGCGACGATGATCGTCTCGACGGTGCTCGGCGTCACCTCGGCCCAGGCCTTCCGCACCCGCTTTAAGGGCTCGGGCATCGTCTTCTACATGATCGTGCTCGGCATGATGGTCCCGGGCGTCCTCGTCGGCCTCGGCATGGCCCTCGTCGCCAACACGCTGGGGATCGCTCGGCACTGGTGGAGCACCGCCTTCGTGCTCCACGTGGTCTACACCTTCCCGTTCGCCTTCCTCGTCATGCTCGCGATCTTCAACCGCTTCGATCCGAGCGTCGAGGAGGCGTCGTGGTCGCTCGGCGTCTCGCCGGCGCGCACCTTCCGCAAGGTGACGTTCCCGCTGATCTTCCCGGGCGTGCTGTCGGCGATGCTGTTCGCCTTCACGCTCTCCTATGACGAATTCTCCCGCACCCTGTTCGCCTCCGGGCGCGAGCTGACGCTGCCGCTCGCGATCTACGGCACGTTCTCGGTCGAGATCCATCCGAACGTGTTCGCCTTCGGCGTCCTCACCACCCTGTTCTCGTTCGCGCTCCTCGGGGTCTACGCGGTCCTGATGTCGCTCTCGGTGCGCCGGGCAAAGCGCCTTGCCATTCAGGAGGATGCATGATGGGGAGCCTCGGCACCGCCATCGTCACCGGCGCCGGCTCCGGGATCGGCCGCGCCGTCGCCCTGCGCCTCGCCGCCGACGGCTACGCCGTGATCGCCAACGACCTCGATCGCGCCCGCGCGGAGACCGTCGCGGCGGAGATCGCCGCAGCAGGCCACACGGCGCGCGGCGTCGCGGGCGACGTCTCGAGCGAGACCGATGTCGCGGCAATCGTGGCGGCGGCACGCGAGGCCTTCGGCCCGGTCACGCTCCTCGTCAACAATGCCGGCTTCGTCCACCAGGCGCTGTTCGAGCATCTCGAGGTCGCCGATTTCGACCGGATGTTCGCCGTCCATGTGCGCGGTACGTTCCTGATGACCCGCGCGGTGCTGCCCGAGATGCTTGCCGCCGGCCACGGCGTGATCGTCAACATGGCCTCCCAGCTCGGCCAGATCGGCGGCATCGAGCTCGTCCATTATTCGGGGGCGAAGGCCGCGATCATCGGCATGACGAAGGCGCTCGCCCGCGAGGTTTCGGCCGGCGGCGTTCGCGTCAACGCGGTCGCGCCGGGGCCGATCAACACGCCGCTCGTGATGGCGCTCTCCGAGGATTGGCGCGCGCGCAAGAGTGCGGAGCTCCCCCTCGGCCGCTTCGGCGAGCCGGACGAGGTGGCGGCCACCGTCTCGTTTCTCGCCTCGCCGGCCGCATCCCTCTTCGTGGGTCAGACGCTCGGACCGAATTCCGGCGACGTGATGCTCTGATGCACGCCCTTTGGAGAAAGTCGCGATGACACGCATCGTTCTGATCACCGGCGGCGGCATCGGCATCGGCCGCGCATCGGCCAAGGCCTTCGCCGCGTTCGGCGATCATGTCGTCGTCACCGACGTGCTCGCGGATGAGGGCGCAGCGGTCGCCGCCGAAATCGTCGCCGCCGGCGGCTCGGCCGAGTTCTTGCGCCTCGACGTGACCTCGACCGAGGCTGCGGACGCCGTCGTCGCCGATGTCGAAGCGCGCCACGACCGCATCGACGTGATCGTCGCCAATGCCGGCATCGCCCACCGCGTGCCGCTCGACAGCCTGACCGACGCGAAGTGGGACCACACCTTCGAGGTCGATCTCAAGGGCATCTACCGCGTCGTGCGGCCGGCCCTCGCCGGCATGAAGGCGCGCAAATCGGGCGCGATCGTCGCCCTCTCCTCGATCATGGGCGTCGCCTACGGCTGGGACGAGCATGTCGCCTATTCCGCGGCGAAGGCGGGCGTCGTCGGCCTCGTCCGGGCGCTTGCCGTGGAGCTCGCCCGCGACGGCATCCGCGTCAACGGCGTCGCCCCCGGCTACATCCGCACCGCGCAGCTCCTCTCCAAGGAGCACTCGCTCGGCCCCGAGGGCGCCGAGGCCGCGGGCAGCTTCATTCCGATGGGACGGATCGGCGAACCCGACGAGATCGCCGACGTCATCGCGTTCCTGGCTTCCGCCCAGGCCCGGTACATGACCGGCCAGGTGGTGGTGGTGGATGGCGGCCTTCTGGTCGGCCGCTACTGACGACGGCAACGGACAACAACGAGCAAGAGGTGGAATGATGGCCAAGTTCGAGATGAGCAGGCGCTCCCTGCTGAAGCGCTCCGCCGGCGTGGCGGCGCTCGCCATGGGCGCCGGAACGCCGTTCCTGAATTCCCGTGCGGCGTGGGCGGCGGCGCAGAACCTCGCGAGCGAGCAACTGCGCACCATCGGTCTCTCGGTGACGGTGCAGGAGCGCATCCTCGCCGACTTCAAGGCGGACTCCGGCGTCGGCTCGACCTCCGGCACCGCCGCGACCTTCCCCGACGCGCAGACCAAGATCCTGTCCGGCTCGACCGACTACGATTGCTGGGAGATCATCGCCGAGCGCCTGCCGGCGGTCGAGACCACCAACAACATCTCCCAGATCCCGGTATCGGCGATCCCGAACTGGTCGAACATCCGCGACACCTTCACCAAGGTCGATCCGAAGTGGCCGGAGAAGGAGCAGATCGTCGGCCAGATCTGGGCCGACGCCGCTCACACCCAGCTCTGGATGGTGCCGGCGGTCTACAACTACGACTCGATCGGCTACAATCCCGACGTCCTGAGCGCTGAAGAAGCAAACACTTGGACGGCGATCTTCGATTCGAAGTGGAAGGGCAAGTCGGGTCTCAACACCGATCCGCTGATCGCCTTCGGCCAGGCCGTTCTGGCGATGAACTCGCTCGGGCTGATGAACGCGCCCGACCCGGCGAACCCGACCGTCGAGCAGATCGACGAAGCCGCGAAGTTCCTCATCTCGAAGAAGAAGGACGGCCAGTTCCGCGCCCTCTGGGGCGACTTCGGAGAGCTCGTCAACCTCCTCGCCTCCGGCGAGATGGTCGTGTGCGACGCCTGGCAGCCGGCGGTGATGGCGGTCAAAGCTCAGGGCAAGCCCTGCAAATATGCCGTGCCGAAGGAAGGCTACCGCGCCTGGGCGATCGGTCCCACCCTCATCGCCTCGTCGCCGAACAAGGACGCCGTCTACGCGTACGCCAATTATTGGCTGTCGGGTAAGCCGGGCATCACCGTGTCGGAGCAGGGCTACTACTCGCCGAGCACCAACATCGAGAAGGTGATGGACCCGAACAAGTACGCCTTCTGGTACGAGGGCAAGCCTTGGGTCGGGCCGGCCGAACGCGGCATCAAGCCGGGCGACCTGCGCGACGGCGGCTCGCTCAAGGAGCGCGCCTCGAACGTCGCCTACTGGCACCAGTGGCCGGACGAGTACGACCACCTCATCCAGAAGTGGGACGAGTTCCTCAACGCCTGACGATCGGCGTGAGGATCCGGCGACCCGGTGGGTTCTCCCCCCACCCGACCCACCGGGTCGCCTCGCACGTCATCGCCGCCGCACGCGCCCTTCCGAGCCGGAGACTTCACCCGTGATCTACGACCTCGAGCTCATGAAGGTCGGCAAGGTTTACGACAACGGCACGCCCGCCGTGATCGACTTCAACCTCGCCGTGACCAAGGGGGAATTCATCGCCTTCTTGGGTCCGTCCGGCTGCGGCAAGACGACGACGCTCAGGATGATCGCCGGCTTCGAGTCGATCTCGTCCGGCGACCTGATGGTGCGCGGCATCCGCATCAACGACCTGCCGCCCGAGCGGCGGCCGACCTCGATGATCTTCCAGAACTACGCGCTGTTTCCGCACATGAGCGTGCGGCGCAACGTGGCCTATGGGCTCGAGGTGAAGGGACTCCGGAAGGCCGAACGTGACGCCAAGGTCGATCGCATCCTCGCCACGCTCGGTCTGGACGACGTCGCGGACATGCGGCCCGACCGGCTCTCCGGCGGCCAGCGGCAGCGCATCGCGCTCGCCCGCGGCCTCGTCGTCGAGCCCGACATCCTGCTTCTCGACGAACCGCTCGGCGCCCTCGACGCCAACCTGCGCAAGGCGATCCAGGCCGAGCTGAAGCTCCTTCAAAAAAATCTCGGCATCACCTTCGTGTTCGTCACCCACGCCCAGTCCGAGGCGCTGTCGCTGTCGGACCGGATCGTGGTGATGAACCAGGGGCGCATCGAGCAGATCTCGCCGCCTCACCAGCTCTATACCCGCCCGAACACGCCGTTCGTCGCCCAGTTCATCGGCCGCAACACGGTCCTCGAAGGCAACGTCCGCGCGCTCGAGGGCGACAAGGTCGTGGTCGAGACGGCGCTCGGCCTCCTCACCGGCGCGGCAAACGGATCGCTCGCCGCCGGCGGCAAGGCGCAGGTCGTCATCCCGGCCGAGGCGATCGAAGTCCACGCGTCGAGCGAAGGCACGCGCGAGACGGTCGCCGCCAGGACCGGCGGCAACGTCGTCAAGGGCGCCGTGCGCCGGGCCGACGTGGTCGGCCACGTCTCTCACATCGCCGTGGAACTTCCGGGCGCCCGGGCGGTCTCGCTCGAAGCGCACATCGACAAATATCCGCCGAACGCCTTCCCGGCGGGAAGCGACATCCTGCTCGCCTGGTCGCCGGCCGAGGCGACGGTGATCCCGGCCCCCTGAACACCAGCGATGCGGCGGCCTACGCCGGCTCGCGCGACAACCGGAGACAAGAAAATGGCCAAGGAAATTCTGTGCGGCTTCGGCATCGACGTCGATGCGGTGGCGGGCTGGATCGGCTCCTACGGCGGCGAGGATTCGCCCGACGACATCTCCCGCGGTCTGTTCGCCGGCGAGGTCGGCTCGCTGCGGCTCCTCAAGCTGTTCGAGCGGTTCGGCATCAAGACGACGTGGTTCATCCCCGGCCACTCGATCGAGACCTTCCCCGACCAGATGAAGGCCGTCGCCGAAGCCGGCCACGAGATCGGCATCCACGGCTACACCCACGAGAACCCGATCGCGATGACCCGCGAGCAGGAGACGGCGGTGCTCGACAAGTGCATCGACCTCGTGACGAAGCTCTCCGGCAAGCGGCCGACCGGCTACGTCGCGCCGTGGTGGGAGTTCTCGACCGTCACCAACGAGCTCCTGCTCGAGCGCGGCATCAAGTACGACCACTCGCTGATGCACAACGACTTCACGCCCTATTATGTGCGGGTCGGCGATAGCTGGACGAAGATCGATTATTCGCGGAAGCCCGAAGACTGGATGGTCCCGCTGAAGCGCGGCGAGGAAACCGACCTCATCGAGATCCCGGCCTCCTGGTATCTCGACGACCTTCCGCCGATGATGTTCATCAAGAAGTCGCCGAACAGCCACGGCTTCGTCAATCCGCACGATATCGAGCAGCTCTGGCGCGACCAGTTCGACTGGGTCTATCGCGAGATGGACTACGCCGTGTTCCCGATCACCATCCATCCGGACGTGGCGGGTCGGCCGCAGGTGCTGATGATGCTCGAGCGCCTTTATGCGCACATGATCAAGCATCCCGGCGTCAAGTTCGTCACCATGAACGAGATGGCGGACGATTTCGCCCGCCGCTTCCCGCGCCAAAAATAAGAAGAGCTGACCGGAAATGGTCCGGAGCGCCTCGGCGCTTCGGGCCGTGCGCCGCCGCGGCGGGCCGGTTCGGAGACCAGTGCATGTGCTCCCTCTGCGGGGTTCTCGGCGGCAACGAGCATTGGGCGGACGCGATCGCGCGCCCGGGCGTCTTCACGCGCAACGGCGACCGGCTCGATCGTCTGCGCGAGCGGCAGAACCGCGTGCGCCTCGCCAATGCCGCCTTGGCACCGTTCGCCCTGACGCTGTCGGATTGGCAATCGACCTCGTTCCTGCTGTCGACCCGCACCGGAAAGACCGAGATCGTCGAGGACCTCGGCCACCTGTGGGCGGCGGCGGAGCGTCTCATCGGCCGCCCCTGCGATCCGCTCGACCCCGCAATCATTGCCGCCATGGAAGCCCGCCATGGCTGATGCGCTGCCCGCCTTCACGCCGGTCAACCTGCTCACCGGCTTTCTCGGCTCCGGCAAGACGACGCTGCTCGCACGGCTGCTCGCCGATCCGGCGCTTTCGGACACGGCGGTGCTCATCAACGAATTCGGCGAGGTCGGCCTCGACCATCACCTGCTCGATCGGCTCGACGACAATATGGTGCTGCTCCAGTCGGGTTGTCTGTGCTGCACGATCCGCAGCGACCTTTCGACCGCGCTGCGGAATCTCCACTCCCGGCGCGAACGCGGCCTGGTGCCGCCGTTCCGCCGCGTAATTATCGAGAGCACCGGCCTCGCCGATCCCTTTCCGGTGCTGACGACGCTGAAGGCCGATCCGGTGATCCGCCACCATTTCCGCGCCGGCGCAGTGGTGACGACGGTCGATGCGGTCAACGGCCTGTCGCAGATCGAGCGTCATCCGGAATCCGTGCGTCAGGCGACGGCGGCCGACCGCATCGTGGTGACCAAGACCGACCTCGCCGATGAGGTTCGAACCGCGCGGGTGCTGGCGCGCCTCAAGGCCCTCAATCCCTCGGCGATCGTGCAGCGGGCGGAGGACGCCGTTGGCGCCGAGACGCTGTTCGGTTCCGGCCGCGACGAGAGCTGCGACGGTGCCCTACCCTCCGCCAGGGCCTGGTTCTCCGACACCTTCAAGGCCGACGGCGACGATGCGCCGGCCGCCCACGACCACGTCCACGGCTCGCTCGACCGCAACGATCATCTCGGCCGCATCCGCTCGTTCTCCGTCGTCGTGGACGAACCGCTCGATTGGACCGCCTTCGGCATCTGGCTGAGCATGCTGCTCAACCGCCACGGCGAGCGGGTGCTGCGGGTAAAGGGCATCCTCTCGCTTGCCGGCGAGGACCGGCCGGTCGCCATCCACGGCGTCCAGCACCTCGTCCACCCGCCCGTTCACATGAGTGCGTGGCCGAGCGCGGACCGCCGCTCCCGCCTGGTCTTCATCGTCGACGGTCTCGATCCGGACCTCATCAAGCGCTCGCTCGCGGCCTATGGCCGGCTCGGCGCACCCGCGGTGCCGGCGCCATGATCCCGCTTTCGCCGCACCGGTTGCACCCGACCCTGAACCGGACTAGACGCCCGACCATCTCTCCTCCACGGACACGCCGGCCCGGCGTCACCGCTCCATGAAGAAAACGACGCAGAGTCCGCGCCCCGCAGCGCCCGCCGTCCACACGGCCGGGCGGCCGCATCTGCGCATCCTCGGCACCGAGATCACCGCCCTGCCGGAGATCCAGAAGCAGGCCGAGGCCGATCTCGGCATCACCATCGCGTTCGAGAACCTCGATTTCCTGAGCGCGCAGCGGAAGGCGGCGACGCAGCCCGAGACCTACGACCTCTACGACCAGTGCTTCCACAACCTCGACATCGTGTGGTTCTGGCGGGCGATCCAGCCGATCGATCTCGAGCGCATCCGGCGCTGGGACGAGGTGACCGACCTCACCAAGACCGGCCGCATCGGCCCCAACGCCTCGTTCGGCCACGGCGATGCGCCGGTGACGAAGCTCTATGTGCAGCCGAGCCAATCGCTCGGCGCCCAGCGCTCGCGCTGGATCTCGATGCTGCCGACGGTGCACAATTTCGACAGCTTCGCCTTCCGCCCGGACATCGTGAACGGCAGCGCCGAGCGGATCGGCTCCTGGGGCGCGCTGTTCGACGAGCATTGGGCCGGGCGGGCCGCACTCGTGGACGAGCCGGCGATCGGCATCTTCGACGCGGCGCTCGCCGCCCAGGCGCGCGGCGACATCACCTTCCGCGACATCGGCAACATGTCGATTGGCGAGATCGACGCGCTCATCACGCTCCTCGAAGAGCGGCGGCGCGACGGCCATTTCCACCGCTTCTGGCGCACCGCCGCGGAAGCCGCCGACATGATGGCGGCCGGCGAGACCGTCATCCAATCGATGTGGTCGCCCGGCCTCGCGGCCCTGCGCCGCCGTGGCGTTCCGGTCGAAGAGGCGGTGCCGGCGGAGGGCTATCGCGCCTGGCACGGTGGCCTCTGCCTGTCGAGCCGCCTGCCGGAGCGGCTGCGGGATGCGGCCTACGATTATCTGAACTGGTGGCTCGAGGGCTATGCCGGCGCGGTGGTCGCCCGGCAGGGCTATTATATGTCGATACCCGACAGGGTCCGCCCCCATCTCACGCCGGACGAGTGGGCCTACTGGTACGACGGCGAGCCGACCGCGACCGACCTGCCCGGCCCCGACGGCACGATCGGCGTCAAGGCCGGTTCGGTCCGGGCCGGCGGCTCCTATTGGCAGCGGGCGAGTTCCATCGCGGTGTGGAACACCACGATGGACGAGCACAATTATCTGGTGCGCCGATGGGCCCGCTTCGTCGCCCGCTGAAGGTCGCGGATGTCCGCTCAGGCGGTCCGGTTCTTCCGGTACGAATTCTTGATGCGCACCTTCTCGCCGACGAGATCGAGCACGTCGAGGCCGAGCACCTCGACCCGCTTGCCGTCCAGTGTGGTGCCGACGAAGGTCCATTCGGACAAGGCGCGGTCGGGACCCAGCAGCGTCAGCCGCCCCTTGGTCCACTGCGCGTCCGGATAGAAATCGAACAGCGCCCGGTAGGCGCCGGCGACCGCTTGCTGGCCGACATACCGGGTGCCGAGCTCATCCGGGCCGGCCGACGCCCAGAACTCGCAATCATCGGTCGAGAGCGCCATCAGAGTGTCGAGATCGTGGGCGTTCCAGGCCGCCGAGAACGCCTCGAGCATCTTCACAACGGAGTCGGACATCCTATTGACCTTTCAGGTGTTCATGGGATTGCTGCCGGCGCCGTTGAAGGCGAAGCAGAGGAAATCGTGGAAGGCCTGGGCGGCGGGGCTCAGCACCGCGCCGCGACGCCAGGCGAGGCCGACATCCATGCTCGGCACGTCGTCGGCGAGGAGCCGTGTCTCGATCCGCTGACCCTCCAGCGACCAGGGGCGAAAGACCATGTCCGACAGGATGGTGATCCCCATGCCTGCGGCGACCATGCTGCGCACCGCCTCGACGGACGAGGTGCGGAAGATGACGTTGGGGCGGAACTCGGTGCGCGCCCAATAGCGGCCCGCGGTGTGGCTCGCCTCGTCGACCGTGAGCATCACGTAAGGGTGCTTGGCGACGTCGCCGAGGCCGACCTCCTCCTGGCGCAGGAGGGGATGATCGACTGGCGTCCAGAGCCGGCGGCGCGAGCGAAAGAGCGTCTCGGATTGCAGCTTGTCCGCAGCGGAGAGGTTCGAGACGAGCATCACGGCGATGTCGAGCGCGCCATCGGTGAGCGCCTGCTCGATGACGCTGCGGGACGCCTCGTAGAGATCGAGCGTGACGCCGGGAAAGGTGCGGGCGAAGCGGGCGTGGTGGCGCGGCAGGAAATAGCCGGCGACCGTGTAGCTGACGCCGACGCGCACGGTGCCCGACGCCGTCGCGGTCGACGAGCGCGACACCCGCATTGCCTCTTCGAGCGCCGCGAGCACGTTGCGGCCGTGGAGCAGGAAGCGGCTTCCCTCCGGCGTCAGCGTCACGCCGTTCGGGTGGCGGTCGAACAGGCGTACCCCGAGCACGCCCTCGAGCTGCTGGATCGCCCCCGTCACCGCCGATTGGGAGACGTTGAGTTCGACCGCGGCATGCGAAATCTGGCCGGAATCCGCGGCGGCGATGAAGTAGCGGATCTGTTTCAGCGATACCGACAAGGGCGCGCGCACCTCGCAGAGGCGGCGGGCGCTTCGATATCAGAAAATCTGATACGCGCCGCCGAGAAATACCATTTTACGATTCGATCCGAACCGACGACCTTGTTCCGACGGCGAAAGCGCGCAGTGCGCGCCCCTTCCCACCGGCGGACGGAGCGACTAGAGCGACAAAATAAAGTCGTGTCAATTCATGTTGTTATGAGACCATTCGAAACCGACTTGGTATCGAATGGCAATAAATTCCTATGCCGATCGAGAGGCGGAGGGGCGTCATGACCCATATCGATATCCGTGGACTTTCCGCCCTCCAGATCGGCTCGCTGATCCAGTCCGGCCTGCTCGACGCGGAGCATGCGGCCGAGATGGTTCTGGCGGCGATCGAAACCGCGGACCCGGCGATCTTCACCCGGGTGACCGCGGGCCGCGCGCTGACGGAAGCGCGGGAGGCCTCGCGCCGCATCCGCGCCGGCCGCGCCCGCGGCCCTCTCGACGGCGTCCCCCTCGCCTGGAAGGATCTGTTCGATCTCGAAGGCCTCGCCACCACCGCCGGCTCGAAGATCCTGGCCGATGCCGCCCCGGCCACGGCCGACGCCGCCGTCGTCGCGCGGCTGAAGAGCGCCGGCATGGTCTCCGTCGGCCGGGTCAACATGACGGAGTTCGCCTTCTCCGGGCTCGGGCTCAATCCCCATTACGGCACGCCGGCCAATCCCCATTCCGCCAACGCACCGCGCATCCCCGGCGGCTCGTCGTCCGGATCGGCGGTCGCGGTCGCGGCCGGGATCGTGCCGATTTCGATCGGCACCGACACCGGCGGCTCGGTGCGCATCCCGGCCGCCTTCAACGGCATCGTCGGCTTCAAGGCGACCAGTGGCCGCCACCCGATGGAAGGCGTCTATCCGCTCGCTACCAGCCTCGATTCCCTCGGCGTATTCGCCCGCACGGTCGAGGACGCCGTCGCCGTGGATGCGGCGATGCTCGGCCGCGTCGCCTCGCCGGTCGTCCGCGGCACCGTGGCGGGCGCGACCCTCGTGGTGCCGACCAACGTCGTGTTCGATCGCGCCGAGCCCGAGATCGTGGCGGCCTTCGACGCGGCGATCGCGCGCCTCGAAGCGGCCGGCGCCGTGATCCGCCGGCAGGCGATCCCGGCCTTCGACGAGATCCTCGCCCTCTATGCCGAGCATGGCCCGCTGGTGACTGCGGAAGCCTATGCGCACCTGATGCCGTTCCTCCAAGGCCCTGCCGCCGCCGGCATGGACCGCCGTGTCGTGGCCCGGGCGGGCCTCGGGGCCAACATCACGATGCCGGGCTACATCGCCCTCCTCGCCGCCCGCCGCCGCATCGTGGAGACCTTCCGGCGGACCTTCGCCGGCGCGTTCCTCGTCTATCCGACCGTGCCCCATGTCGCCCCGCCGATCGCGGCGCTCGAAGCGGACGACGACCTCTTCGTCGCGACGAACGTGCTGACGCTGCGCAACACGATGCTCGGCAATTTCCTCGACGTGTGCGGCGTGTCGCTGCCCTGCGGCACCGACCATGCGGGATTGCCCGCCGGCTTCCTCGTCACCGGCGTGCCCGGTGCCGACGAGGATCTGCTCTCGTTCGCGCTTGCGGCGGAGCCGATCGTGCGCGCGCCGGAGGCGACGAAATGATCGGCGCCGAGAGCGGGCGGGCGATATCGGTCAAACTGATACCGGCCTCCATTTTTGACGATTTTACAGAGGCTTCGTTTCCGGCGAAGCTTTTCGGATCGGCGGTTCGCGCACCCTCTCGCGTTCGCCTCCTTCATGAACCGATGAAAGCGCCGCCGGCCCACGCGGGCGGCCACGAGACCTGGCGTCCGCGGTCGTGCCCGCACGCAGGGCGAGGATGAATGATGACGCTGCTGAACTGCGACATGGGCGAAAGCTTCGGCATCTGGCGGCTCGGCGACGACGACCGCATCATGCCGGCGATCCACATCGCGAACGTCGCCTGCGGCTTCCACGCCTCCGACTTCAACCACATGCGCCGGACTGTGGCGCTCGCCAAGCGCCACGGCGTGGCGGTCGGCGCGCACCCCTCCCTGCCCGACCGGCAGGGCTTCGGCCGCCGCGAAATGAAGATCTCGCGGGAGGAACTCGCGAACTGCCTGATCTACCAGATCGGCGCCTTGCAGGGCTTCCTGCAGGCCGAGGGCATGAGCCTCAACCACATCAAGCCGCACGGCTCGCTCTACGGTATGGCCGCCCGCAATCCGGAGATCGCCCATGCGGTTTGCGACGCTGCCGACATCTTCAAGGTGCCGCTTCTCGGCATGATCGAGACCGAGCACGAGCGGGTCTACACCGCACGCGGCCACCGCTTCATGGCCGAGTTCTACGTCGATCTCGATTATGCCGACGACGGCTCGCTCATCATCACGCGGGAGCACGAAGCGGTCGATCCGGCCGAAGCGGCGGCACGTGGCGTCCGCGCGCTGCGCGAGGGCCTCGTGCGCTCCATCGGCGGCCGCGACATCCGCGTCCGTGCGGAGACCATCTGCGTCCATTCCGACACGCCGGGCGCCCATGAACTGGCGCAGACCCTGCGCGACACGCTCGTCGCCGAGGGCCTGCTGCCGAACTGAGCGGAGCGCACCGCTCCTAATAACGATCGGCGCGGTAATGCCGCGCCCCGCCTTCCGAAGGAGACCAGACCGATGGCCGTCAAGACGATCCAGGCGCCGATCCCGGGAACGTTCTACCGCAAGCCCGCCCCGGACCAGCCGGCCTACAAGGCCGACGGCGACACCGTCGCGGTGGGCGAGACGGTGGGGCTGATCGAGGTGATGAAGTCCTTCACGCCGATCGTCGCCGAAGAGGCCGGGCGCATCGTCAAGTTCTATGTCGAGAACGAGGACCCGGTGATGGCCGGCGAGCCGCTCTACGACCTCGAGGCCTGAGCGGAATGCCCGTTACCAAGATCTTCGTGGCGAACCGCGGCGAGATCGCGGTCCGCATCATCCGCGCCGCCCGGGAACTCGGGATCGCCACGGTGCAGGCGGTGAGCGCCGCCGACCGCGACATGCTCGCCGCCCGGCTCGCCGACGAGGTCGTCGAAATCGGGCCGGCGCATGCCCGAAAGTCCTATCTCGACATGGATGCGGTGCTGCGCGGCGCGATCGAGAGCGGCGCCGACGCCATCCATCCGGGCTACGGTTTCCTGTCCGAGAACGCCGCCTTCGCCGAGAAGGTGGAACAGGCCGGGCTCGTCTTCATCGGCCCGAAGGCCGAGACGATCCGCGCCATGGGCGACAAGGCGACGGCGCGCGCCATGGCCGCGGCGGCCGGCGTGCCGACGGTGCCCGGCTCCGAAGGTCGCGTCGACGGCGTCGAGGCCGCGCTCGCGGTCGCCGAGACGATCGGCTACCCGGTGATGATCAAGGCTTCCGCCGGCGGCGGCGGCCGCGGCATCCGCGTCGCGCAGGATGCCGGCGAGCTCGCGACCCTGATCCCCCAGGCGAGCGCCGAGGCGCTCGCCGCCTTCGGCGACGGCGGGCTCTATCTCGAACGCTTCGTCGGCACCGCCCGCCATGTCGAAGTGCAGATCCTCGGCGACGGCACGCGGGCGATCCACACCTACGAGCGGGAATGCTCGCTCCAGCGCCGCCGCCAGAAGGTCTGGGAGGAGGCGCCGGCCGCCTGCCTCACGCCGGAGGTGCGCGAGGCGCTGTGCGCCTCGGCCGTCCGCCTTGCCGAGAGCGTCGGCTATCGCGGCGCCGGCACGCTCGAATATCTCTACGACGCTGCGACCGGCGAGTTCTTCTTCATCGAAATGAACACCCGCATCCAGGTCGAGCATCCCGTCTCGGAGATGATCACCGGCATCGATCTCGTCCGCGAGATGATCCGCATCGCCGCCGGCAATCCCCTCGCCTATTCCCAGGCCGACGTGCGGCTCAAGGGCCACGCCATCGAGGTGCGCATCAACGCCGAGGATGCGGCGAAGAACTTCCTGCCCGCGCCCGGCACAATCACCGGTCTCAGGGTACCGGGCGGCATGGGCGTGCGCTTCGATTCCATGCTCTATCCCGGTTATTCGGTCCCGCCCTTCTACGACAGCCTGCTCGGCAAGCTGATCGTCTGGGACGAGACGCGGGCCGGTGCGATCGCCCGACTGTCGCGCGCCCTCGGCGAGCTTGAGGTCTCCGGGCTGCCGACCACCACGCCGCTGCACAAGGCGCTCGCCGCCGACGCCGAGGTCCAGGCCGGCGCCTTCCACACCCGCTGGCTCGAAAGCTGGCTTGAAACCCACCCCATCGACAATCCGGCGTCCTGAAACCCTCTGACCCGAAACCTTCTCACCGGCGGAGCGCATAGATCGCGATGAAGACGAGATATTCCTTCGGGGGCGACGAGCACATTTTCGTCGAGGTCGACGAGGAGATGTCGCTCGAGGCCTTCTTCAAAAGCCTGTCGATGACGAACGCGGTCCGCGACAGCCGGATCAAGGGCGTGACGGAGATCTGTCCCGCCAACGCCTCGTTCCAGATCAAGTTCGACCCGGACCTGATCGCGCCGGACGACCTGCTCGCCGAACTGAAGCGGCTCGAAAGCGCGGCCGACGGCGCGAGCTCGACGATCCGCACCCGGATCATCGAGATCCCGGTCTTCTACGGCGATCCGTGGACCCACGAGACCCTGATGCGCTTCCGCGAGCGCCATCAGGACCCGAACGGCACCGATCTCGATTATGCCGCGCGGATCAACGACTATGCCTCGGTCGAGGCGTTCGTCGCCGCCCATTCCGGCTCGCCCTGGTTCGTCTCTATGGTCGGCTTCGTCGCCGGGCTGCCGTTCATGTACCAGATGGTGGAACGGCAGAAGCAGATCGAGGTGCCGAAATATCTGCGCCCGCGCACCGACACCCCGAAGCTGACGGTCGGCCACGGCGGCTGCTTCGGCTGCATCTATTCGGTGCGCGGCGCCGGCGGCTACCAGATGTTCGGCATCACGCCGATGCCGATCTACGACCCCCGCCAAGAGATCAGCTATCTCCGTGAGTTCATGATCTTCTTCCGACCGGGCGACATCGTGAAGTTCAAGCCGGTCGATCGCGCCGGCTACGACACGGCCGTGGAGGAGGTCGACAAGGGCAAGTTCGCGCCGCTCATCCGCGACGTCACCTTCTCGCTCGCCGACTTCCAGGCCGCCCCCGCCGCCACCAACGCTCAGCTCCTGGAGGTGCTCTATGGCGCTTGAGATCATCAAGCCGGGCCTTTCCACCAGCGTCCAGGATCTCGGCCGCCCCGGCTATTATCATCTCGGCATCCCGCTCTCCGGCGGCATGGACCGCTATTCCCTCGCCGCGGCGAACCTTCTCGTCGGCAACGACGAGGGCGATGCGGTTCTCGAGGCGGTGTTCATGGGGCCGGAGATCCGCTTCACCGCGGATGCCCTCATCGCCGTCACCGGCGCGGAGCTGCCGCCGAAGATCGACGGCGTCGAGCAGCCAACCTGGAGCGCGATCCCGGTCAAGGCCGGTCAGGTGCTGAGCTTCGGCTTCCTCAAGGCCGGCGCACGCGCCTATATCGCGATCGCCGGCGGCATCGACGTGCCTTTGGTCCTCGGTTCGCGCTCGACCTACGTACTCGGCGCCCTCGGCGGCCATGAAGGTCGCCCGCTCAAGGCGGACGACGTGCTTCCCGTCGGCGCGCCGAAGCGGGCGGTCGCGCCCGGGGCCGCGGCACCGGAGTCGCTGCGCGCCGTGCACGCCAAGGCGCCGGTGCTTCGGGTGCTGCCCGGGCTCTATTGGCACCGCATCACCGACGAGGCGGCGCTGCGCTTCTTCGAGGATACCTGGAAGGTCGCGCCCGAGGCGGACCGTATCGGCTATCGCTTCCGCGGCGGCCGCCCGCTCGAGTTCGTCCCCCGTAAACAGCCGTTCGGCGCGGGATCCGACCCTTCCAATATCGTGGACAGCTGCTATCCCTATGGATCGATTCAGGTGCCGGGCGGCACCGAACCGATCGTTCTGCATCGTGACGCCGTCTCCGGAGGCGGTTATTTCATGATCGGAACGGTCGTCTCGGCGGACATGGACCTGATCGGGCAGTTGCAGCCCCATCAGCCCGCCCGGTTCGAGAAGATCGATATGGACGGCGCGCTCGCCGCCCGCCGCGCGCGGGCCGCCAAGCTCGCCGAACTCGCCGCGGCGCTCGGCGCCTGATTCTGCGGCGTCCGTCTCCCCTGGGGATGGGCGCGCTCATTCGAGAAGGAATGGACCGATGTCTCTTTCGTCGCTGGCGTTCAGCCGCTCCCTCAAGTCCTCGCGCCTCGCCACCCAGGCCGTCGCCGTGGTGCTGGGCTCGGCCCTGATCGCCGCCGCCGCGCAGATCCAGGTGCCGATGATCCCGGTGCCGATGACCATGCAGACCTTCGCGGTGCTCGCGATCGGCATGCTCTACGGGCCGCGCCTCGCCTTCTTCACCCTAGCGGCCTACGTGTTCGAGGGCGTGATCGGCCTGCCGGTCTTCGCCGGCGGCGCCAACTTCGCCGTGCTCCTCGCGAAGCCCTTCACCATCGGCTACATCGCCGGCTTCGTCGCCGCCGCAGTCGTGGCGGGTGCGGTGGCCGAGGGCTCGGCCGGCGTGCTGCGTTCGGCGCTCGCCGTGATCGCCGGCACCGTGGCGCTCTACGTCCTCGGCCTCGGCTGGCTCGCTTACATGATGGGCGGCGACGTCGCGAAGGCGGTGAGCCTCGGCCTCGTGCCGTTCCTGCTCGGCGATGCCGTGAAGGCGGCGCTTGCCATCGCGGTGCGCGAGAGCCTCGGCCGCATCCGCTTCTGATCCCGGGCCATTCGGCTCCGACACTATCGGGCGGCGCTCCTCGGGGCGCCGCCTTTTTCGTGTTCGGAGTGCGCCGAGCGGATCAGACCGGCTCGCGGCGCACCTCGCGCACCACGGCCTGAAGCGGGCCGACCGAGCAGCAGATTTCGAGCATGTCGACCAGGGCGTGATGGCCGGCGGCTTCGACCGTCACCGCCTCGGCCCCGGTCTCGACGACGCGTCCCTCGAGGGCGAAGCGCGCGAGCCGCTCGGTCGCGAAATCGGCGAAGGCGGCGCCGAGATTGTCGCCTCGGAAGACGAGGCGAACCGACATAGAGTGATTGCCGATCTGCATGGCCTCTCCCGATGGTTCGGCCCATAGAACATGGTCAGCGCGCTCCCGTCCAATCTCGGCTTCTCCTTCGGCGAGGCGCTTTATCCGAACGGCGGCCTCTACGGCCCGCTGGCGAGCCCCTACGCGACCCTGCTGCTGATCCACGAGGGCCGCGCGGAGATCGGCGTCGACGGTGCCCGCCATGGGCTCGGGGCTGGAGAGGTCGGCTGCTACGTCAACGCGCGGGAGATCTCGATCCTCTATCCGGCCGGCCTCTCGACCAGGGTCGCCTGGTGCGAGACCCTTCTCCCGAGCCTGCCGGCGGGGCCGGCCGCGATCGGCCTGCCGTCGGCCGCGTCCCTGCCGCTCGGCGAGCGCGTCGCCGGCTTGATGCGGACCGGCCTCGATCTCGGCTATGCGGAGGAACCGGCTCTGAACCGGCTGCGCAACGCGCTCGGCGAGGCGGTGTTCGCCGCCTTCGCGCTCGATCTCGGCCTCGGCGGCACCGGCGCCCCGAACGCCGCCGTGCAGCGGGCGCGCGCATATGCCGAACGCTTCTATAGCGGTGCCTGCGATCTCGCCGATCTCGCGGCGGCCGCCGGCGTGACGCCGGAACACCTCGTCACCGCCTTCCGCCGCCAGCTCGGGCGGACGCCGATGCGCTATGTCTGGGAGTTGCGGACCGCCAAGGCGATCAATCTCGTGCAGCGCTCCGGGCTGACGCTCGCCGAGATCGCCGACCAATGCGGCTACAAATCACCGTTCCATCTCTCCCGCGAGATCAAGAAGACGACCGGCCTCGCGCCGCGCGACCTGCGCCGCAAGGGCGGATATCTCCCCTCCACCGTCGAAGCCGGCCTCGCCCCGCCCGTCATTTCTGACGGGGGCGCCGGCGCTTGGGCGCGTGACGCGCGTCAGCCGCCGACCGGCGTCACGTCGAGCTTGAACCACTTCAGGCTGAGCGTCTTGACGGTACCGTCGGCCAGCGCGGCGGCGAGCGCCTCGTCGAATTTGGCGCGCAGCTCCGGGTCCGACTTGCGGAACGCGGCCGCCTCGCCCGGCCCCCAGATCGGTCCCGCAATCTTCGGGCCGACCAGCATCATGTCGCTGTTCTCCGGCTTCGAGAACGCCGACACGAAATAGGTGACGTCGTCGAAGGCGACGTCGACGCGTCCGGCCGTGACGTCGAGATCATGTTCGGGGGCGGTCTTGTATTCCACGACCTCGGCGACGTCGCCGAAATTGTCCTCCACGAACTTGGTGAAGCTCGTCGATGCCTGAATACCGATCCGCTTTCCCTTCAGAGCGGCCCGGAACGCATCGATGACCGGCTTGTCGTGGGTCTTGTCGCCGGTCAACACGACCTGGGTACCGGTGCCCGCCATCGTCGCGAGCGGCCCGTCCTTCAGACCGGCGAAGCCGCCCGGCGTCGACGCATAGGGTTTGGAGAAGTCGACGACCTTGCTGCGATCGTCGGTGATCGCGATTCCGTCCATGAGAATGTCGAACTTGCCGGCGTTGAGGCCGGCGATCATGCCGTCCCACGACTGCGCGACGAAGGTGCAGGTCAGGTGCATCCGGGCGCAGAGATCCTTGCCGAGATCGATCTCGAAGCCGTCGAGGGTTCCGTCGGGCTTCGTCAGATTCCAGGGCTCGTAAGCCCCCTCGGTGGCGATCGTGACCGTCTGCCAGTCCTTTGCCTCGGCGGCGGATGGAGCTGCGAGGGCGAGGCCCACGCCGACGAGGGCGGCGAAGAGATGCTTCATAGGTGTGTTCCCGTGTGGAAGGTCTGGAAGGCGCGCCTGTAAGCCGCGCGTGAACGGGGGCTTTTGCCCCTCTGGTAATCAGGCGGCGCGGCCGTAGAAGCCGAGCCGTTCTTCGGCGGTGAACGTCACCCCCGGTCTTTCGTAATAGGAGAACACTGCGATCATGCGGTCGCGACCGCCCTGTACCGGGGTGACGCGATGGGCGGTGTTCTTGCCGCGGAAGACATTGAGGGTGCCGGGCCGGAGCCTCAGGATGCGCGCCTCGGGATCTTCGCCGCGCAGAAGGCGCGCGACGCCGTCGAAGTTCGGATCGTCGTCACTGCGCAGATCGGTGCGGTACTCGAACTCGCCGCCGGCCTCGGGCGCCTGGAGAAGCAACGTCGTGGTGAACTCGGACCGGTCGAAATGCCAATTGAGCGCTTCGCCGGCGCGGTACGACATGACGTTGGCGCGCGCCAGCGGGTCGGCCATCGGATGCAGCATCGGCTTGTCCATCGTCGCGGCGAGGAAGCGGACGAGCGGCGCATAATCGTAGATCGCGAGCACGATGCTCCGAGCGATCTGGTCGGCGCACAGGGTGTGGCTGACGGTCTCCACCTTCCGCAGCGCCGGGTGATCCGGGGCGAGCTCGGGAATCTCCGGCTTGAAGTAGATGTTGTGGACCCGCTTGTGAGTGTGGGAGACGGTGCCCATCACCGGGGCGATCTCCGCCGCGGCCTCGGCGGCGACGCCGGGGCGCAGGAAATTTTTGAGATTGAACATGCCGTCGGCGGCGAGCGCGGCCTTGGAGGAGGCCACGAGTGCCTGCCATTCCGGGCTGTCCTTGCGGTCGAGCGGATACGTGTCGAGGTCGATGAGGGTGGCGATGTCGCGCATGAGGGGCTCCTGGTCTGCGGTCTAGACAGCCCCGAAAAAACCTTCTCCTCAACGCCGGAAATTATTAGGCTTGCGAAAGAAAATCTTTCGGAGGCCTCCCGTGAACCCGCTCCCGCCCCTCAATGCCGTGAAGGCGTTCGAAGTCGCCGCCCGGACGGGTCAATTCACGCTCGCGGCGGCCGAGCTCGGCGTCTCCTCGGCCGCCGTGAGCCAACAGATCCGCAATCTCGAAGCGCATTTCGGCAAGCAGCTCTTCGTGCGAAACGGCAACCGCATCACCCTCACCGACGCCGGCCAGGCCATCTATCCGCAGGTATCGCGGGCGCTCGGCGAGATCGCCTCCGTGTCCGCGCGTCTCCTCGAAGGGGAACTGCGCACGAAGCTCGTCGTCAGCGTTCCGTTCTCGCTCGCCGAGCACTGGCTGGCGCCGCGCCTGCAAGGTCTGATGGAAACCTATCCGCACATAGCGATCGATATTCGGGTGGAAGACGATCCCGTCGACCTGATGCGCCGCCATATCGACCTCAGGATCAGCTACGGCGACTATCATTATTCCGGCGTTTCGGTCATTCCGCTCGTTCACGACGAGGTTCTTCCCGTGTGTTCGCCGGGCTTCTGGCGTCGGTACGGCCAGGAAGCAGGCGGCCTCACAAGCCTCCATCAGAGCCATTTCATCCATACCGATTGGGGCCCGAACTACGCCTCGCACCCGACATGGTCGGAATGGTTCGCCCAGCAGGGCAGCGCGCGCCGTCTCGATCCGTCGCTCGGTCGCCGCGTCGGGCTGTCGAGCCTCGCCATTTCGGCGGCGCAACTGGGGCTCGGCGTCGCCCTCGGCCAGCGGGTCCTCGCGCGAGGCGGCCTCGAAGCCGGGCGATTGATCGCCTTGTCCCCGTTCTCCGCTCGCCTCGGCTACGCCTATTGCGCCTTCGTTCCGCGCTCGCGGCTGGGGAGACCGGAAGTCGCCCTCCTGGTCGATCTCCTCGGCCGCAACGATTAAGCAGGGCGGCTCCCTTGCGGACGTGCGGTCACCTCTCCCGGCACCACGTTTGGTGACGTTCGATCTTAATCCCAGACATGTCTTGCGAAGTTCTGAGCATTCCTCCAATTCCAAGGTCGCCGTAAGATCCGGGCAACGGGCGACCTCCCCGCCCCGCCGGGACCAATCTGATGTTTTTGCCGAGCGACCATTCCAAGACGGCGACGCCCTTGCCACGCGACTGTTCGTTCCGCGAAAGCGACTGGCTGGTGCTCGCGCGCTTCTGGCACCCGGTCGCCTTCGCCCACGAGGTGGCGGACAAGCCCGTCGCGGCGCGCCTGCTCGATGTCGATCTCGTGCTCTACCGCACGACCACGGGGATCACCGTCGCCCGCGATCTCTGTCCGCACCGCGGCACCCGGATCTCGCGCGGCTTCCTCGACGGCGACCGGCTGGTCTGCCCGATGCACGGCCTCGCCTTCGACGGCACCGGGGCCTGCCGGAAGATCCCCTCGCTCGCCGATCAGACCGCGCCGATCCCGCCGAAGCTGCGGCTCCAGACGGTGCTCTCCGAGGAGCGCTACGGCATCGTCTGGGCGTGCCTCGCGGGCACGCCGATCTGGCCGCTGCCGCGCTGGGAAGGCATCGAGAATCCGGCGTTCAAGAAGCTCCATATGCCGGTCGACACCTGGAAGGCCGCGGCGAGCCGGCATGTCGAGAACTTCAACGACATCGCCCATTTCCCGTGGGTGCATCCGGGCAGCTTCGGCGGCGACACCGATTGGGCCGCGCCGCACTACGACGTCAAACACACCGAGGGCGGCCTCGCCTTCGCGATCCCTTATCTCGAAGGCGGCAACCGTTTCCCCGACGGCGTGACGGCGGAGCGGCGGCCCGTCGTCTACCATTACGAGCTCACCTTCCCGTTCTCGACCCTTATCAAGGTCGATCCGCAGGATTCTGATTTCGTGCACTTTTTCGCCGACACCGTATGCCCGGTCTCGGCCCGCGAGACGCGCATCTTCCAGGTGGTCACCGACACGACCGGCGACCCCGACCCGGCGCTGTGGACGCACGATGCGCTCGTCATCAACGCCGAGGATAAGCCGATGGTGGAGGAGCAGCGCCCCGAGGATCTGCCCCTCGACCTGCGCGACGAGATCCACATTCCGGCCGACCGCTTCTCCATCGAATATCGCCGCGCGCTGGTCTCGAAGTTCGGCCTCGGCGCGCCGCTGTCGTCGTGACGGAGCGGTTCGCCGCCATGAGCAGCCCGGAGCTCCTGAGTCTGAAAATCGTGCGGCGGCGTGACATCGCCGAACGCGTCGTCGCCCTCGACCTCGCTGCCCCGGACGGCGCGCCGCTGCCGGCCTTCACCGCCGGCGCCCATCTCGACGTCCACGTCGCGCCCGGCGTGACGCGCTGCTATTCGCTGTGGGGCGACCCGGCCGATAGCCGCCTCTATCGCATCGCGGTGCTGCTCGAACCGAGCGGCCGCGGCGGCTCGAAAGCCGTGCACGGGGGTCTGCCGGAGGGAGGCGCCGTCACCGTCGGCTTGCCCCGCAACGCCTTCCCGCTCGACGAGGGCGCGCCGCACACGCTGCTGCTCGCCGGCGGCATCGGCATCACGCCCCTCCTCGCCATGGCCGCCCGCTTGACGGCGATCGGGCGTCCCTTCGCCCTGCACGCCTTCTTCCGCTCCGCTGCCGCGGCACCCCTCCGCGACGAGGCGGAGCAGCTCGCCGGCACGCGCCTTCACGTCCACCTCGACGACGAGCCCTCGTCGCGCCTCGATCTCGCGGCGCTGGCGGCCGCGCAACCGCCGGGGACCCACGCTTATGTCTGCGGCCCCCGCGGCTTCATGGAGGCCGCCGTCGCGGCGCTGCGTATGCGGCTGCCGGAGGGGGCGATCCACACCGAAAGCTTCTCGCCCCCCGAAGCGGAAGCCGGCGATCGGCCGTTCATCTGCGATCTCGCCCGGTCGGGGCGGTCGATCCCGGTGCCGGCGGACCGCAGCCTGCTCTCCGTTCTGATCGAGTCCGGCCTTCCGATGGATTGGTCGTGCGAACAGGGCCTCTGCGGCGTCTGCGTCACACCGGTCCTCGGCGGCGTGCCGGATCACAGGGATCATTATCTCTCGCCGGCCGAGCGCGTCGGCAACACACTCATGACGCCGTGCTGTTCGCGCGCCCTCACGGATCGGCTCGTGCTCGATCTTTGATGGCCCGTGGCATAAGGCATGCACCGTGGCGGCCGGGCGAAGGCCCGCCGCAAGAGGAGAAGACCCGAGGCCATGACGAACGCTTATGGGGATCATCCGCCGATGGATCTCGGCCCCGGCTGGATCGCGGTCGCGCTCGGCCGCGACGTCGAGCCGGGCGTCGCCGTTCCGGCGATCGTCGGCGGTCGCGAGATCGTGCTGTGGCGCACCGAGAGCGGCGTCCTGCAGGCGTGGGTCGATCGCTGCCCGCATCGCGGCATGCGGCTCTCCCTCGGCTTCGTGCGCGGCGAGAGCCTTTCCTGCCTCTATCACGGCTGGCGTTACGGCGCCGACGGCGGCTGCATCGGCATTCCGGCGCATCCCGATCTCGTGCCGCCGCGCACCATCACGGCGACGACCTATCCGGTGATCGAGGCGGCCGGGCTGATCTGGCTCGCGCTCGGCGACGCCGCCGGCACGCCGCCCGCCCCGGACGGCGCCTGGACCGGCGCCATCAGCGTCACCATCGACCGGGACGCCGCGAGCGTCGCGGCCGCGCTGGATGACGCCGCGGGCCGCTTCGCCGCGGTCCAGCCGGTGCTGCC
The DNA here is from genome assembly GCF_009600605.1 of Segnochrobactrum spirostomi. Lineage (GTDB taxonomy): Bacteria > Pseudomonadota > Alphaproteobacteria > Rhizobiales > Segnochrobactraceae > Segnochrobactrum > Segnochrobactrum spirostomi. The sequence continues at coordinate 447,739 of NZ_VWNA01000003.1, read as the reverse complement.
CGGCCGGGCACGCCTGCATGTGGCGGTGGCCGACGGCGGCGACGCGATCGCGGCCTGCCTGTGGGCGGAGGACGTGCGCCGCCGCCTCGAAATCCCCCTTCTCGCTGCCGCGGAGTGATTCCATGGCCATGACGAACGATCGTGTCGCCCTCGACGCCTGGTATGTGGTGGGGATCGCCGCGGACCTCGCGCCCGGCGCCTCCGCCCGCACGCGGCTGCTCGGCCAGGACCTCGTGCTCTCCCGGGACGCCGACGGCACGGCGCGGGCCGCGATCGCCGGCGGACCCGAGGACGGCCGCGCGTGCCCCGTCACCGAGCGTTACGGCTTCCTGTGGACCAGCCTCGGCACGCCCGTCCGCGACGTCTTCGATCTCCCCGAGGCCGACGAGCCGGATCGGCGCTCCATCACCTGCGGCACGGTGGAGGTCGGCGCCTCGGGGCTCCGCCTCGTCGAGAACTTCCTCGACATGGCGCATTTCCCGTTCGTCCACACCGACATCCTGGGCGCGGTCGACCATCCGGAGGTCGAGCATTATCAGGCCGAGATCCGCACCGACGTGGACGAGGTGTGGGCGACGAACTGCAAGTTCTGGCAACCGCTCGCCGCGCTCACCTCGAAGAGCGGGCAGATGAGCCACTATGTCTACCGGGTGCCCTCGCCCTTTAACGTGATGCTCTACAAGACCTGTCCCGCCGCGCCGGGCCGGTTCGACGCGATCGCGCTGCTGATCCAGCCCGTCGAGAGCGACCGCTCGATCGCCTATCCGCTGATGGTGGTGATCGACCACGTCAACGCGGACGAGGACATCGTCATGTTCCAGCAGCGTATCTTCCTCCAGGATCGGATCATCCTGGAAAATCAGCGGCCGCGGCGCCTGCCCCTCGATGCCCGCGCGGAGATCCCGACCCGGGCGGACCTGTCCTCGGTCGCCTATCGGCGCTGGCTCAAGGACAAGGGGCTGAAATTCGGCGTCCACGAATATGCGGACGCGTGAGGCGGCGATGGCTCTCGTTCTCTATAACCACGATCTCCTCGCCGACGCCTACAAGGTGCGGCTGCTCCTGAGCCTTCTCGGGCTCCCCTACGAGAGCCGCACCGTGGCGATGCTGCCCGGCGCCGGTGCCGACGCGCCGGCCTTTCGGGCGCTGAGCCCGGCCGGTACCGTGCCGGTGCTCATCGACGGCGACACGGTCCTGACCCGGCCCGAGGCGATCCTGATCCACCTCGCCGAGCGCCACGACCCGGCCGGCCGCTTCCTGCCGGGCGACGGCGGCGCGCGCGCCGCGGTGCTCGATTGGCTGTTCTTCGCCGCGGGCGACCTCAGGGCCGCCGAGGCGGCGCGCCTCAAGTCCCTGTTCGGGGCGGCGTCGGCCTTCGCCGACCCTTACGCCACGGCGCGGACCGCCTTCCGCCTGCTGGAAGGCCACCTTGTGCGCCAGACCTTGCGGGGCGCGCGCTTCTTCGTCGGCGATCAGGCGACGCTCGCCGATCTCGCGATCTTCCCGACTGTGGCGCTCGCCGCCGATTTCGGTCTCGGCATGGAGGAGTTCCCTCGCCTGCTGACCTGGTCGCGCCGCCTCCACGCCTTGCCGGGCTTCATCACCATGTCGGGCGTCCGCGAAATGGTGTGAACGGCGCGGCGCTCAGGCGATCCCCGGCAGCAGCGCGCGCAGGCTGCCGATGATCATCTCCATGGCGATCGCGGCGAGCACCATGCCCATCAGCCGCTTGGTGACGCTCATCACCGTCGCCGAGAGATAATGGGCGAGGAACGGACCCGATATCAGGGTCGCGCCGAGGATCACGACGAAGACCGCGACCCCGGCGCTCAAGCCGGTGATCTGCGCGGCACCGCCGGCCTGCTGCGCAAAGATGACGAGCGTCGAGATCGTGCCCGGTCCGAGCAGGATCGGGATCGCGAGCGGATAGAACGCGACATTCTCGACGCTCTGCCAGCCGGCCTTCTCGACGCTGGTGCCGCCATGGGTCGTGCTCTCTGAGCCATGGAGCATCGAGAGCGCGATGAGGAGCACGATCAGGCCGCCAGCGAGGCGGAAGTGCTCCACGTCGATGCCGAAGAAGGACAGGATCGCGGCGCCCGCCGCGGCCGAGATGGCGCACCCGACCGCCACCGTCAGCGTGACGAGGACCGCCGTGCGGCGCTGATCGACGAGGTTCATGTCGCTCGTCAGCGAGAGGAAGATCGGCAGGTTGGCGATCGGGTTCATGATCGCGAACAGCGCGGCGAACACCTTCGTGGCGAAGACGAAATCCATGTGGGCGGCTCCGAGAGGCTTCGCCTGCGGGGTGCGGGCGGCGGCCCGATCCGCGCCGCGTTCCGCCTTTGATAGCGCGGGACGCAGGATGCGCAAACGAGATCACATCGCGCGCCTCCCCGACACCGCCGGTCGGGTCGAAACTTTGGATGTTGCAAATCCAACATTTTTGCTGTTGGCTTTGCCAATATCACCCGCCGGATGCCTGCTGATGCTCTACGACGATCTCTTCCTGTCGCGGCTCGAACGCGGCGTGCGCTCCGTGGTCGGCACGTGGGGCGCCGCGCCGGACGCGGAGATCCGCCTCCTCACGATCTCGGAGAACGCGACCTATCTGGTTGAGGACGACGGACGGCGCTTCGTCGTGCGGGTGCACCGGCCCGCCTATCACAGCGAGGCCGAGATTCGCTCCGAGCTCGCCTGGATCGAGGCGCTGCGGCGCGACGGTATCGTCGAGACGCCGGCGCCCATCCCGGCCGCCGACGGGGCGATGCTCGTCTCCTTCTCGGACGGCGAGCACATGCGCAATGCCGTCGCCTTCGAGCACATGGCGGGCCGCGAGCCCGACGCCGACTCCGATCTCGTCAAATGGTACGGCCATCTCGGCGAGATCAATGCGCGGCTGCACGGCCATTCCCGGGCTTGGAAAAAGCCTGAAGATTTCGCCCGTAAGACCTGGAATTTCGAGCGAATCGTCGGCGACACCGCCTATTGGGGCGACTGGCGCGCCGCGCTCGGCCTCGATGCCGAAGGCCGCGCCGTGCTGGAGCGCCTCTATCCGCTCCTCGCGCGCCAGACCGCGGCCTACGGCTACGACGAGGCCCGCTTCGGCCTCGTCCATTGCGACATGCGGGCGGCGAACCTGCTCGTCGACGGCGACCGGCTCGGCGTCATCGACTTCGACGATTGCGGGATCAGTTGGTTCGCCTACGACTTCGCCGCCGCGATCAGCTTCCTCGAACACGAGCCCGTGGTGTCGGACCTGATGGCGGCCTGGCTCGAAGGCTATCGCCGGGTCGCGCCGCTCGACGCCGAGCACGAGGCGGCACTGCCGATGTTCGTCATGCTGCGCCGGCTCCAGCTCACCGCCTGGATCGCCTCCCATGCGGAGACCCCGACGGCGCAATCGATGGGCACCGCCTATACCGACGGCACGGTTCGGCTCGCCGATCTCTATCTCTCCCGGCATGGCTGAGGCGATCATGAGCATGCTCGACGGCGACACCCCGACCAAGGAAATCCTCGACCTCAACCGCTTCGACGATCGCGCCGCGCGCACGTTCGAGCCGGAACTCGCCGATCGCATTCGGCGCCGCCGCGCCACCTTCGGCGCCTCATCGGTGCTGTTCTACGAGCAGCCGATCGAGATGGTGCGGGCCCGCGGCGCCTTCATGTACGACGCGAGCGGCAAGCGCTATCTCGATGTCTATAATAACGTTCCGTCGGTCGGCCATTGCCATCCGAAGGTGGTCGAGGCGATCGCCGCCCAGGCCGCCGTGCTCAACATTCACACGCGCTATCTGAACCGCGCCGTCGAGACCTATGCCGAGGCGCTGCTCGCGACCTTCCCCGCACCGCTCACCAATCTGGTGATGACCTGCACGGGGAGCGAGAGCAACGACCTCGCCATGCGCATCGCCCAGATCGGGACGGGCAAGCGCGGCTTCATCGTCACCGAGACCGCCTATCACGGCAACACGGCCCTGGTGACGGAGATCTCCCCCTCCTCGCTGCGCAAGCGCGCGCCGGCCGATTTCGTCCGCTGCGTGCCGGCTCCGCTGCTGCGGCCCGGCGAGGACGTCGCGGCGACCTTCGCCGCCGCCGTCCGCAGCGCCGCCGCGGATCTCGAGGCCGCCGGGCACGGCGTCGCCGCCCTGATCGTCGATTCCATCTTCTCGAGCGACGGCATCCACGCCGATCCGGCAGGCTTCCTGAAGGAGGCGGTCGAAGCGGTCCACGTCGCCGGCGGGCTCTTTATCGCCGACGAGGTGCAGCCGGGGTTCGGGCGCACCGGCGGTGGAATGTGGGGATTCCAACGCCACGGGCTCACGCCGGACATCGTCACCATGGGCAAGCCGATGGGTAACGGCTTTCCGATGGGCGGCGTCGTCACCCGGCCGGATCTGCTCGCCGCCTTCTGCGAGGAGACCGGCTATTTCAACACCTTCGGCGGCAACCCGGTCGCCGCCGCCGCCGGCAAGGCGGTGCTCGACGTGATCGCCGAGGAAGGCCTGATCGAGCACGCGCGGAGCGTCGGGGCGGCGTTCCTGGCGGGCCTGCGCGACCTCTCGGCCCACGAGCCGGCGATCGGCGCGGTGCGCGGAGCCGGCCTCTTCATAGGGCTCGATTTCGTCGATCCGGCGAGCGGCGCGCCCGACCCGGCGCTCTCGACCCACGTCATCAACGCCATGAAGGAGCGCGGCATCCTGATCGGCGCGGCCGGGCTCTACGGCAACACGCTCAAGATCCGCCCGCCACTCTGCTTCTCGGCCGCCGATGCGGCGTTCTTCACGGATACGCTGGCCGCGATCCTCGGCGCGCGGGCCTGAGCCGCCGCGAACGTTGGTACTCGCCACAATACGGACCACAACGCTCCCCGACGCCGACAGGACGGCGGAGAGCGTTTTCGCGTTTCAGCCCATTGCCTCGAGCGCGCCGAGGGATTCCGGCAGGATCTGCCCGCCGTCGACGACGAGGCTCTGGCCGGTGATGTAGGCGGCCTCCTCCGAGGCGAAGAACAAAGCCGCGTTGGCGATGTCCTCGACGCCGCCGAGCCGGCGCATCGGGATCGAGGCTTCCATCTTCGTGATGTAATCGCCGCCGATTCCGTCGAGCCCCTCGGTCATGATGTTGCCCGGCAGCACCGCGTTCACGGTGATCCGGCGGGGCGCGAGCTCGATCGCCGCCGTGCGCATGAAGCCGAGCTGCCCGGCCTTGCTCGCCCCATAATGCGACCAGCCGGGATAGCCGGTGACCGGGCCGGTGATGGACGAGGTGAGCACGATGCGCCCGCCACCGGCCTCAGTCATGGCCGGCAGAACCGCGGAAACGCTGAGAAAGAGGCTGCGCAGGTTCGTCGCCATCACATGATCGAAGTCGGCGGCCGTCATTTCCCCGAGCTTGGCGGCCGGGAAGATGCCGGCATTGGCACAGAGCACGTCGATCCCGCCGAACCGCGCGACCGCCGCCGCCGCCATCGCGTCGCAATCCTCCGGCCGGCTCACATCCGCGGCAAAACCCTCGGCGTGCGGCCCGATCTCGGCGGCGACCCGGTCGGCATCGGCGGCCGAGCGCGACACGACGAGAACGTTGAGGCCCGCCTCGCCGAAGCGGCGCGCGATGCCCCGGCCGATCCCGCGGCTGCCGCCGGTGACGATCGCCGTCTTTCCTTGTAGTGACTTCAACATTCCGTTCCCCTTCTTTTTTGCGCAGTGCAACGGGCTTGCCCGCGTGAGTCGCGCCGTCTCGGCACCCCGAGCGGCCGGTCGCGGACGGCGCGACGGCCCCGTTGCCCAAATGAAAAGCACATTGAGATCAATATCTAATCGATCACGTTCGAGGTTGCGGGCCGTGCGCTCGACGGAGTCGCCACAGGACCGGCGCGGCGCGGCGAACCTTTCGCATCGCCGCAAAAAGATGTTGTAAGCAACACATTCCTCCGACACAATTCCAACAAATGGCCGCACCGAGAGCCACAGACCGGAACGAGGGACCGATGATCGATATTTCCAGGCGCAACCTGTTGCAGCTCATGGGCGCGGCGGCCTTCGCCGGCCCCATGGCCATGATGAGCAAGGCCTATGCCGCGCGCGACAAGGAGCTGAACATTCTCTGTTGGGAGGGCTACAATTCGGCCCAGGTGCTCGATCCGTTCCGCGCCAAGGAAGGCGCGACGGTGAAGGCCGAAAGCCTCACCAACGACCCGACGATGATCAACCGGCTGCGCGCCGGCGAGACCAACATCTGGGACCTGATCAACGTCAACAACCCTTGGGCGCGCAAGGTGATGTGGCCCGCCCACCTGATCAAGCCGCTGCCGAAGGCCGAGTTCGAGCCGTTCTTCGACAAGATGCTCCCGCAGTTCAAGCCGCCCTATCGGTGGGCGATGAGCGAGGACGGCAAAGAACTGCTCGGCATGGCCCAGCGCTTCGGGCCTTACAGCTTCGTCGTCAACACCGACAAGATCAGCCGCAAGACCGCCGAGGAACAGGGCTGGAACCTGTTCAACGACGCCTCGCTCGCCGGCAAGTACGGCATTCTCGAATCGGACGACTGGAACGTCTTCAACATCTTCCTCATCGCCGGCATCGATCCGTTCAAGACGCACAACGATGCCGAGATGAAGCTCTTCAACGAGACGGCCGTGCGCGTCTTCAAGGGCGCCAAGATGGTCGGCGACATCGCGACCATGAACCAGGCCCTGGTCTCCGGCGAGATCGACCTGCACATGACCGGCGGCACCTATTCGGTGTCGCCCGCCCGCGCCGACGGCTACGAGAACCTGCGCGCCGTGACCCCGCTCAAGGGCCCGATCAACGGGCTCGGCGGCGTCTCCTGGATCGAGATCACCTCGACGGTGAACAATCCGCAGCTTTCGCCGCTCGCGACCGAGTTCCTGAAATATGTCCAGGCGCCGGACGTCGCCCACACCGTGGCGTTCGCCGAAGGCACCTACAACCCGGTCGCCCAGATGGGCAACCCGAAGTGCTTCGAGCTCTTCACCAAGGAGCAGCTCGTCGCGATCCAGTGGGACAGCCTGGAAGAAGAGATGGCCCGTTCGGCCGAGTACGACATCGTGCCCGACTACGACAAGGCGCTCGACCTGATGACCGCCGCGAAGCGTCTGCGCGGCTGAGGCGGGGCCGAGTCCCCTTCCCCGGCACCGCCCGATCGGAGCGACCCGATCGGGCCCCGTGCCTCTTCCGAGCGCGATCCGGCCGGGCCCGCACGGTCTGCCGGCCTGATCGGCCCGTATAGCTTTGCAAGACCTCGAGGATCGGCCGATGAACGCTCCCTCCCACGCGCACCTTTCAGACGCGGAGCCGACGCCGGTTCCGTTCGCCGACGGCGCGCCGGCCCACGCCCCGGAAGCGCCCGCCCAGGCGGCGAGGCCGGTGCTCCAGCTCGTCGGCGTCCGCAAGGTCTTCAAGGATTTCGCAGCGGTGGACGGGATCGACGTCGACATCCGCGAGGGCGAGTTCGTGACGATCGTCGGCCCGTCCGGGTCCGGCAAGACGACCCTCCTGCGCATGCTCGCCGGCATGGAGGCGCCGACCCACGGCTACATCACCCTGCGGGGCGAGCTCATCAACGACGTGCCCTCGAACCGGCGCCCGACCTGCCTCGTGTTCCAGTCGCTCGCCCTCTTCCCGCACAAGACGGTCGGCGAGAACATCGAATTCCCCCTCAAGGTCAAGAAGATCGCGCCGGCCGCGCGGAAAGCGCGCGCGCTCGAATTGATGCGCATGGTCCGCCTGCCGGAGGACTATTACGGCAAGAACGTCATGCGTTGCTCCGGTGGCGAACGGCAGCGCGTCGCGCTCGCCCGCGCCTTCGCCTACGACCCGGACGTGCTGTTCTTCGACGAGCCGCTCTCGGCGCTCGATTACAAACTCAAGAAGCTGCTCGAGAAGGAGCTCAAGGATCTGCACCGCGAAAGCGGCAAGACCTTCGTCTACATCACCCACTCGCTCGAGGAAGCGATGGTGATGTCGGACCGCATCGGGGTCATGCGCGCCGGCAAGATCGTGCAGATCGGCACGCCGGAGGAGATCTATGCCCGCCCGGCGACCCGCTTCGTCGCCGAGTTCTTCGGCGAGGTGAACGCGATCGAGGTCCGCCGCGACGCGGACGGGCGCTGGATCGGGGACGGCGACCGCCCGATCGCGCTCGGCACCAAGGCCCCGGAGGCGGCGGACACGGCTGCCGTGATCGTGCGGCCGGAAGCGATGCGCTTCGTCGAAGGACCGGCGGGCGCCGACAATGTGCTGACGGGCCGCGTCTTCAACGAATATGCCCTGGGCTCCCGGGTCCAATATCAGGTCCATGTCGAGGACAAGACCTTCCTCGTCGAACTGCCGCGCACCGCCGCGAGCCCGGTCCAGGGCGACACGGTGACGATCGGCTGGGATGCGCGCGACGCCATCGTGGTGGAGGCCTGAGCGATGGCCGTCACCACGCTCGACGCCCCCGCGGAGGCGAAGACCCTCTCGCTCCGCCTCTCCCCCGGCCTGCGCAGCGCGAGCCCCGTGCTCGTGCTGCTCGTGCTCGGCTTTCTCGCCCCGCTCGTGACGGTCGCGGCCTATGCCTTCGCGACGCCGAAGAGCTTCGACGTCTTCCGCACCTTCACGCTGGCGAACTTCGCCGCGATCGTCGATCCGGCGAACACGGTGTGGACGTCGTTCGCCTGGTCGCTTCTGTTCGCCTTCATCACGGTGGCGCTGCTCGCGATCGTCGCCTACCCGATCGCCTACGGCCTCAACCGGGTGTTTGGCCGCTTTTCCGGGCTCGTCAGCGTCCTCTTCGTCTTCCCGCTGTTCGTCTCGGAGAATGTCCGGCTCTATGGCTGGGTGCTGTTCTTCATCAAGAACGGTGTGCTCGACGGCGCGATGAAGTGGCTCGGCCTCGGTGCCGGTCCCGAGGTGCTCTACACGCCCGGCATCATCCTGTTCGGCATGGCCTACGTCTATCTGCCCTTCATGCTGTTTCCGATGACCCTCGGCATCGCCATGATCCCCCGCGATCTCGTCGATGCCGCCCGCGATCTCGGCGCGAGCCGGCTCATGATCTGGCGCGAGGTGGAATTGCCGCTCGCGATGCCGGGAATCCTGATCGGCATGCTGCTCACCTTCGTGCTCGCCGCCGGCGCCATTGCCGAGGCGAAGATCCTCGGCGGCCAATCCGTCATCATGATCGCCCAGGACATCGAGGTCGCCTTCACCTACGCGCAGAATTGGCCGCTCGGCTCGGCGCTTGCGCTGATCCTCGTCGCGATCGTCAGCGGGCTCGCCCTGTTCGTGCTCTCCCGGCTCGATCTCGACCGCATTCTCGGACGGCGCTGAAGCGCGGAGGTTCCCCCATGGACTCCATCGGTCAAGCCCGCACTCGGGCGTTCATCCGGCTCTGGACCGCGCTCGTTCTCGTCGCGATCTATCTGCCGATCCTGTGCGGCGCGCTCGCCGGGCTCTCCAAGGGGCGCTATTTCGGCTTCCCCGTGCGCGCCTTCTCCCTCGAATGGTGGCAGAAGACAGTCGATTCCTTCGAGATCCACACCCTCGTTCAGAATTCGCTGCTGATCGCCCTGATCGTCACCGTCGTGTCGGTGTTCTTCGCCTTCTTCGGCGCCCTCGCCTTCGCACGCTACGACTGGAAGGGCCGGCGCCTTTTCCAGAAGGTGCTGCTCCTCCCGGTCTTCTTCCCCCAGCCGGTGCTCGGGCTCGCCCTGCTCCTGTGGTTCAACGCCCTCGGCATCAGCCCGAGTTGGCAGACGGCCGTCGTCGCCCATCTCGTCTGGATCGTGCCGGTCGTCACCCTGGTGATCGCGATCCAGGTCTACAGCTTCGATCCGACGCTCGAGGAGGCCGCCGCCGATCTCGGCGCGAGCCGGCTCTTCATCCTGCGCGAGGTGACGCTGCCGATCCTGTGGCCCGGCATCTGGTCGGGCGCGCTGTTCGCCTTCCTCTTGTCGTGGGGCAATTTTCCGCTGTCGCTCTATACGGCGGGCGTCGATTCCACGATCCCGAAGTGGCTCTATTCGAAGATGGTGGCGGGCTATACGCCGATGGTGCCGGCGCTCGGCACTATGAGCACGCTGGCCGCGGCGGCGCTTCTGCTCGGCGGCGGAGCGGTGCTCGCGATCGTGCGCCGCCGGCAAGCGTGATCTCGCGGGAAATCACGCTTGCCGCACCCACGCAGGGTGCTAAGAACGGCCCATAAGCCTAATCATAAAAAGGATAAAGCGGCATGAGGCGGAGGCCATGAGGCGATCGAAGGCGTCGCGGCAGGAGCAGATCCTCGCCGAGCTCAACCGGTCGCCGAGCCTGCGGGTCGCAGAACTCGCCCGCCGGCTCGCCGTCTCGACGGAGACGATCCGGCGCGACCTCGATGCGATGACCGAGCAGGGCCTCCTCAACCGCACCTATGGCGGCGCCGTCCGCCCGCTCGGCACGGAACCCTCGGTCACCGAGCGCCACGCGCTCCACGTCCCCGAGCGCGAGCGCATCGCCAAGGTCGCGGTGCCGCTTCTCAAGACCGCGCGCATCCTCATGATCGGCTCCGGCGCAACGACGGTGCATGTCGCACGCCGCATTGCCGTCGAGATGAAGAACATCGCCGTCATTACCCATTCGTTCGGCGTCGCGACGGTGCTGTCACTCAACCCGACGATCAAGGTGCTGATGATGCCGGGCGACTATCATCCCGGCGAAGGCGCGACGGTCGGCGTCCACGCCGTCTCGTTCCTCAACGATTTCCACGCCGATTGCGCCATCATCGGCGCGAGCGGCCTCGCCCCGGACGGCCCTTCGGAGGCGCTCCTCGAATGCGGCGCCGTCTATTCGGCGATGGTCGCCCGCGCCGCGCGCTGCATGGTCGTCGCCGACCATTCGAAGCACGACCGGGTCTTCGCCGCCCGCTACACCCCCTGGCGCAACGTCGCGACCCTCGTCACCGACCGCCCTCCCGAAGGTGCCCTGCGCGATGCGCTCGACCAGAACGCCGTCAGCGTGGCGCTGGCGTGAGGCCTTACCCAGGCGAGAACCGAGCCCCCGCTCAGCGGGCGGCAGATGGGCCCTCATTCCGTCTTCGCGTGTTCGGATTGGTGGGCCCTCGCAGTCCCCTGCCCGTGTGACCCAAACGCCACGGGTGGGAAACATTCCTTAACGCCCACCATCGATAGTGCCCTCGGTCGGCCTTCCGCCGCCTCTCGCGACACGACACGATCCTTCGACGGCAGCTTGGTGCGGGCGCTCGGACCTGCTAGGAGACCGGCGTGGGCTGAAACAAAGGGTGGTAAGCCGACGATGCGTGGTTCCGTTGCTGCGACCGCCCTCGCGCTCGTGCTCGCCGGATGCGGCATCCCGAAGGTGGGCCCGTCCGCCTCTGAGGTGCTCAACACGGCGAACCAGGCGAAGAGCAATTATATCGTCGTCGACATCACGCCGTCGGTCGTCTCGGCGCTGCGGTCTCGGCCGCCCGAGGGCTTTTCCCAACGCTTCGGGGATTATCGCAGTTCGGTCGAACCTCGCATCGGCGTGGGCGACACGCTCTCCGTGACGATCTGGGAGGCGGGTGCCGGCGGCCTCTTCACGGCGCCGCTGACCACCGAGAAGTTCTCCACCGGCTCCAAGAGCGCGACGATCCCGAACCAGATCGTCGGCCGCGACGGCACCATCACCGTGCCGTTCGCCGGAAATATCCCCGTCGTCGGCAAGACCCCCGGCCAGGTTCAGACCGAGATCGAATCGGCGCTCGTCGGCAAGGCCGATCAGCCGCAGGCGCTCGTCTCTGTTCTCCAGGCGGTCAGCAGCTCGGTGACCGTCACGGGCGAGGTGGCGAACGGCGCACGGGTGCCGCTCTCGATGAAGGGCGACCGTATTCTCGACGTCATCGCCGCCGCCGGGGGCCTCCGGGCGCCGGTGAACGAGACGACGGTGGAATTGTCGCGCAACGGCAAGACCGCGACGATGCCGCTGATCCGCATCGTCACCGATCCGCGCGAGAACATCTTCGTCCGCCCGGGCGACTCGCTCGTGCTGGTGCGCGATCCCCTCTCCTTCCTCGCCTATGGCGCGACCGGTGCCAACGCCGAGATTCCGTTCCAGAGCGACCGTCTGACCCTTGCGCAAGCGCTGGTGAAGGCGGGTGGCCTGCAGGACTACCGCGCCGATCCGGCGGGCGTGTTCATCTTCCGCTACGAGCCCGCCTCGATCGCCCGCCAGCTCGCGCCCACGAACCCCGCGGTGCGCGACGGCACGCTGACGCCGATCGTTTACCGCATCAACATGCGCAACCCGGACAGCCTGTTCCTGATCCAGCAATTCGAGATCCAGAACAAGGACGTCCTCTACGTCTCCAACGCCTCCCTGACCGACACCCAGAAGGCGCTGCAAATCTTTAACATGATCGCCTCCCCGACGGCGACCGGCGCCAGCATCTACTCCGCGGTGAAGTGACACTCCTTCCGTGGCATGGATTTTTCCCACGCGGGGCCCAATTTTATCACAGGTAGAAGAAGGCGCTGCACCCGACGCCGGGCGGCTCACCGCAAGGTTGGAGCTTTAGCGTCCGGTTCGTCCGTTAAGCAGGACGAGAATTCAAAGGCAAACGGTCTCTCTGGCCGCCTTCCAAGGAGTTTCGCGTTTGCTGAGCTGGTTCAAAGGGAGAAGCGGCGCTGATCGGCGTGAGGTGGCGGGCAATCGCTCGCGATTGCCACACGCCGCAGAATCGCAAACCCTGTTGACAGCCTCGGTCGCGAAGGCGGACCAGTTTCGCGATGCGGGAGAGCACGCCGAGGCCGCCTTGGCATACCGCGATGCACTGGAATTGGCTCCGTGGCGAACCGACTTGAAGGTTCAGCTCGGCAATATGTGCAAAGATTGCGGCCAACTTCCGCAGGCTCTGGAGGCCTACGACGACGCATTACAGGACAGTCCCGACGATGCGGATATCCACCTACAGCGGGGCCGCGCGCTCGCCCTTATGGGCCGCCGTCCGGCTGCCCTGAAGAGCTACCGCAAAGCTCTCGAGCTCGCGCCGACATTCGAGGCAGCGCTTCATGAATTGGCAATGGCGGGCGAGCCTGTGGCTCAGGTCGCCCGCACCAAGGCTCTCGCTGCATCCGGGTCATTCGAGAAGCTGCTCGACGTCACCGCGACGTTGCACGAAGTTCGCGACCGTCTCGCCCTGATCGAGACGGCCATGCCGTCTCTCGCGACTTTGGCCGCCATTCCTGCCGAGCAATACGCCCTCTTCGAGGCCCTATTTCAGGTACCTCCCCCGCCAGCGCATCAGAACGCGCCGCTTTTCACGATCATAAGCGCTGCCGAAGAAACGCCGGTTGGGCGTGTACAAGAGCAACTGCGCGCCCTCCAGGCCCAGGAGGCCACGAACTGGAAAGCCGTTTTCTACGGACGCTCGGCGGCGCTGCGAACGGCGGTCGAAGCCGTTGCCGCCTTCGACGCGCGCGTTCGATGGCTCGACGTCGCGGACACAGTCTCCGAGACCGAGGCTGAGCGGCTGGCCGTCGCCGGCGCAGAGGGGTGGCTACTGCTTTTGGATCACGCGGCGATCTTGCATACGCGCGCTATCGGCTGGTTCGCGTCTCTCGCCGAGCGCGAGGATGCGACGGCGCTTTGCTGCGATGCGACGCTGACCGACGCGGACGGCAATCGGCGGCTCCTGGCGCGATGGGGCTTCGACCCCGACCTCGTCTTGCAACGGAATATCTGGGGTAACACCATCGCCATCAAGGCCGCAGCCTACGCGGAGCTCGCGAGCGAAGTCGACATTCAGGCTTCGCTCGCGGGCCGTCGATCCGCACTGCTTCTGAATCTGCGGGACTTGGTGCATCTGCCTCTACCGCTCGTGGATGTTCGCGGTGAGGAGGCCTCTCCCGACCACTGCGCTGCGGTACGCCGACGGATTGCGACAGCGCAACTCCCGTGCCGTGTGATCGACGACGAAGCCGACCCTACGAGAATCCGGCTATCGTGGACGCCGCCGATCGCGGACGACGGGATGTCGGTGATCATCTGTACGCGGGACAACGCCAGCGATTGCGACCGCATGGTTCGGAGCCTGCGTGCATACGCCGACCAACCCGAACACCTCCGCATCCTCGTCGTCGACAACGGAACGAGCCGCGCCGCAGACACAGCGATCTTGGAAATGCTGAGAGCTGAAGCCGGCGTCTCCGTGCTCTCGGACCCACGGCCCTTCAACTGGTCAGGACTGAACAACGCCGCCGCGGAGAAAGTGACCGATCCGATCCTGGTGTTCGCCAACGACGATATGGAAATGCGTACTCGGGGGTGGGACACCCGGGTACGCGCCCAGATTGCCCACGCAGATACCGGAGCCCTCGGCGCCAAACTGCTCTATCCGGATGAGACCATTCAGCACGCCGGCGTCCTCTTCGGTTGGGGCGGATCCGTCATCCACGACGGACTTTTCCAGCCCGCCGCCAGCGCGGACCAATACGGGCGCTGGCAGATGCAACGCCAGGTGAGTGCCGTGACCGGAGCCTTCCTGGCGATACGCCGTGCACTCTTTCTCGAGGTCGGCGGATTCGACGAAAGGCAGCTGGCGATCAGCTACAGCGATATCGATCTTTGCCTAAAGTTGCGCCGAAGCGGCCGTGTGATCCGTTGGGACCCCGATCTCGTCCTAACGCACTTCGAGTCCAAGTCGCGCGGCCTCGATCACCTCTCCCCCGAAAAGCGGGCTCGCGATCTGAGTGAGCGGAGGGCGCTCCATGGCCGATGGGGGAAGTCCGTGTTCGAGCTCGATCCTTACGTGAATCCAGCTTGGCACGACGCCACGCTTCCCTTCCGTCTCGTTAGGCCGATATCCTCGGACGCCGTTATGCGGTACACCTCAATAATTGGAACGCTATCATTCACCCTTGCGAAACGCAAAATGGATAGTCTGAGGTACGCTGCGCAGTGGTGATTTTTATCTATATTTTATCCTCGGGGCTCCGCTTGATCTTTGCAATGGAATTGGAGGGTAGTACCCTAGCCCTTATGATCTCTGAAGGCGATCAGAAGCTCGCAAGAGCCCAAGCGCAACCATCGCCGGCTTACGATAGCCTTGATATGATCCGAATACCCGTAACCGCCCCCGTAGCGGATGATCTGTTCAGGTCACAGCTCGCACCAAAGATTTACTCCGGCATCACTCCTGCTAAAGTGCTCGGCGCCTCCCGGTACGTTGCTCCTGTTGCAAAGCATTAGGGTCGAGGCTCATAACCAGTAGCTGACGGTCGCAGCGATGCAGACGGCAGCGAGGAAGTTGACGGCGTTGCGGTCGTATCGGGTGGCGACGCGCCTGAAGTCCTTGAGGCGGCATGACGTTGCGACGGGCGGGCTGGAGATGAAGGCGTGGATACGATTGAGCGGATCCGGTGCGATTATTCGTGCGCGGCAAGTCCACCAAGGAGATCGTGCGGGAGCTGCACATCTCACGGAACACGGCGCGCAAGGTGCTGCGGATCGGAGCGACGGCATTCAGCTCCGAGCGGGAGGTGCAGCTGCTGCCGGGGATCGACGCGGCGCATCTGTTCTTCCAGCTCGTCAGCCGCCGCTATGTGCGCGACGCCATGCTCGTGACATCCAGCTGGGCCGTCGGAGAATGGGGCTCGATGTTCGGCGGTCCTGTCGTCGCGACCACCATCCTTGATCGGCTGCTCCACCACAGCCACGTCATCACCATCCGAGGAGACAGCTATCGGCTCCGCGAGAAGCGTTGCCGCCGCCTTTTGTAGAAGGCCGCTGCGACGTCTCAACCAGAAACCGCCTGAAGGGCAATTAGCATGAGGGGTCAGTTCCGAATGCCGCTGGACAGGAGAACCACGCCGGGTTGGCGCGGAAACATTTCTTCACGCCGCGCCTGCGGGCGAAGAGCTACGTTGAGTTGAACGCTTGGATGCTGGACCAGTGCATCGCCTACGCCCAGGGCCACCCGCACCCCGAGCGTGGGAGGAGACCATCTCGCATGCGTTCGAGGCCGAGCGTCCTGCCCTGGTGCCTTATGCCGGCGGATCGACGGTTTCCGCGCCGTCCCGGCCTCCGTATCGAAGACCTGCCTGGTCCGCTTGGATAACAATCGGTATTTGGTCTGCGCCAGCGCCGTGGGCCGCCCGGTCGAGGTCCGGGCCTATGCGGAGCGGATCGAGCTGCGCCGGGACGGCCGGCCGGTCGGCTCCCAGCCGCGCTGCTTTGGGCGGGACCAGACCATCTTCGACCCCTGGCACTATGTGCCGGTCCTGGCACGCAAGCCCGGCGCCCTCAGGAACGGCGCTCCGTTCAAGGACTGGGTTCTGCCCACGAGCCTCGATCGCGTCCGGCGCAAGCTCGCCGGTGCCACCGACGGCGACCAGCAGATGGTCGACATCCTCACCGGCGTGCTGAGCGACGGGCTCCCCGCGGTCGATGGAGCGTGCGCCGAAGCTCGCGGCCAGGGCGTCCACTCGGCCGACGTGATCCTCAACATCCTCGCCCGGCGCCGAGAGCCCGCGGCTCCCCTCACCATCGTCACGCCCGATGCCTTGCGCCTGCGCCATGCCCCGAGCGCCGACTGCTCACGATACGACCTGTTGAGGATATCCCCATGATGGAGCCTTCCCAGATCCGGCGAGCTCAAGCTCCATGGCATGAAGACCGCCTACGACGAGATCATCACCACCGCCGTCAAACGCCAGCATGAGCCGCAGCGCATCGTCGGTGACCTTTTGTTAGGGGAGATATCCGAGAAGCAGGCCCGATCCATCAAGTACCTGATCACCATCGCCAAGCTTCCCCTGGCTAAGGATATCGACGACTTCGTGTTCGACGACACCCCTATCAACGAGGCCCTGGCGCGCGACCTCGCCGGCGGCAACTTCCTCGCTCACCAGCGCAACGTTGTGCTGATCGATGGGACCGGAACCGGCAAAACTCGCCTGGCCAACGCCATGGCGCGTGCCGCCATCCGAGGCGGCGCAAGGGGACGCTTCTTCAACGTGGTCGACCTCGTCAGCCGGCTCTACGGACAGACCTTGGTCATCGTCACCACCAACCTTGCCTTCGGCGAGTGGCCGAGCGTCCTCGACGACCCCAAGATGACCACGGCGCTCCTCGATGGCATCACCACCACCGTGACATCTTCGAGACCGGAAACGAGAGCTGGCGCTTCAAGAATCGCGCCTGACCTCCGCCACCATTGTCCCCAGACAGGGGTCAACATTCCGCGCCGATAGGGGCTCAGGTTTCCACGCCGATTGACAAGCAATTTGTAGTTCGGCTTCACAGCGCGGGCCGATCCCACCTCAGGCAGATTTCATTCGTCCTCTTGCTTGTCATATCCCCATCCGCTCACCAGTGGGGCCCCAACAAACTGGGTGGGGGCAGCTCCTGCCGACGCATCTCAACGCTCCGCTCGTTATTCTGGATATTGAGTAACGACATGCTGAAGAACGCAAATTTTCGGGCCATTGCCTAAATGGGATACGTCATCGCGCCTATCCGTCAGGGGCTTGTTCGCTAGGCGCCGATCCTTTACGCAGACCCATCCGCCGTCGTCGAGGCCGGCGCAAAGGAGTGTGCGATGGACGTGCGTACGTTCGCGATTCCGGACCTCAAGCTCGTCATTCCGAAGCGGCACGGGGATGCACGCGGCTTCTTTGTCGAGCTTTGGACGGACCGCCGCTTCCGTGAGAAGGTCGCCGATATCGGCTTCGTGCAGGACAATCTGTCTCGGTCGGCGGAGACGGGGACCATTCGCGGCCTGCACTTCCAGAAACCGCCCCATGCCCAGGGCAAGCTCGTGCAGTGCCTCCGCGGTGCGGTTCTCGATGTCGTCGTCGATATCCGGGTCGGCTCGCCCACCTATCTCCAGCACGTCGCGGTGCGGCTCGACGCGGCCGAAGGGGCCCAGCTTTGGGTCCCGCCGGGCTTTCTGCACGGGTTCTGCACCCTGGAACCCGATTGCGAGGTCGCCTACAAGGTGACGGACTATTACAGTCCGGCCGACGACGGCGCGGTGATCTGGTCGGACCCCGACCTCGGCATCGATTGGCCCGTCGAGCCGGGCAAGGCGGTGGTGTCGGACAAGGACGGCCGCGCGCCGCGGCTCGCCGAGTTGCCGCCGATCTTCCACTACGAGGCTCGCGCCTGAGCGGACATTTCTGATGCGCATCATCGTCACCGGCGGGGCCGGATTCATCGGATCGGCGCTCTGCCGTCATCTCGCGCGCGAGACCGAGGCCGAGATCGTCAATGTCGACAAGCTCACCTACGCGGGCAATCTCGCGTCGTTGACCGAGATCGGCAACCATCCGCGCTACCGGTTCGTGAAGGAGGACATCTGCGATTACGGCGCGATGGCCTCCCTCATCGAGGAGGTGAAGCCGGACGGCATCATGCATCTCGCCGCCGAGAGCCATGTCGATCGCTCCATCGCGGGGTCGAAGGCGTTCGTCGAGACCAACGTGCTCGGCACGCATGCGCTTCTCGAAGGCGCCCGCCGCTATTGGTCGGGGCTGTCTGGCTCGGCAAAGGAGAATTTCCGCTTCCTCCACGTCTCGACCGACGAGGTCTACGGTTCGCTCGGCCCCGACGGTCTCTTCACCGAGACGACGCCCTACGATCCGTCCTCGCCTTATTCCGCCTCGAAGGCGGCTTCAGACCATCTCGCGATCGCCTGGCAGCGCACCTACGGCCTGCCGGTCGTGGTCTCGAACTGCTCGAACAATTACGGGCCTTATCACTTCCCCGAGAAGCTGATCCCGCTCGTCATCCTCAACGCGCTCGACGGCAAGCCGCTGCCCGTCTACGGCGACGGCAGCAATGTCCGCGACTGGCTCTATGTCGAGGACCACGCCCGCGCCTTGCATCTGATCCTGTCGAAGGGACGGCCCGGCGAGACCTACAATGTCGGCGGGCGCAACGAGCGCTCCAACATCGAGGTGGTGCGCACCATCTGCGCCACCCTCGATCGGCTGCGGCCGACCGGCGCGCCGCACGACCGGCTCATCACCTTCGTCACCGACCGTCCGGGCCACGATCACCGCTACGCGATCGATGCGACGAAGCTCGAGACCGAGCTCGGCTGGCGGGCGCGGGAGACCTTTGAGACCGGCTTGGCGCGGACCGTGCGCTGGTATCTCGACAACGAATGGTGGTGGCGGCCCTTGCGGGACGGTGTCTATGGCGGCGAGCGCCTCGGCCTCGTCGGCACGGCGCGCGGATGAGCCCGATGCGGATCGTCGTCACAGGTCGCGAAGGGCAGGTGGCGCAGGCGCTTGCCGCGGCAGCGCCGGACGAGGTCGTGCTCGTCGGCCGTCCCGACCTCGACCTCGAACGGCCTGAGACCATCGCCGCGGTGATCGCCGCGGCCCGGCCCGATGTGGTCGTGAGCGCGGCGGCCTATACGGCGGTCGATCAGGCCGAGAGCGACCGCGAAAGCGCCTTTGCCGTGAATGAGACGGGCGCAGGGGCGGTCGCCGCCGCCGCCCGCGCGCTCGGCGTGCCGGTCGTGCACGTCTCCACGGATTACGTCTTTCCCGGCACCCAGGCCGAACCTTACCGGGAGAGCGATGCCGTCGGGCCGGTGTCGGTCTACGGCCTTTCGAAGGAAGCGGGGGAGCGGGCCGTCGCCGCCGCGAACCCGGACCATGCGATCCTACGCACGGCCTGGGTCTATGCCCCCTACGGCAAGAATTTCGTCCGCACCATGCTGCGCCTCGCCGAGACACGGGATGCGGTGCGCGTGGTCGCCGATCAGGAGGGGGCGCCGAGCTATGCGCCGGACCTCGCCACGGCGATCCTGGCGGTCGCCCGCAATCTGGTCGCGCGGCCGGATGAGCCCGCCTTGCGCGGCATCTTCCACATGACGAACGCCGGCGAGACGACGTGGGCGGGCTTCGCCGAGGCGATCTTCGCCGGCTCGGCCGCGCGCGGTGGCCCGAAGGCCGCCGTCGAGCCCATCCCGACCAGCGATTATCCGACACCGGCACGCCGCCCGGCGCAGTCCCGCCTCGATTGTTCGAAGCTCGCCGCCGCCCATGGCGTCGTGCTGCCGGACTGGCGCGATGCGCTGTCGCGCTGCCTCGACCGGCTCCTCCCCGCCGCGGCGGACGAGGCGCCTGAGACCTCTCGGGAGACCCGTTCATGAAGGGCATCATCCTCGCAGGCGGCAGCGGCACGCGGCTCCATCCGCTGACGCTCGTGACCTCCAAGCAATTGATGCCGGTCTACGACAAGCCGATGATCTATTATCCGCTGAGCGTTCTGATGCTCGCGGGGATCAAAGAGATCCTGATCATCTCGACGCCGCGCGACCTGCCGCAATTCCGCAATCTACTCGGCGACGGCAGCCACTGGGGCGTCGAATTCACCTATGCCGAGCAGCCCAAGCCCGAGGGTCTCGCCCAAGCCTACATCATCGGCGCGGACTTCGTGGGCAGGGAAGCGTCGGCGCTGATCCTCGGCGACAACATCTTCTACGGCCACGGTCTGCCCGAGCTCTTGGAGCCCGCGGCGGCGCGCCCGCATGGCGCGACGGTGTTCGCTTATTACGTGGACGATCCCGAGCGCTACGGCGTGGTCGAGTTCGATGCGGCCGGCAAGGCGCTGTCGATCGAAGAGAAGCCGGCGAAGCCGCGGTCCAACTATGCCGTGACCGGCCTTTATTTCTACGACAAGGACGTCGTCGACATCGCGGCGAACCTGAAGCCGTCGCCCCGCGGCGAACTCGAGATCACCGACGTGAACCGCGTCTATCTCGAGCGCGGCGATCTCGCGGTGGAGCGCATGGGCCGCGGCTATGCTTGGCTCGACACCGGCACCCACGACAGCCTCACCGATGCCGCAACCTTCGTGCGCACGCTCGAGAAGCGGCAGGGCCTCAAGATCGCCTGCCCCGAAGAGATCGCCTACAATCTCGGGCTCATCGGCCACGACCAGTTCGTCAAGCTTGCCGAGGACCTCGGCAAGAGCGAGTACGGCAAATATCTGATGCGCATCGCCCGCGAGCGGCGATGAGGCCGAAGGGACTGACCCCGAGTCTCCAATTGACGAATGTTACGAAGACGGCCCGGTTCAATCTGTCTTTTCGCTCACCTTGTGCGCCTCGTGACGCATTATGCCGCGCGGCGTCACATGGAGCAGAGCGGAGGCTGGGTGATCGCCGCGCATTGGCGGCAGGTGAACTTCTCGCGGACCGTCTAAATCACCTTCCTGGATCGCGGCACGATCTCCAGGGTCTCGGGAACGTCCTCTTCCAGCTGCGCCGGCACGACGATGCACTCGCGCGGCAGGTGCTGAGGAAAGGGCTTGCGCACGACCTCCAGCGTGGAGCGGGTACCGGCAGTGTCGCCACGCGCGCACTCTCCTGAGCCGCGATCTCGTCCTCGCTCGCCCTGGCCGTAACGCTCGCGCCTGAGCTTCTAGAGCGGCATCAGATCAGGTTGCATCGTATCCTGCGGCGCTGAAATAGTTTGCGCATTCTTCAGGTGGGAAGAGGTCGAGGATGCGGCCTATGGCATCCCAGAGGCCGTTGACGGTTCGCTGGAGGCCTTTCTCAGGAGTGCCTTGAGCTTGGCGAAAGCGTTCTCGATTGGGTTGAAGTCGGGGCTGTAGGGCGGGAGGTAGCGCACCTCGGTGCCGACCGCCTCGATCATCTCGTCCACCCACGGCCCTTTGTGGCTGGACAGGTTGTCCATGACGACGACATCGCCCCGCCGCAGTCGGGGACCAGGATATAGGTCTCGAAGGCATCCCGGTTAATCGGACCATCCAGCACCCAAGGGGCGATGAAGCCGAGAAGGGTCAGGGTGAACCGCGCCGGGTTTGCCGGAGGCTCCAACTCCTGAGAAGGTGGAGCCTGTGTGAGCAAGACAACGAACAAATTTGCACCAGAGGTCCGGGAGCGCGCGTTACGGATGGTTTTCGACCACGAGCGGGATCATCCCTCGCGATGGGCAGCGGTGGTGTCGATCGCGGAGAAGATCGGCTGCGTTCCGCAGACCCTGCATGAGTGGGTGAAGAAGGCCGAGGTCAACAGCGGCAAGCGTGCCGGTGTCCCGACCGAGGTTGCCGACAAGGTGAAGGCGCTCGAGCGCGAGGTCCGCGAGCTGCGACAGGCCAACGAGATTTTGCGCAAGGCGTCCGCATATTTTGCGCAGGCGGAGCTCGACCGCCTGTTCCGGCGATGATCGCCTTTATCGATGATCACCGCGATGCCTATGGGGTCGAGCCGATCTGCCGCGTTCTGCCGATCGCCCCATCGACGTATTTCGAGCGCGTCGCGCAGCGGCGGGATCCGACACGCCTGTCGGCGCGGGCGCAGCAGGATGTCGCCCTGAAGCCAGAGATCGCGCGCGTGTTCGCCGAGAACTTCGCGGTCTACGGCGTGCGCAAGATCTGGCGGCAGATGCTGCGGGAGGGGTTTCCAGTCGCCCGCTGTACGGTCGCTCGGCTGATGCGCGAGATGGGCCTGGCAGGGGTGATCCGGGGCAAGCCGGTGCGCACCACCGTCAGCGACAAAGCGGCGCCGTGTCCGCTCGATCACGTCAATCGGAGATTCTACGCGCCGGCACCGAACATGCTGTGGGTGTCGGACTTCACCTATGTCGCGACCTGGGCCGGGTTCGTCTACGTCGCCTTCGTCATCGATACCTACGCCAGGCGGATCGTCGGCTGGCGAGCCAGCAGGACGGCGCATGCCGGCTTCGTCCTGGACGCCCTGGAACAGGCGCTTCACGATCGACGGCCGGCCCATCGGTGCGGCCTCATCCATCATAGCGATCGTGGGTCGCAATATTTGTCCATCAAGTACACCGAGCGCCTCGCCGAAGCGGGGATCGAGCCGTCAGTCGGCAGCGTCGGAGACAGCTACGACGACGCTTTGGCCGAGACGATCAACGGCCTTTACAAGGCCGAGGTCATCCATCGCCGTGGACCATGGCGCAGCTTCGAAGCCGTCGAGTACGACACGCTTGAGTGGGTCGACTGGTTCAATCATCGT
The DNA here is from genome assembly GCF_009600605.1 of Segnochrobactrum spirostomi. Classification (GTDB taxonomy): domain Bacteria; phylum Pseudomonadota; class Alphaproteobacteria; order Rhizobiales; family Segnochrobactraceae; genus Segnochrobactrum; species Segnochrobactrum spirostomi. Next base: position 424,738 of record NZ_VWNA01000003.1, on the reverse strand, counting down.
CGGCTGCTGGAGCCCATCGGCAACATCCCGCCTGCCGAAGCCGAAGATCAATATTATGCTGCCGCGGACAACATCGATATGGCAGCGTGACACACAACCCAACGCCTCCGGTAGACCCGGCGCGGTTCAAACCCTGCCGGGTGGGGAATTTTGGAAGCCCACATCAAGGGAAACTTCGGTGCCCGTTGACACATGCACCCGGCGCCAGTTCAGACCCTCGAACAAGGCTTGCAACTGGGCCGCCGTCAGCCGCAGCGCGCCGTCCTCGATCTTCGGCCAGCGGAACTCGCCATCCTCCAGGCGCTTGGCGACCAGCACCACGCCGGTGCCGTCCCAGAACACCAGCTTCACCCGATCGGGACGCTTGGCGCGGAATACATAGACCGTGCCCGAGAAGGGATCGGCACCCATCGTCTCGCGCACCAGGGCAGCCAGGCCTTCGGCCCCCTTGCGGAAATCGACGGGCTTCGTGGCCACCATGACCCGGACTGCGCCGGTCGGACCGATCACAACCCCGCCTTCAACGCGCTGAGCACCGCCGTGATGGTCGCCGGTGAGACCCCGCTCTCGATCGTCACGCGGGCGCCGGCGACCTCAATCTCGATGGCCGCGGCGCGACGTTGCCGGCCACGTCGCTTCGGTGGTGACGGTGGGGCGGGCGCTTCAGATGCGGGAGCCGGCTCCGGCGCGACGACCGCCGGCACGAAGGCCGGGATCATCTCGCTCGCCTTGCGTGCTTCGCGCCGCCAGGTGAACAGTTACTGCGGCGTCAGACCATGCCGGCGAGCAGCCGCCGACACTACGGCGCCGGGAACCAGCGTCTCTTCCACGATCCGCGTGCGCTCGTCCGCCGTCCAGCGCCGCCGCCCCAGCGCACCGTTGATCACTTCGAAGCGCCGGACCTCGACCTCCGGCTCAAGTCTATGGTCAAGCCCAGACACAAAACGATCCTCCAATCAGGGGCGTCAGACTGCGCTTTCATGCCAAACCTATGAAGGTGCCGCCGGGACGACGCTTACGGTCGATGCCGGCATCGACGAAGAGCGATCGCCCACCCTTGCAGCGCACCTCGATCCGGACGCCTCGCATCGGTCGCACCGACATCTCCTTCACCAGAGCTCCCTCCGCCTTCGGCGCCTCCGGCTTGGGCAGTTCGGCGGCGACAAGGCTGACCGGCAACAACCTCGCGGCTTCGGCCGGTCTCTCCTCCCTGACCTTGGCCAGGAACTGCCGCCGCCAGCCGTAAATTTGCTGTGGGATGACGTCGTGTCGGCGCGCCACTTCCGAGATCCGCAAGCCGCTTGTCGCCACCTCTTCCAAGATCGCCAGCTTCTGCTCGTCCGACCAGCCTCGGCGCCGATCGCGCCCCGTCAGGATCTCAACCCGCCCCATCGACCACCATAGCTACGAATTAATTCCGTATGTAATTCCGTAGCTTCAGCCCAATCCGCAGCCACACAAAGGGCAACTCACCGGACGGTTACAGTCGAGTTGCCCCTCGAACCACTGCTCGCGCCTCGTCAGGATGTCGGGGCGATCCTGTTCGGTCGTGTGCGCGGTCCTTCTTGCGCGTGATGGCGTGACGGGCGAAGAAGCGTTGGATCGTGCCGTAGCCGAAGACGAGCCCCTGCGTCGCCAAGCTCGCCCTCACCTCCTCGATGGTTGCGTCTAGGTCGGGTCCAAGCGCAGCCATCACGGCCTCCCGATGAGCCTCGATCCGATCCGAACGCCGGTCGCCGCCGAGCCGCCCGGGGCGCGGGGCGCCTTGTTCGCGCTCCCGCTTGCGCCAACGGCTGACGCTGGCGGCGCTCGCACCAAAGCGCTCGCCCGCCTCACGGTGCGTCGCACCGGCTGCAACGGCTCGAAGCACCCGAACCCGAAGATCGCCTGAAAGTGCTCTCGACATGCCCGCCGGCCTCCCTCCGGCAGACACTCTGAATCACTTCGCAGCGGATTTGGGAATCCCCCGCGATTCATTCAGATCGGGTACTGCTCTAAGACACCGCATAGCGGCTACCGCCGAGCAAGGCCGATAAATCAAGGCAATTGGATATAGACCCAAACCGCTTACTCGATAGCCACTCCCTTTGATGCAAACTCCTGCATGATCCTAGCCCTAAACCTCGGCATAGAGAAATTTTCCTCAAATACTCGTCTTGCTGCAACTGATATATTAGGCCACTCATCGCGATCCATAATAGCCCAACGCAGTGCTTCGGCGATGTCGGGCGGCGCGCCAGACGCTGAAACATAGCCGGATTCTCCCGACCTCACGTAAGCAGATGTTCCGGTCTCACTAGTACAAATCAGAATCTTTCCATTTGCGAGCGCATCGAGCGAAACTAGCGGCAGTGTGTCATCTCGTGACGGACATAGTACTATGTCGGTCTCACTCATCTTACCCACGTAATCATGAAGCGTAAGCTCTCCCAGATGTCGAACACACGCCTCCCCTCGCCCAATCTCAACTATGGCTTCATAAAACACTTTATCATTTACCCTACCCGCAAATCTCAGCTCGCAGCTTTCGCGGACGCTATCAGGTAAAAGTTGAAACGCCAAAAGGGCAAGATCTTGACCTTTCCGAGGCTCGTATGTTCCCATCACAGAGATAACCACTTTATCTCGATGCGCCTCAACACGGTCGAAATCCCATGGCTCAACTCCGTACTCAATAACAGTAGAAGAAACACCGATCGACTCTAGAGCATTTGCCGCCTTGTGACTTCCAGCCCAAACAGTAAGCGATCCCGCCTCACGCCCCACTGCAGGATTATGACGTGCGATATGATTGACCAGCTCAGTCTCATGCACGTACCAAAATACGTTTGTCGCTTGAGCCAATTGATTGCATACAGGCCACAATACAACTGTATTCACAATCACGACATCGAAGTTTTTGGCAAGCGCAAAGAAATCTCTATTTTCTCCCGACGCGCAAAGCGGATCAATGATGACGTCTGCCCCGATGTCCATATAGCGACTCCGGAACGGCCCATCCTCCGGCGACACCACCAACACGTAATTACCTTCGGACACCAGACATTTCGCAATGTCGAAAGCAACTTTTGGTGCGCCGCTCGCCGATAGATCGTGAGATACTATCAAGATATCGCGACCACCCGCAACTACAGAACGCCCGCCAACGTGAAGCTGATAGTATTCAATTGAATCATGATAAATTATATCACGCATACCCGGGGGAAAGTATGGATCATAAGAGCACATCTTACCCCAACGCCTTAGCAGGTAGATATCCGCCTTATCTTTCTTAGCTGGACCTGTCCACGTCTTCTTAGCTTCACCAATTGACAGATGCCCAATATGCGTGAGCTTTGTATGAGGGGTATAGACACAGCTAAAGCCAGCCTCACGTACTTTAAAACATAGGTCCACATCCGAATGAGCTATAGGCGTGTTCACCGCGTCGAAGCCGCCCACAGACACAAACACATCCGCCTTAATCGCCAGACAGGCGCCACAAATTAACGACACCTCCCGCGCACTTTGCGCAAAGCAGAAATGGGCAGTCGTCTTGTCTGGAAAGGAATGAAACGCAGTACCTACGAGCCCGCGTACCCCCGTCACCATTCCGCCGTGCTGAATACCGCCATTCTCATAAAGCAGCTTAGGTCCGACAATAGCAACATCTTCAAAACTGAACGCCTCAATAATAGCATCGAGCCAATCCTCATCGATCACTCTAACATCATCATTAAAGAACACAAGATACCTACCAGAGGCAGCTCTGGCGCCGTAGTTACATTTATCCGAGAAGTTATATGGCATATCATAATCAATATATCTTGCGCCGCTTTCGGCATATTTTCTTTCGCACGTGCGACCACACTCCGAATTTGTAACCACAATAATTTCAAAGTTCGGATAAGATGTCATCAGCTTCAAAGAAGCCAGGGTCGCTGCAATATTATTCTCGTTATCGGAAGGAATAATTAATGACACAAGTGGCGGTTCAGAAGGGCGACCTAGGTGAATTCTATTCGAAAACTGTAATCCAATAGCAGTTCCATGGAGACCTCGCCGGTCCGCTGCCGCTTGAAGAGAGCCGACGTTGCTAAGTCGAGCCATAGGCTTTTCGCCCTGCGCTGCTGAGCCAGCAATCATCCGCCAGCCATAGAGACACTCTGCCAAGTGTACAACTCGCGGCGAAGCTTCGGCTGCGCGCAGCGCCAAGTCATAATCCTGCGAAAAATTAAACTGTGAGCGGAAGCGTCCAAGCTTATCGACAAATTTTCGCTTATATACAGAGAGATGGCCCGTGTACATCACAGACGTCAAAAGGACGGGACTCCAGTCCGGCTTTGTGAAAAGCTCCTCGACAATATCATCGCCATCTATTTTGCACTCATCAGTATAAAGAAGGTCTATGCGCGGGTCGTCATTTATTCTCGATGCAATCAACTCCAACGCATCGTACGCTAACATATCGTCATGATCGAGAAGCGCAACGTAATCCCCCACCGCAATGTTTAGTGCGGAATTTGTCGCCTCAGCGATACCAAGGTTCGCCTCGTGCACAACAAGCGAAACTCTAGGATCTTGCTCTGCATAGTAAGATAGCAATGCCGTAACATCGCGGCTCTGAGAGTAATCGTCCACAATGCAAAGCTGAATATTCTGATAGGTTTGCAACAAGACAGAAAGTATTGCTCGCTCTAGATATACAGAAGGACCTTTATATACAGGCAGCAGAACGGATATCAGAGGTCCGGTGGTTACACTACACTTTAGATCTGGCCTCAGCATGAGGCGCTCAGTCGCCGCCAGCTGCATCGACTGGTAGTTCTGCAAGAGACGGTTGGCATGCCGAGTCATGCGTGGATCTGCGCGGCGGGAAGGCACCGCGCCAAACGCAAACAAGCACGTGGGATCCACAGGTTGATCCACCCATGCTCCCGACAGCCCAGCGAGCGCCGCAAACACCCCAGCCGCGTCTCCGTATGTTGAGTTGAAAACTCCAAACTTTGAAAGAGCATAATTTTGCTCTATAGTTGAAAGCGGGAGACGAATAGGGAACTGACGAATAGCACGCGCCACGCGCTTGGTGTCCATCGCAGCCCGAATTGAATCCTCTACGGCGCTCCCCGCCGGACTAGCCGCCCGTATGACTGGTTCATTGGGCGGCGCCAGATTGCTGGGAGACCCATTAGACCCCTCAAATAACGCGCGCGACCAACCGCGTGACGTGCGCGGCGCATACGCAAGCAGTTCTTTATACACTTCATTCAAATCAGGATCGAGTTCGAATGCGCGCGTGTATCCTGTGATCATCGCAACTTCATCGCCCATTACCTTTGCAAGATGCCCCATCTGAAGAAAAATATCTGCATCGTTAGGGGCTAATATTGCGGCGCTCCGGTACGCCGCGAGCGCGGCCTTATACTGACCACTTTCTTTAAGCGCATGCCCGAGTTGCACAGTAATAGCCGCATCATTAGGCACCTTATCTAGATAGCGCTTGTACTCTATCGCGGCCTCATGCCAGTTTCCGAGATCTCTTTGTTCGTCGCCAGCGCGTGGAGTAACAGAAAGCTCGACCACCACATGGTCCACGGATGTTCTGCGCCGTCCACTTATGCTTGCGATTAAATTGGCCGCCCGTTCCAAGGTACGATCTTTCATATGAAACGCTCACAGTGTTGATATACGTGACGACTTTGCTGCGGCACACTCCGGAAGGACGCAGCGGCTCATTGCAAGAACGATAAACTCGCACCGCGTCGAATATCGTCGATTGTCCGAGCCACGCCATCTGCAAACGATACGGATGGCCCCCAAGACAGATCTCTCTTCGCGCGAGAAATATCTAAAATATTAACGGGAACATCAAACGGACGAGGTTTGTTTCTCATTACACTCAATTCGCGACCCAACTGGCGCTCAAGCTCGGCGACGATGTCATTCAAGCTATGGCCTTCGCCACTTCCGACATTGTAGATCGCTGATCCATGTATTACAGGAATATCCGCCAAGGAAATAAGCGCATTTACTACATCGGATATATGCACATAATCGCGAACAACGCTGCCGTCACCCCAAATAACTATTTTTTCACCATCAAGGGCCCTGTGAATAAATGTCGTTACTGCACCCTGCCCGCGCACTGTATCCTGACCCGCGCCATAGGGATTTGAAAGTCGGGCAATTCGACAATCCAACCCATAAAGCTCGCGGTAAAGGCCCAAATATAGCTCCGCCGTCGCCTTGCCTGCGCCGTACGCCGTTATAGGAGAAAGTCGATGGTACTCTGGAATCGGTGCATCCTCAACGCGCCCATACACCGTGCCGCCGGAGGATGTGAATACAAGGCGCCCACGTCCGCGCCGACGAAGTGCCTCCAGCAGCCCGAGCGTCACACCGAGGTTAGCGTGCAAATCACCTAGTGGGTTCGCGTTGGCGCTTGCAGGAATTGAACTCCACGCGTACAAATGGACGACATCCACATCGCAGATAAGCTCATCCCAATCTGCTGTCGTTAGGTCCAGATTGATAAACTCAACACACTCGGAGGCAAGTGTGTCGCCTCTTTCGGGAGTTACTCGGTCGGCAACGATTATTCGCTGCGCCCTACGCAATAGTCCAAACGCCACGTGACGACCGATGAACCCTGCGCCCCCAATCAGGAGGTGAGTCTGTGTGCTGGTCAAATCATAACCCCTGAATTGTCACACGCGTTAATATCCGAATGCAATGGCCTTCTCAAGGTTATTTAGCCTATGCGGATGACGGTCGAGGCGTCGCTTCGCGTCCGACAAATGGGCTCTTAGCAGACTGTTCACGGTCTTTCGCCCTCATTATCCCCGCTAGGCTCGGTCACCTGCAGTACCTGATCTGGCGTCCATCGAAAGACGCGTTAGCGGTCCTTCAACGGCCTCTCCGCGTGCAGTGCGCAGGTCGCGTGGCAGCGACTCTGCCGGATTGTAAACTCATATTGGGTACAGCTGCATTGGTCAGGCACGAGCGAAAGGCGCCCACGCGCGCATTGTCGCGTTGAAGATGACGAGGAGGTGACGGGCGACTGTGTTTCGGCGTCCAATCTCGCCCCCCCAGCCCGGGATCGCATTCAATCTTGGCCCCCTCGGACGTGATCCAATGACATTGCCCGATCGCGCATCTAGACGGGCGGGCGAGGGCTGAAGGGCGTGGACACGATTGCACGGATCCGCCGCGAGTTCTACGTGCGCGGGAAGTCCGTCAGGGAGATCTGCCGCGGGCTGCGCGTACTGCGCAACACGGTGCGCAAGCTGCCGCGCTCTGGCGAGACGCCTTTCGAGCACGAACGCGAGGTGCAGCCGCGACCGAAGCTGGGCTCCTGGACGGAGGGGTTTGATGCACTCCTGCTACGCAGCAGCGGCAAGTCTGTTCGCGAGCGACTGACGCTGATCAGCGTCCTCGAGGAAACGCGCGAGCCTAGGGCTGGGACCCATAAAATGGTTGGCTTCGTCGGCCCGGTGTGATTCACGACTTCCGGGAGGAAGCACGAGTGAATCGGGATCGTTTCTGGCTCACGGATGCTCAGTTCGCTCGGATCGCGCCACATCTGCCGACGGACACGCGTGGCAAGCCGCGTGTTGACGACCGCCGGGTGATCGGCGGCATCGTCCATGTCCTGAAGTCCGGCGGACGGTGGATCGATGCGCCGCCGGACTACGGGCCACGCAAGACGCTCTACAACCGGTATGTCCGCTGGGCTGCCAAAGGCGTCTGGGTCGATCTCTTCCATGCTCTGGCGAGCGCCGGCGGCCCTCCGGCCCAGGTGCTCATCGACTCCTCTGCGGTGAAGGCGCACCGCTCCGCCTCGGGCGGAAAAGGGGGGAGCGCAACCAAGCCATCGGCCGCTCTCGCGGCGGGCGCACGACCAAGATCCACGCGCTGACGGATCGCGACTGCCGGCCCATCGCCTTCCTCCTCACAGGAGGCCAGGTCGCCGATTGCACGGCGGGGTCGGTCCTGCTGAAGCAGATGCCGGCCGCCTGCGTCCTCCACGGTGACAAGGGCTACGACAGCAACGCCATCCGCAGGCAGGTCGAGGAGAACGGCACAATGCCAAACATCCCGCCCAAGGCCAACCGGCGCTGGAAGAGCTGCTTCTCGCCCGTGCTCTACCGAGACCGAAACGCCATAGAGCGCATGTTCTGCCGCCTCAAGGACTTCAGGCGCGTCGCCACCCGATACGACCGCAACGCCGTCAACTTCCTCGCTGCCGTCTGCATCGCTGCGACCGTCAGCTACTGGTTATGAGTCTCGACCCTAGTAGAAGCAGCGTTTGGTCAGCGTGAGCGGCGCCTTCGTGCCGCAGAGCTTTGCCCTGGGTGAAGCCCACCAGTTCGACAGGAGCCACGAGGTCGTGCTGATGAACCGCACGACGGTGATCGCGAAGGTGGCCGATGTCCGGCCCTGTCACAATCGAATACTCTTCGCTCGCGCTGATCACCCATGCCCGCACCTACACCACGTCTAGGGGCACGATCCCGAACTTCCATCACCATCGCCACTTCAGCTCAACTACTGCGCAAACGTCCATGAGACAAAGCCATTCTCAAACGCGCTCTCAGCGCTGGATAAATGCTGGGGGCGAAGTCCCGGCGTCCGGGGCGGGTTCGCTGACACTGGCGATATCACCTGCAAGCGGCTCGGCTGGCGTGCGGATCGCGCCCTCTGTAATGCACCTGAATACTTGCGTGAAAAAATCCGGCCCGATCAAGTTCAACAGCGGAGAACGAAATTTATCGAAATACTTGTATCGAGAATCGTCGTCCGATCTATTCCTATACCAGCCATACTTTAATTCATTGGACGGGAATGCGACATTTATATTACTCGGAATTTTCGCACTTCTATTAAATACAATTCCACATCCATAATCACTATCTACAGTGCAGTAGCCCGCGACGTTTGAGGACCACACGCACTCTAAATACACTTGGTAGGTCACCCCACACCAAGATCCTTCTTGAAACTCAGGATTAACGATCTTCGCATCGGCCGGAGAACAGTCATGGACTACCATTATACCTCGCGGTGCGAGTATACTAAGGGCACCAAACAGATCAATTGCGCCGCATTCGTAATTATGATACGGGTCTACGAATATGATATCATAATAATCATAATATTGTATCAATCTACATATTATATCAATCAATTCTGACGCATTTTCGGCTTGCGTACGAAAGTCTATCGGCATACCGTCATCAAATTGCTTTGGGCATCTATACATCAATCTATGGCTAGTTTCGAATATACGTCGATCAATATTGTTATAGGATCCCCCCGTTGTTGGAGTGCATATCTCCAAATACCTACGAAAACCATAGGCTCTCCCAAGATCATTGATAATATCTGTCTTTCTCATGTTTACCTCTGGTCAATTACTGGTTCTGGGTGCTCTTTCGCGCCCGTTAGGCGGCGCGTCCAATGACAGACTGCCAGAACCAGCAAGCCACTCATTGAGAGTAGCATCCAACACAAGCTATACGATATTTAGAGCCCATCGTGAAAGGGTTGAGTGGCTTGGGAGCTCGTGCTTCCAGGGGCTTGTTTAGCCCATCTTGAAGCAAGCGACGTGGGCTCGCCTACCTCGCTGACTTCATCCAGACGCAACATCAACGACCGCCCCAACAGCCGCATCGGCGACCTGATGGGCCCACCCTGCACATCCGCCCCTCGGCAACGTGACCTGACGACGACGCTTCCTGCTGGACCGTCCGATCAACCGAGACGCCTTTGAGATCCATATGCCCAGGTCTTGGTCCCAGAACTGCAGCCGGGCGATGTCATCGTCATGACTAATCTTTCCGGCCCCAAAAGGATCGCGGGTGGGCGAGATGATCGAGGCGTTCGGCGCCGCGTTGCGCTACCTCCCGCCCTACAGCTGTCGGCGGCGGATAAATTCTCCCCACTTATGACATATCAAAATTCCCCAGGTTCCGCGACGTCGCCCCTGCCAGGGCATGCCCTGGCAGGGGCGACGTTCAGGCCTTTCACCGATGCTGCCCGTTCCGACGGGAGGGATGGCGCGGTGATCACACTCGGGGAACTCGTCATGATTTTGGATTTGCACACACAGGGCTTGTCGATCTCGGCTATTGCCCGCCAGCTTGAGCTCGATCGCAAGACCGTCCGCACCCACATCGCCAACGGGCTGGAGCCGCCCACCTACAAGAAGCGCGCTCCGGTCGTCGGTATCGTCACACCGTTTTCGCCTTACCTGAGCGAGCGCCTTACGGCCTTTCCCGAGCTGACCGCCGTTCGCCTGTGGCGGGAACTCAAGGAGCGCGGCTATGGCGGTGGCTATAGCGCCGTCAGGGATCATGTTCGCAACCTGCGGCCGGACCGGCCCAAACCGTTCGAGGTTCGCTTCGAGACACCACCGGGGGTGCAGGCGCAGGTGGACTTTGCCTATTTCGAGGCCGAGTTTACGGACGAGCCCGGCGTCAAGCGCATCGTCTGGCTGTTCTCGATGGTGCTTGGCTTTTCCCGGCTGATTTGGGCACGCTTTGTCGTCCACCAGGATCTCTAGAGCGTGTTGCGCTGTCACATCAATGCCTTCGCCGCCATAGGCGGGGTGCCGCGCGAGATCCTCTATGACCGCATGAAGACCGCGGTTCACGGCGAGGATACCGACGGGCATGTCATCTACAGCCGTGCCCTCGTCGATCTTGCCAGACACTACAATTTCCAGCCGCGCGCCTGCCGACCCCGCCGCGCCAAGACCAAGGGGAAGGTCGAGCGGCCGTTTCGATATATCCGCGAGGACTTCTTCCTCGGCGGCACCTTCCGCAACCTCGACGATCTCAATGTACAGCTGCGCGAGTGGCTCGACACCGTCGCCAATCCCCGCATTCACGCCACGACACATCGGGTGGTCAGCGAAGCGTTTGCCGAGGAGCGGCCGGCGCTGCAGGCGCTGCCGGTCATGCCCTATGCCGCCGTGCTCAAGCTGGAGCGCCGTGTTTCGCACGAAGGCATGGTCGGCGTCGGCGGCAATCTCTATTCCGTGCCCGACACCACCCGCCGCGGTGTCCTCGACGTGCATGTCCTTGCAGACGCCGTCTGCATTTACGAAGGCGGTACCCTCGTCGCCCGCCATCTGCCGCTCGAAGGGCGTGGCGAGCGTCGTCTCGATCCCTCGCATCGGATGCCGATCCCGCCGCCACGCCGCCAGATCAAGGAGACGCCGGCCGTCACGCTGCACCGCGCCGGCGACCACGTCGCTCGCCGCCCGCTGGCCTTCTACGAGGCTGTCGGCCGCCGCCTGGCCACCCAGGGAGGAGCGCAATGAACGTCTACGATCCGACCCAGCTCGCCGCCACAGCCCTGATCGACCGCGTCAAGCGCAACCTCGTCAACTTGAAGATGCCGCGCGCACTTGAGATCCTCGATGTCACCTTGCGCGGCATCGAACGCGGCGAGACCACCGCGCTCGAGGCCATCGATCAGTTGCTCGGTGAGGAGATCACCCTGCGCGAGAACCGCCGTATTCGAATGGCCCTCGTCATGGCCCGCCTCTCCGCCATTAAGACCTTGGCCGGCTTCGATTTCGCCTTTCAGCCGTCGCTCGGCAGAAACCGGGTCATGGCGCTTGCCGAGTTGCAATTCATCGACCGCGCCGAAGCTGTCCACTTCATCGGACCGCCCGGCACCGGCAAAAGCCATTTGAGCCTGGCCCTCGGCGTCGAGGCCGTCAAAGCCGGCAAGAGCGTCTACTTCGGCTCGCTCGCCGATATCGTCGCCGCCCTCGCCAAGGCCGAACGCGACGGCACCCTGCGCGAGAGGATCCGCTACTTCTGCCGCTTCGCTCTCCTCATCGTCGACGAGATCGGCTACCTGGCGGTCATTCCCGGCGGCGGCAACTTGTTCTTCCAACGCGTCAACGCCCGTTACGAAAAGGGCGCCATGATCCTCACCTCAAACCGCGGCTTCGCCGAATGGGGCGAGATCTTCGGCGACTCCGTCGTCGCAACCGCTCTCCTCGACAGGCTGTTGCATCACGCCGTCGTCTTCCAGATCGAAGGATCAAGCTACCGGTTGCGTGCCCATGCCGATCTGCTGCCCGAACACATTCGAGCCAAGGCCGCACTCAACCCGGCGCCAGTCCCCGCGACCTTGAAACGCCGCGGCCGGCCGCCCAAAAACGGAGGCGCCGACCACCTCGCTGGCTGATCGCCAAAGCCGCCACCTGGGGAATTTTGCCGCGACAAAAGTGGGGAATGTTCGTCCGCCGTTGACAATTTCAGCGCGGCAGGATAAAATCCAAACTGATAGGATCCAGCTCTAAAGACACAATGAGACGACGAGCGCGGGGGATGCGGGATGACGTCCTTCAGTGCTACGAAGACGTCATTCATAGGCAACCGAGCCTGCATTCGCTGAGACGATCACGACTTCCTCGATGGAATATAGGGTGGAACTGCGCCGCGCCTTCGGCCCCATCCACGCGTCCTCGACCGGTTCCCGGAATCGCCACTTCCTCGCCGTCCTCTCGTTAAGCCCGAAGCACCGCGGACGAAGCGGGCGATCGCTGTAACTCCGCGCGAACTGCGTCCGTGGTCGTGGCGCTCCCGTGGTAGAAGCAGCCCCATAGTGCGTCCCTCTCAATAGCCTGCGAGGCCATCATTCAGGTTCAGCTACCTTGACGAAATGGATCCGAAGCCGGCAGAAGAGCCAGAGGCGTCGCCTAACCAAGATTCGGCCCAGACTCCGATCGTAACGGAAAAAATGTGGAGAATACCTTAGTGACTGAAAGCCCGCTTTTTACCTTCAACCAAGATAGTAAAAACAGTGATCCTGCAAAGACCCTACTGGTACTTGGAGTCGCACGGACGGGTACGTCACTCGTATCAGGAATGTTGCGCGAACTAGGCGTATTCATGGGAGCGCGCGCTCATGGATTAAAGCACGAGCAGGATTTTATCCTGCCAGACGACGATTATTCGACAATAATCGAAAAAATAGAACGAATGAACTCGGAGCATCAGATCTGGGGATGGAAATCGCCCATGTCTCTATTTTTTTATCAAAAATTTATCCACCACTTAAGAAATCCTCACATTATTATAACATTTAGAAACCCATTATCTGCTGCGCTGTCCGCTGCTAAATACAATAACACGCCTCTTGAGGTGGCTTTATCCGATTATAATGACGTGATGTCTTCGGTATACGCTCTGATAGAAAGAAGTTATTTTCCAACAGCGCTCTTCAATTTTGAAGCTGCACAAAGGGATATTGAAGGTGCAGTTGATGGTTTGGCGCGGTTCCTCGATATGGGAGAAGAGATGCGAGGAGCAAAGGCTGGCGCATATAGATTCTTTAACGCGGACGGGGGATATCGCGCCGTCAGTGAAGAAAGTAATATTGAATCAAGCATGCTGCGGCGTATGGAGTACGACGATTTAAATGATTCAGTTCGTATAAGCGCCAGGCGCATTCCCGGTGAGATTGAAAGATATAAGTCTATGACGATTCATCTTATTCGGGATTGCGCAACATCATTGGAAATTCTTGCAATGAAACCGGAGGACCTTTTGCAAAATGGTGAACTCGCCAAGAACAGTAAAATAATAGAAATTATGAATAACTATGATGGATTCGACGAGATATGTTCCGTAGCTCGAAATGAGTTTGTCGTGCGCGGAATCGATTATCTCGAAACGTCCGACAAGAATAATGAGGAAGATATAGAGAAGAGGAAGATTTTTTTTAATAGCAACAAGGACATGTATCATCGACTGATGTCATCATACTATAATTGTAAGGCGATATTTCGAGATGCATGCCGTTTGCGATCGACTCTTCAGATGCTAATGGATAGGAAGATGCGATAGATTGAACCGTTGTCGCTGAGCTACTACACGCGATGGGGTGCGCGCGACGCCTCGAAGCGAGGCCTCGACGCTATGTAACATCATGTCCCTGATCATCTGGCCGGAAAGACCCACTGTCGTCGCGGTCCAGCCGATGATTTCCCCGTCATCCGACAAAGGGTAGCGGAATCTCCCCATTTTTCGCTCTTGGAATTCCTCGGTTGAGGGTGCTTTGTAAGCGCTCAGGCGATCCCATCTTTCATCCGTGGCAGGCGGGGTCATAGGGTCATGGCGTCGGAACGCCTATGAGCTTCTATGCGTGGGTCTATGCCTGCAGATAGAACATTCCATGTCATCGAGGCCGTCGTTGATCGCAGCGACGAATTGGGAGCGACGCTCCGCCGTCGTTGGCCTGGCGAGTTCAAGGAGCGCGCTGCTGCGGCGTCTCTGGTGCCGGGGACGAACGTGTCGCCCGTTGCGCGCCAGATGGGTATTTCGCCATCGCAGCTGTTCGGCTGGCGGCGCCAGGCCCTGGCCAAGGGAACAGAGATTGCGACGACAGCGGGCCATTCGTCGCCTGAAGCCGTGCCGCCGCGACCGGCGCCGATTGTCGAGATCGCGATCGGCATCGTCGTGGTGCGGGTCAGCGCCGATATCGGCGAGACGGATCTGCGGCGAGTGCCATGAGCGGTCCAGGACACATGATCGCATCGGATGTGAAGGTCTTCCTGGCCAGCCATCCGGTCGACCTCCGCAAGGGGCCGGACGGGTTGTTGTCGCTCGTGCGCGACGCCGAGTCCGACCCGTTCAGCGGTGCGCCGTACGTGTTCCGGGCGAAGCGGGCGGATAGGCTGAAGATCGTCTGGTTTGACGGCACCGGCGTCTGCCTGTTCTCCAAACGGCTTGAGAAAAACGCCTTCTGCTGGCGGCGAGCGGGAGCAAACCGGATCCGCTTGAACTACGCCCAGTTGCTGGCGCTCATCGACGGTTTGGATTGGAAGCGGATCAGGCCGCTTGATGTGCGGCGGCCGCAAAGCGTCGGCTGACGGCAACAAAGGATCGATCAATCCTTTGGAAATACGGGCGTTTCTGTCTCTCTCGTGGTGAGATTCGGGCCATGAGCGATCCTGGGGCCAGCCTTCCTGACGACGTCGAAGCGCTGAAGGCGTTTGCCTTGGCCAGGGTCGAGAAGGCGGCGCGGGCCGAGGCCGAAGTGTCCGCGCGCAAGGCTTTGAACGCGACGCGGACGCCCGGTTGCTGTCGATCTTGAAATCGCTGGAGCGCGCCCGTCACGGCAAGCGCTCCGAGAAGCTCGGCCCGGATGCTAGCGAACAGCAGAGCTTTGTCTTCGAGGAGATAGAGACCGGCATCGCCGAGATCAAGGCCGGGCTCGACAAGGCCTCGGGAGCAGCCAAGTCGCAACGGACGCCGCGTCCGCGCAAGAGCTTTGCCGCCCATCTCGAACGGATCGACGTGGTGATCGAGCCGGAGATCCCGGTCGAATGCCTCGGCCTCGAGAAGATCCCGATCGGCGAGGATGTCAGTGAGCGGCTCGACGTCGTGCCGGCCCGCTTCCGGGTGATCGTCACGCATCGCCCCAAATACGCCTTCCGTGGCGCCGATGGCGTCATTCAAGCCGCGGCACCCAACCACATCATCGAAGGCGGCATCCCGACCGAAGCGCCGCTGGCGATGATCGCGGTGTCCAAATACGCCGACGGCCTGCCGCTCTATCGGCAGGCGTGTCCAGCGACAATCGCCCGCCTCCTTCAAACCGCGCGCATGAACGACGTCGATCCCTTCGCCTGGCTCAAGCTCACCCTGGAGCGCCTCGCCGACGGCTGGCCCAACAGCCGCATCGACGAGCTCATGCCGTGGAACCATCAGACAGCCTGAACGGTCCCGGCTTCGCGTCTAAGGTGCTTTTGATCAGTTGTGGTTCTGGTCTGCGGCTCCTGATTTGGGCGATCGGCCGCGCTGGCGTGGGAGTTCGATTGGCTGGGCCTGGATCATGGCCTTCGACCGGATGTGTTCCGAGATCGGCATGATGGCCCACGCGATACTTAGCGCCTTCGATTTGGACGGCACTGGCATGGCGCAGCAAGCAGTCGAGGAGCGCGGTGGCGACGACGGGATCGCCGAAGACGTCTCCCCGTTCGGCAAACCCGCGGTTCGATGTCAGGATCATGGCGCCGCGTTCATACCGGGCATTGACGAGTTGGAAGAAGGGTTGCCGCCGCCGGGGATGACGCGCAGGTATCCGGTCCTCGTCGACGATCAGGAGAGCGAAGCGACAGAAGAAGTGGAATTCATCGAAGATCGCCCATTCCTCGTCGCTCATCGCGTCGAAAATCAACGTCGCCGCCCTCCGAAAGTGACGTTGAATCGTTCCTGCGCTCGAACGGACTCTTATTTTCCAACATAGTCCAGCGCTCATTACAGAAAACTGCTATATATATCACTAATTTTCTCCATATATGTTTCATTCGAAAATCGCGCCGCTTGCACATACCCGCTATAAGCTAGATGCGAGCACAAATCGTCATCATGAGACAAGCTCTTTATACCATTAGAAATGCTATCAACATTAAATGGATCAACGAGCAACGCTGCATTGCCTGCGACCTCCGGGATTGATCCCGTGTTCGAGCTAAGGACCGGGGTGCCTAAACTCATCGCCTCTAACACTGGCAAACCGAAACCCTCATATATAGAGGGAAACAGCAGCGCCCTCGCGCCCCGCATCAAACTAAAAAGATGCGGTCTGGACACATATTCCAGGCGCTTAATCTGTCTGCGCGGCGTTATGATATCCTGCTGGTACGAATAATATCCGAAGCGGGGGTCATCGGCTAGCGCCCGTTCTTTTTCTCCCGCCCAGCCGGGCGCGCCGACGAGCACCAATGGCTGGCTGACGTTCGCGGCAAGATAGGCCTCGATCAATCGTAATATGTTCTTCTTCGGCTCAATGGCGCCAACGAAAAGAAAATACCCCCGCCAATCTAAGCCAAAAAGTCCTTCTAGCTCATTCGCGACTTGCCTATCATCCTTCGATTTAACAGTGGGTGGAATTGAAATCGATTGGTATGTATTCGTAATGCGACTTTCATTGACGCCGAATATCCTCATTATATCGTACCGTGATGCATCCGATACCGTGACGATATGATCGCCACGCTTACAAATATCCTTGACCATATTGTAATAATATCTCTTGTCGTCCGCAGTAAGAGATGGATACATGAGAGGGACAAGGTCATGTATTGTATAAATATTCGGCGCGCCGCGAACACGCATAGGAATTGGATAGGTGAAATGAGCGAGCGCTGGACGTGACTCGACTCTGAGGGAAAGTCGACTGCCATAACGACGGAAGTGCTCGGAGGCCCGGCCGTATGCGTCTTTCATAAGGTAGGCTGCTGAGACACGCCGATCCGATGAACGATTGGCAGGCGCAACGATTGATGTGTCTGGCACGGCTGAAGGTACCGAACCAAAGGGATCGGCCAGAACGGTCGCAATGGCATTCGAGATGAGTCCGATCACTCCCGGATTTGATGGTGCACCGTCGTCATAGAGAGCAATCTGGCGCAGGAACGGGTTCTTCGGCACCCCCCCTTCGACGAATACAAGACGGCGGTGTCGTATCCGATGTCGTGAGCTACACTTATCAAGTGTCTCGCATAGGTGGCAACGCCGGTGCCGGCTTTAAGCCCCAAGTTCAGGCCGTCGTAGAATATCTGCGACATATCGCGCTACCAGCCTAGATCGTCTCTAGAGCGTTCTATAAATATCAATTGCCAAATCAATATCATTTGTTAAGTATGACCTCCCGCCCTTCAGAACAAGCGCTTTCGCACAGAATCGCCTCATAATTTCCGTGTCGTGAGAAATCAGAACCATGGCCGAATGGCTTCTCTCTACAAAAAGAGCATCATAGCATTTCCTATGGAATTTATGATCCCCGACAGCGATCACTTCGTCAATTAGGAAGCACTCGAACTCTATCGCCAGCGTCAAGGCAAAAGCGAGTTTCATACGCATGCCGGATGAATAATCCCGCACTGCGACATATAGCTGCCGGCCCAGCTCGGCAAAGTCATCGACGAAGGCGATCACGTCCTCTTCACACTTGCCATAAAGGCGCGCAATAAACCGGGCATTCGAAATACCGGTCATATTACTCTCGATGCCACCGGAAAAGGCAAGGGGCCAAGACATGAAGAGACCGCGCTCCACGGAGCCCGCGGACGGGATTTCCACGCCCCCCAGAATCTTCATGAGGGTCGATTTTCCGGAGCCGTTCCGGCCCAGCACTCCAATCTTCTCCCCCACCCCGATATCGAAAGAGATGCCGTCCAAGATGGTGCGTTCGCCGATCGGCGTGTGATAGCGTTTGACGATGTCGACGACGCGGAGCATCCGAGCTGGAGAGGCGACCGGGGAACCGATTGCAGTCCCTGCGCTCTCGGCGTTCGACGGTATGATAGCCAGCGGCGCAACACTTGCTGCACCGTGACTATGAACGCCGAGCGAGGCGCTCACGGGCGATGCTCCATAGTGGCTGAATACAAAGAGACGAAAATTATGTAGAGGCCCACGCCAATCGACAAAGTAATTATGAGGTCCAGAAATCGCCTTGGATACTCGGCACGATCTGGTGCATTCGGAGACACAACCTCTTGCAGATAAAGATGTTTCTTAGTGGCCTCCTGCCGTGTCTTGTCGAGATTTGACATCGCGCTGGCCAGGCTCTTCGCCGCAATTTCACGCTCCACGACGAGTTGCTCGAAGTCGCCGAGCTTGGAAGACAGGGAGCTGCTCGCACCCACGATCTTTTGCTTCGTCGCCTGGATCTGCGCCTCCAACGCCGCGATTTGCTGTCTCCGCGAAGCTAGCGCCGGGCTGGACGGAGTCATGATCGATTGCTGGTCAACGTCCGCTCTCATCTCCGTGGCTTGTGCGCTCAAGGCCGCAATCGCGTCGAGGGCACGTGCGGCTTCTTGATTAGGATCTGCGCTCCCATTCACGTTCCGGAAGTCGGATATGCGACGCTCGACATCGACAACTCTCCCTCGCGCTTCGTCCACAAACGCCTGTGCGTAGGTAACGGCGTCCTGCTCGGCGCGTGAATTCATCCGGTTGAGAAATGCCTCCGCGTCGGTTATCAGCGCTATCGCGATGGCACGTGCATCCACCGCGCGGAACGCCACGACGCGCAACGCGACAATACCCGTGCTTTCATTGACCTTGACGTCGACCATCTCGCGATACCGCCGCAGGAGCGCCAAATCATCCGCGCGCCCAATCAGCGGTGGAAAGCGATTAAAGACATCCGCCTCCGGCCGGCTCAAAATAGTGAGAAGGTCGTGCTCCCTCACAAGCCGCCGCATCGCGTCTCGCGATAACAAATAGTCTTTAACCACGTAGCTTTCGTCCGCCGCGCGCGCAATCGATTGGGACTGCACTAGCGATGTAAATTCGTTCGCCGCACTCGACGTCGTGGATCGGACCAAAAACTGTGCATCAGATCTATAGAGATCAGATGCAACTACAAATAAGTATATCGTAGCGACAGCGATGGGAATGAATATCAATAATATCTTCGCCAGTGTCCTCACTCGGCAGCTTCCAAGTTCCTCATAATGCGAACCGTGGAGGGACCGAAAGTTCCGAACCTGAACAGTCGACGCCTTCAGGGAAATTTCCTGTGCAATAACTGGCTTCTCAGGAGAGACAAGATGAGTTGTGATCTGCGTTCTCGAGCTCATTTTATCTGCGCACGCCTCCTCGCCAACTCCATCAATGGGAGGGCAACTGCGGTCTGCGCGAAAGCCCATGCGGTAACGTATCCCGCGTTCCAAGAGGTTTTTAAACTGGCGGGAAAAGCACCAGCCCTAAACATCTCCATGCAATTCACTAGCGGAGCGTAAAGAACGACCTCTCGAGCAGATGGAGAGAGCCAACTTACCATGTAGAATGCACCCGATATCGGTAAGGTTAGATACATCATAGGATGTATAATGTGTTCTGCCGCCTCGGAAAACTCAGATATTGCACCCAGGATCGCGCCAAATGACCAGCTATACCACGCACAGAGAGCCCATGCGCAAATAAGTAACAGCGGATCCCGAACTGCAGGAACCAGTCCATAGAGATAAAGTGGCACATAGGCGATTAGGAAGGCAACAAAGCCCGCGATCGTATCCAGCGCGCCTCGCGCCAACATGATATCAAAGACTTTAATATTCTGATGAAAAAATAATCCTGAATTCGAATGAACCAACTTCAATGCGCGAAACACGTGCGCCCTGAATAACGTCAGCATACTGTATCCAGTAAGCGCGAATGGCGTTATCGATATCTTCCCGTGCCCCTCATCAATCAAATGCCAAAGAACAACGACGCCGAGAACGAGCAAGAGGGGTTCTACCATGACCCAGAAGAACCCTAGATTCTCGTGACCGAAGCGTCGAAGGGCCTCGCGTACTAGGAGCGCGCCGATCACGCGTCGTTGAATTCCCAACGACTGAAGAAAACTTGGCGTAGCCCGGGCCCGCTCGTCGGTGACCTCCGTCATTGCGCGTGCTCCTTGACGCCCACCGAGAGGATCCAAACCACGGCGAAGCCCATGAAGCCCGTGACGAAGAATGTCGCGATCATGCGCAAGCGCCGCGGTTCGGTGGAGCGGTCCGGCAAATTGGGTACGGTGACTTCCTCGACGTAGATCTGCTGACGGCGGGCCTCTTGCCGCGCGGCCTCCAGGGAGACCATCGCACTGCCAAGCGCCTTTTCGGCGAGCTCTCGCGTCAAAGTCAGGCTTTCGTAGTTGGACAATTTCGTGGCGAGGGCATCCTTCGTTCCGGCGAGCTGCGCTCGGGCAATGGCAATTTGAGCCGTGAGGGCAGCAACGCGCGCCTGGAGGGTGGCGATAAGGGGGCTCTGCGGCGTGCTCTTGCGTCGCTCGTCCAGGGCAGCCTGGGTCTGCGCTAGCTCGGCGGTGAGGTCAGTGATGAGCTTGAGGGTGGCGGCGGAATCCTGCGACGGATCGACGAGTTGCCCGGCATCGCGGAACTGCGTCAAGTTTCGTTCAGCCTCGATTAACCAGTTCTCGGCCCGGGTGACCTCGCTCTCCGAGACGCGAATGAAATCGTCCTGCGCGCGGACATTCATATCGTTGACCATCTTCTCGGCCAGCTGAAGCAGGGCCGCCGCGATGGCCTTCGAGTCTTCGGGCCGGAACGTCACCACCGTCAGCGTGACGATACCGGTCTCGCTGTCCGGGACCGCGCTCACGCGATCGAGATAATAATCGTAGAGGCGTTCGAACGACTGGCCGAGGAAGGGTCGCGGGAAGCGCGCCAAAGCATCGGCTTTCGGATCGCCGAAGATCTTCCGAAGCGGCAGCTTCTCCTCCAGCGCCGTCAACGCATCGCGCGAGAGGATATAGTCGACCACGAGGTTCGTATCGTCCACTGTCCGCGAAATGCCAATTGTTCGGAACAACGCATCGAGGCCGCTCGAGCGCGAACTGGTTGAGCTCCGGACGACGAACTTTGCCTCGGATTCGTAGCGGGGCGTGGCGAGGAAGCCGTAATAGAGAACGGCGCAGGCTGTCGGGATGACGACCAAAAGCCAGAACGCGAGGCTGCTGATGCGCTCGACGGAGAGCAGGCGCGCCTGCCGCGGCCGCTGTAATTTCTCCTTGGCGGGGTCGAAGCGAACGAGCGCTCCTTCCGATCCGCGTCTGGCTTCGAGTTGCACCACGATCTCAATCACCCGCACATGCGTTCGGGCAATTCTACCCCGTGCGCCGGCAGAGAGCCGAATGAATTTTCGATAAGGCTTCGTGAGGCCCAGCGGCGGGGAGGCACCGTCCGGTGCGGGGGTGGGTACGGGCGAGGCCTCAGGCTGCTGCGCTTCGGCCCTGCGCTTCGCGCTCGCCCCCCGCATAAGCGGCCGAGGTCCCATCCATCGCCTCGAAGCGCACCTCGTGCAGAGCGAGCCGCCCCTCGATCGCCCCCTCCAGGATCTGAAAGCGCAGCTCGACCGGCCTCCGGGGCTCGGTCACCTCGAACGCCATGTCGAATTCGAAGACCCCGTCGATGGGGAGATCCGCCTCGATGCCCGTCAGAATGTCGTGAGAGAAGACGTCGACGCCGAGCCGGTTTCCCGAGATGTTCTCCGCGACCTCGATCGTGGTGGTCACACGCCACCATCCCGCGGGGAGATGAAAATAGGGCCCGCAAACGATGAAGCGGGCCGGTCCGAGAAGCTCGATCGGGCCCCGGAGCAGGGTGCCCGGATGCTTCCAGTCGAGGAAGAACGCGATCGGCCAGACCGTCTTCCGCAGAGGCTCGCCCTGGGCGATCACGCCGTAATCGCGCGCCAGCGTCAGAAGGTCGCCGCGCTCGCTGGGCGGTAGCAAACCCACCAACGCACCGGGCGCACGAGCGCCTTGGATATTCTTCGAGGCATAATCGAGGAGGGTGAGAGGAGCGCCGCCGCCTGCTCCCGGCAAACTGGCGCAAAGCCCCTCGATCGGTTCGAACTCCATCTCGACGCCGAGGAACGATAGCGCGTCAGCGAGGATCGAAGAGACGGTCTTGCCGTAATGCTCGGCGGTGACGCGAAAGCAGAGGCCATAGCCCGCGAGGCGGCTCAGGATGGCGGTCGTCTGGGTCGCAAATCGAAGCGATTCGGCGAGGCTCATGCCGCGCGTCTCTCGCGCATGGCAGGCGACGTCGTCCAGATTGTCGATGCAGCAGACGATCGGCGCATTCGTCCGCATGAACAGCTCGAGAAGGCCCGACTCGGCGCAATCCGAGAAGAAAAGGATGTGGTCGGGGCGGCTTTCGCCGGCGGCCAGCCATTGCTCCCTAAGCTCGGCAACGCTTGTTGCGAACATGAAGTCGCTCGGTCCGTGGGTGAGTTCGACCAAGGACCGTAAAAGGTTCATCATCGCGTACGACAAGGGCGAGGGCGTGCCGAAAATGCTGAGCAGCATCGAAGCCTCCTCCCTCGCTGAACCCAATGCCGCGGGCTTTGCCTAAGCCCTCGGCGAAACGAAGCCGTTATCGACCGAGCCGAACCGGGATCTGGCTCCTCTTCGCCGCTCTGATTTGGCACCTCGACCAACACTCCGCAATGGGCTAGGTCGAAGCACGCGCCCTCAAGGAGACCGTTCTTGGGTTCACCGGATTCCCCGCCTCCCCTCCCCGCTGCCCGCGTATCGGCCCTCATCGACGACGACGGCCGGCCTCGGCTCGATGCCGAAACGCTCCGGCTGCGGGATCTGCCGGCGATGGCGCTCGACATCAAGTTCTTCGGCTATGAGCTGGCGCGGCTTGCGGCCGAAGGATTGCCTTTGCGCTCGGACTTGGCGCCTCGGAATGTCGGGCTGACGAGCAAGCCCTCGACCCAAAGCGATCTCGAGTCGGATTGGGCGGCCTATTGGTGCAACGAGCTGAGAATCCCGGTCCAATTTCACCGGAAAATCTGGGAGTTCGTCTTCCTTCTCCAGGCTCTTTCAGAGCACGGGATGCTCGCTCCGGATCGACGCGGGCTTGGCTTCGGATGTGGCGAGGAGCCGATTCCGAGCTATCTCGCCAACCTCGGCGTACACGTCCTTGCCACTGACTTAGCGCCGGAGGCGTCGCAAGACCGAGGCTGGATGGGGCGCGGCCAGCACACCTCGTCGCTCGATATGGCTTTCAAGCCCTATCTGACCAGCCGCGAAGCCTTCGATCGCCGTGTCAACCATCGCTTCGTGGACATGAACGCGATCCCAGCGGACCTCACCGGGTTCGATTTCTGCTGGTCGATCTGCGCGCTCGAACATCTCGGTTCGATCCGCCAGGGTCTCGATTTCATCCAGAACTCCCTTGCCACGCTGCGGCCCGGCGGGGTCGCGGTTCATACGACCGAGTTCAATTTCCTCAACGACGAGGAGACCGTCGACAACTGGCCGACGGTCCTGTTCCAGCGCAAGCACTTCCGCGAACTGGCGGATCGGCTGACCGCCGCGGGCCACTCCGTCGCCCCGCTCGATTTCAATATCGGCCGCGGCGTGCTCGACCAGTTCATCGACATCCCGCCGTACGAGCACGACTGGTCGCCCGAAATGATGCGGCAATGGGGCGGCAAAGCCCAGCATCTGAAGCTGAACATCGACGGCTTCGCGTCGACCTGCTTCGGCCTGATCATCCGGCGCGGCGGCGCCTGAGACAGCACGGTGCGCCGGGGGCAGCCCCGGCTCACCCGCTCAAAGCTCACCCCTCCTCACACGAGCTCGAGCACGCCTTCGAGGCGGTCGAGGGAGATGTGGGCTTCGCCGACGCCGCCGGTTTCCGGGCAGTAGCCGGCGACGAAGAGGCCGGCGGCGCGGGCCGACAGGGCGCCCGAGCGGCTGTCTTCGACGGCGAGCACGCGGCCGGGCTCGAGGCCGAGGCGCGTCGCGGCCGTCAGATAGGGCTCGGGGTCAGGCTTGCCGGCGCCCACGTCATCGAGGCTGATGGTGAAGCTCAGGAGCGGCGCAACCCCGAGGGCGTCGACGTTGGCATCGACGATGCGCCGGTTCGAGTTCGAGACGCAGACCTGCGGGATGCCGCGGGCAGCGAGCGCCCGCATCGTCTCGAGCGCGCCGGGGATCGGGCGCAGCCTGTCGCGGTGGGCCACATAATAATCGATGATGGCGGCGAGCCAGGTCGCCTCGTCGGCCTCCGGCGACAGCCGCGGCGCGAGCATGGTCCACACGTCTCCCATGTGGATGCCGCGGAAGGT
This sequence comes from Segnochrobactrum spirostomi, assembly GCF_009600605.1. Taxonomy (GTDB): domain Bacteria; phylum Pseudomonadota; class Alphaproteobacteria; order Rhizobiales; family Segnochrobactraceae; genus Segnochrobactrum; species Segnochrobactrum spirostomi. The sequence continues at coordinate 400,127 of NZ_VWNA01000003.1, read as the reverse complement.
CTCTCCCGACACGTTGGAAAGATCGGCACCGAAATCGCCGCAGACGGCGACGAGGGCTTCGTGGTGGAGCGGCTCGCTGTCGATCAGCGTCCCGTCCACATCCCAGGCGACGGCGAGGAGGCTCATTGGACGCTCTCCCGGCCGGCGAGACGACGATAGAGATCGCGGAAGCGATCATAACCCTTGCGGTAGGTGGCGGCGGTCGCGGGTTCGGGCTCCAGCCGGTCGCCGAACTCGACGAAGCGCGAGACGCCGGACCAATCGTTCGTCAGCCCCGCGCCGATCGCCGCGGTCCAGGCCGCGCCGAGGCAAGAGCCCGGATGGCCGGTGAGACGCTGGACCGGCTGCTCCAGGACGTCCGCGACGATCTGCATCCACACCCGGCTCGCCGAGCCGCCGTCCGAGACGACGAAACGCTCGGCCTTGTGGCCCATGTCCTTCAGCACCTCGACATGATGCCGGATCGCATAGGCGTAGGATTCGAGGAGCGCCCGCCACAGGTGGCCGATGTCGTGGGAGAGATCGAGCCCGTCGAACACGCCGCGGGCGGCCGGATCGTGGATCGGCGTCTTCTCGCCGAGGAAATAAGGCAGGATGGTCAGGCCCTCGGCGCCGGCGGGCTTCGCCGCGGCGAGCCTGTCGAGGCGCTGATGCAGGCTGATGCCGGCTGCCGCCGCCGCAGCCGCCTCGCCACCGGCGAGGGTGCGCACGAACCAGTTGAGCACAGAGCCGCCGGTCGACATGCAGCCGTTCGGCATGAAGAGGCCGGGCACCAGATGATAATCGAGATAGAGCCGCGGGTCGGGGCGGACCTGATCGGTCGCGGTCAGGATATCGACGGCGCCGCCGAACTTCAGGAGCACGTCGCCGGCCGACACGATGCCGGCGCCGAGGGCCGAGGCGATCATGTCCGCAGCGCCGCCCACGACCAGGGTACCCTCGGCGAGGCCGGTCTCCGCGGCGGCCGCAGCTTGAACCCGGCCGAGGACCTCGTGGGAGGCGACCTTGCGTGGCACCACGGCACGCGGGATGTGCGCGAGCGCGACGAGGTCGTCGTCGATCACGCCCTTGACGACGTCGACGAAGCCGGCTTCGAGCGCCCAGTTCTGCTCGACGGCCCGTTCGCCGGTGAGGCGCCAGTTCACATAATCGTAGGAGCCGAACACCGTCGCGATGCGGCTGAAGACATCCGGCTCGTGGCGCTCGATCCAGCGCAGCTTGGCGGTGACGAGCTGCTGGTTGATGCCGTTGCCGGCCTTGGCGATGAAGGCCGCCTCATCGCGTTCGGCGCGGAGTTCGGCGACCTCACGCCCGCAGCGGCCGTCGCTCTGCTGGATGCTGGGACGCAGCACCCGCCCGTCCCGGCCGAGCAGCACGACGGCGGGTAGCATGCCGGTGACGCCGACGGCCGCGATCTCGGACGGTGCGATCCCCGTCGTGGCGAGGAGCTCCCGGCAGATGGCGCCGACATTGGCCCACCATTCGGCGGGGTCTTCCTCGGCCCAGCCCGCGTGGGGCGACGACAGGGTGACGGGCCGCGACGCGAGGCCGAGCACCTGATCCGGCAGGCGGATCAGAATCCCGATCGTCGAGGTGGTTCCGATGTCGAGACCGAGGACGCAGGTCATGGTCGGTGCGGTTCCTGTGGAGCGAATCGGCCGCCGGCACCCGGATGGGTCCCGCCGGCCGCTTTGTCGTGGGGAAAGGCGGTCGGCGCGCGTCGCGCCGGTCCGCGGCTCAGCGCAGCGTCGCGACGACGTCCATGAAGCGCTTCACCCGGTCGCCGTCCACGGCATTCCAGGTGTTGCCGTCGACCTTGAAGTGGGTGCCGATGACGACGCCCGAGGCGACCGAGAGCACGTCGCGGACGTTATCGATGTTGACGCCGGTGTTGGCGAAGATCGGAACGTCCGTCACCGTCTCGGCCACCTTGCGCAGGTGCGACTGATCGGCCGGCTGGCCGGTCAGCGGGCCGGAGACGAGGATCGCGTCGGCGAGCGAGGAGAACACGGCGCTCTTGGCCCGCAGCTCGATCGGGCGCTGATCGAGCGAGTGGGCGAACTCGGCGTTGATGTTGAAGAGGAGCTTCATGTCGTCGCGGCCGAGATTGTGGCGCAGGCGCGAAGCAGCGGCGCAATTCGGCTCCCACAGGCCCATGTCGGACGCGAACAGGCCGGTGAAGATCTCACGGACGAACTTCGCGCCGGTCGCCGCGCCGATCGCCACGCTCGCGGTCGGGTCCCACAGATAATTGACGCCGAACGGCACCTTCAGCGCGGGCTTCACGGCCTCGACCACGGCGGTCATCGCGGCGATGCCTTCCGGCGGCGCCTTGAAGACGTAGGGGCGGTCGTTCTCGTTGCCGAACATGATGGCGTCGACGCCGCCGGCCTGGAGCTTCTCGACATCGGCGAGGACGCCGTCGACGAGTTTGGCGACGCCGCCCTTCGCGTCATAAAGCGGCGTCCCGGGCAGCGCGCCGATGTGCGCCATCGCGATGACGGCCTTCTTCTTCGACCCGAAGAACTCGAAAATCATGTCGCAAACTCCTGGTGGTGCGGCGCCCGGCCCGCGGGCGAAGGAAGGCGGATGGATAAGGCGGTGCCGGCGGCCTCAGGCCCCGGCGGCGATCCTCACCTCCACCCCGGCCTGAGCCAGGGCGGCGGCGACATCGGGAGGCGGGGCCGCCTCGGTGATGAGAAGGGAGATGTCTTCGAGGGCAGCGACCTGCACGAGCGACATGCGACGGAACTTCGTCGAATCGCACAGCACGATCTTGAGGCCGGAGCGGCGCAGATAGACGCGCTTCAGCTCGGTATCGTCGAAGGAATAATCGAACAGGCCGGCGCTGGTGACGCCGGAAACGCCGATGACGCAGACGTCGAACCAGAGCTGCTCGAACTGCGCCACGGCGGTCGGCCCGCACAGCGACATCTCGTCGGCGCGGAGGCGGCCACCGGGGACATAGACCTCGGGTTCGGTCCCCGCCAGCGCGGTCGCGATGCGCAGGCTGTTGGTGAAGATCTTGGCGTGCGGCAGCCCCTTGAGGTGCTCGGCCAGAAGGAACGTGGTGGTCCCGACGTCGAGCGCGATGGCACGCTGGCCCGCGATGATCGAGGCGGCCTCGGCGGCGATACGCTCCTTGGCCCCGCGCCGCTGCTCCAGGCGCGCGGTGAAGCTCGGTTCCTCGCTGTCCATGGCGACGGCCGGTGCCGCGGCGCGGATGACGGCGCCGCCGTGCACGCGCTCAAGACGCCCGGCGCGCTCCAGTTCGACGAGATCGCGACGTACCGTCATGTCGGAGACGGCGAGGGTTTCGGCCATCTCGGTGACGGAGACCGTGCCGCTCGCTCGCAACATTTCCAGAATCCGCTCGTGCCGCGTCGGGGAGAGCATGCGTTGGCGATCCGTGCCGCGCTGCTTGGCGGCCGGCTCCGACACCGACGTTCTCGTCTCCACGGACATGCGACACCTCGGACAGACAGGCGGATCGCCCGCCGGCGGACTCGTCGCCGCCACGCAAACCATATCCCACGCACGAACAAAATCAAACACGAATGCCGATTGCAGCGTTCATTTTTGTTGGTATACCCGAGACGCATCAGCAGCGAGGAGCTTCCCCATGACCGCATCCGCCTCCCCTCACCTGCCTGAATTCGCGGGCAAGCGCGCCATCGTGACCGGCGCTGCGGCCGGCATCGGCCGGGCCATCGCGGAGGCGCTCGCCGCCCAGGGCGTCCGGGTCGCGGTTGCCGATCTGAACCTCGCCGCCGCCACGCAGACCGCCGCCGAAATCGGCCGCGGAGCGGTCGCGATCGAAGTGGACGTGCGCAAGCGCGCATCGGTCGAATCGGCGTTCCAGGCGGCTCTCGCGGCGCTCGGCGGTATCGAAATCCTCGTCGCCAATGCCGGCGTCTCGACGATGCAGCGCGCCCTCGACCTGACCGACGAGGAGTGGGATTTTAACTTCGACGTCAACACCCGCGGCGTCTTCCTGACCAACCAGATCGTCGGCCGCCATTTCGTGGCCCAGGGCCACGGCGTGATCGTCAACACCGCCTCGCTCGCCGCCAAGGTGGGCGCGGGCCTGCTCGCCCACTATTCCGCGAGCAAGTTCGCCGTGCTCGGCTGGACCCAGGCGTTCGCCAAGGAGCTCGCCGCGAAGGGCATCCGCGTCAACGCCGTGTGCCCGGGCTTTGTGAAGACCAGCATGCAGTCCCGCGAGGTCATCTGGGAGGCGGAGCTGCGCGGCATCACGCCCGAGCAGGTGATCAACGAGTACGTCTCGCAGACGCCGCTCGGCCGGCTCGAAACCCCGGAAGACGTGGCCGGAGTTGTGGTGTTCCTGTGCTCCGACGCGGCCCGCTTCATGACCGGGCAGGGCATCAACGTGACCGGCGGCGTCTACATGACCTGAGGGTGCCATCGGCGCAGGCGGAGCCCAATCCCTGGGCCTGCCTGCGATTGAGGCAGATCGAACTTGGGAACGAAACAAATTCGATCATTTTGTCGCTTGCGATGTTTGCTTTTGTGAACATACACTGAGTTCGTTCCGGCGGGCCCGTTGCCCGCCGGAGCGCGGCGGATCAGCCTCCGCCTCCGGGCCCCGCAGGGTCTTTCCCGTGGGACCGCCCCGCCGAACCGGCGGCTCATGCGCGGCCGATGTGCCGCGCGCGTCTTCGTTCCGCGTCCGTGCCGACGTGCTGCGCTGTTCCGAGGTTTGTTGATGGCGTCGATCGAGCTCGACAAGGTTTCCAAGGTCTACGCCAACGGGGCGTACGCCGTGCGCGAGATCGACCTCACGATCGAGGACGGCGAATTCATGATCTTCCTCGGCCCGTCGGGCTGCGGGAAGTCCACCACGCTGCGTATGATTGCGGGCCTCGAGAGCATCAGCGCGGGCGACCTGCGGATCGGCGGGCGCAGCGTGACGAACGTCGCGCCCCGCGACCGCAACATCGCCGTCGTGTTCCAGTCTTATGCCCTGTACCCGCATATGAGCGTGCGGCAGAACATGGCGTTCGGGTTGAAGATGCGCGGCGTTTCGTCCTCGGTCATCGAGGGGAAGATCACCGAGGCCGCCGCGCTCCTCGGCCTCTCCTCCTATCTCGACCGCAAACCGGCAGCGCTTTCGGGGGGCCAGCGCCAGCGCGTCGCCCTCGGCCGCGCCATCGTGCGCGAGCCGGAAGCCTTCCTACTCGACGAACCGCTGTCGAACCTCGACGCGCAGCTTCGCGCCGAAATGCGCCTCGAACTCGTCAAGCTGCATCGCCGGCTCGGACGCACCATCATCCACGTCACCCACGATCAGGTCGAGGCGATGACGATGGGCGACCGCATCGTCATCATGCGCGACGGCCGCGTGATGCAGGTCGGCAAGCCGCTCGAGGTCTATGCCAACCCCGCCGATACCTTCGTCGCCCGCTTCCTCGCGACGCCGCCGATGAATCTCGTGCCCGCGCGCCTCGAAGGCGCCGCCGACGGCGCGCTGAGCGTGGCGCGTGACGGACTCGCTCTCGCCGTTCCGGATCGCCACCGCGCCCCCTATGCCGGCGCCGCCGGCAAGCCGGTGATCTTCGGGCTCCGGCCGGAAGATATCCACGATACGCAGCACAACCCGGCCTGGCAGCCGATCGAGCTCACGGTCGTCGCGGTGGAGGCGCTCGGCGTCGAAAACATCCTGATCGGCCAGCTTGGCACAAGCCAGCCGATCGAGATTGCCGCGCGGCTGAGCCGTCACTTCACGGCCCCCGTCGGCAGCCGCGTCACACTCTATGTCGATGCGCTGCCGATGCACCTTTTCGACCCCGAGACGACCAAGGCCCTGCCCCGCCCGCCGCTTTTGGCAGCGGCTTGAGACGGGAGGAGAGGACCCACATGCGCCGCTTCGGATTGCATCTCGGCCTGCTCATCGTCTCGGCGGTGGTCTTGTTGCCCCCGCTCTGGGTGCTGCGCACGAGTCTCGTGCCGGAAAGCCTCTCCTACTCGACCGATCTGCTGCCGCAGCCGACGCTCGAGAACTATGTTGGTCTGTTCACCCGCAACCATTTCGGCACCTATTATCTGAACAGCCTCGTGGTCGCGATCGGCTCTGTCGTGCTCGCGCTCCCCTTCGCCGCGATGACGGGCTACGCCTTCGCCCGCTTCAAAACGGGGGGCCGGGCGGCGCGCTTCGCGGTGCTCGCGACGCAGATGCTGCCCCCGGTCGCGATCGTGCTGCCGACCTTCACCCTCTTCCGCATGCTCGGGCTGACGAATTCCCTGACCGGGCTCGTCATCGTCTATGCCGCGCTGAACCTGCCCTTCCTCACCTGGATCCTGATGGGCTTCTTCGAGGGTATCCCGGTCGATCTCGAATGGGCCGCGCAGACCGACGGCGCCACCGCCTGGGGCGCGTTCTGGCGCGTGGTGCTCCCGGTCTCTCTGCCCGGCATCGCCGCTGCCGGCGTGCTCGGCTTCATTCTCGCCTGGAACGAGTTCCTCTTCGCCCTGGTGCTGAGCGGACCGGCCACGGCCACCGTCCCCGTCGCGCTCGCCGCGCTGCAGACCTCGAACGGCGTTCAGATCGCCAAGGTCTCGGCCGGCGTGGTGCTCGCCATCCTTCCGCTCGTGATCGCCTCGCGCTTCATCCAGCGCTTCATCGTGCAGGGGCTCACGTTCGGCAGCGTGAAATGACCGCGGGAGGTCATCCCGCGGCGTAGTCGTGACGGGCCGGAGAGCCCGCCGCAGCAGAGGCAAGAGGAGAACGTGATGGCCTTCCAACGTACCGCGCTCGCGGCCCTGATGGGGGCGACGATGCTCGCCGCCATGCCTTCGGCCTTCGCCGAAGGCGTCACCCTCCACGCGCTCATGGAGGATGTGCCGGAGACGCAGATCATCGAAAAGATGCTGCCCGACTTCGAGAAGGAGACGGGGGTCAAGGTCGAGTTCGAGAAGATCGGCTACGGCGACATGCACGACAAGCTGGTCGCCCAGCTCGTCGCACCGGAAAGCTACTACAACCTCCTCGAGGTGGACTTCCTTTGGGCGGGTGAATTCCCGGCCGCTGGCTGGCTCGTCGACCTGAAGCCGCTGGTCGAGAAGTCCGACTTCGATCTCAAGCCGTTCATCCCGGCGATGCTCGATCTGCTCGGCCGCACCGATGCGCAGCTTCCGCTCATCCCCATGTACAACTACTCGATGGGGCTGATCTATCGCACCGACCTCATCGAGGATGCCAAGCTGAAGGAGGCCTACAAGGCCGAGACCGGCAAGGAGCTCGCCAAGCCCGAGACGCTTGCCGATTATGTCGCGATCTCCAAGTTCATGAAGGAGAAGGCGGGCGTCGCCGGTGCGGCGATGCAGGGCCAGCGCGGCGATCCGAACGCGATGGAGTTCTCGAACTACCTGTTCTCGGCCGGCGGCACCTATCTCGGCGCCGATCGCAAGGTCGCGCTCGACAGCGCCGAAGGCAAGACGGCCCTCGGCCTCTATGTCGACAACATCAAGAACGGCGCGCAGCAGGGTGCCCTGTCGGCCACCCTCGACGATACCATGCGCCTGATGTGCAGCGGCCAGGCGTTCAGCATGGTCACCTATTGGTGGATGCTGCCGCAGATCGACAACAAGGAGAAGTGCCCGGCGGTCGCCGGCAAGGTCGCCCTCTCGGTGATGCCGGGCGGCCACGGCGAAAGCGGCGGCTGGGGCTGGGGTATCCCGAAGAACACTTCGCCCGAGAGTCAGGAAGCGGCGTGGAAGTTCATCCAGTGGGTGCAGAGCAAGAAGATCGAGGTCGCCCGCGCCCTTGAAGGCCATGCTCCGGTCCGCTCGGATGTCTACGAAGATCCGGCGGTTCTCGCCAAATATCCCTTCTACAAGACCGCGCTCGACGTCGTCGCGTCCGGAAAATCCTTCCCTATTTTCGCCTACTCTGCCCAATATGAAGACGTCCTCGGGGCTCAGCTCTCGCTTGCGGCGGGCGGACAAGCCACCCCGGATGCGGCTCTCAAGGCGGCGTCCGACGGCCTGACCCAGCTCCTGAACAAGTAATTCGAATGCTCGCCCGCGGCTTCGGGCCGCGGGCGAGCTGCCGGCACGCTTCCGCGTCCCCCACCCCGTGGAAGCGTGCCGGCCTTGTTCCCGCCGCGAGACCTCCCGAGAATCACAATGTCCAGTTCCGCCCAGACGACGTCCGCCCAGGTCCGGCCCACCTCCTTCTGGCCTGCGTTCGCCGATCGCGATTGGCGGATCGGTTGGGCGTTCGCGCTGCCCGGGCTTCTCACGCTCGCGATCGTCATGGGCTTCCCGCTCGCCTATGCGTGCGTGATCTCGATCTCCTCTCTGACCCTGCTGAAGCCGGCGATCGCGCCGCTCGTCGGGCTCAAGAACTTCGCCACCGTCATGAGCGACCCGCTGTTCTGGGGTTCGCTCTGGCTCACGGTGAAATATTCCGTCGTCACCGTCGTCGGTGAGTTCGTCTTCGGGCTCGGCATCGCGCTCATGCTGAACCGGACCGTGCGCATGAAGCCGGTTTATTTCGCGATCCTGACCATTCCGATGGCGATGTCGCCGGTCAGCGTCGCCCTCATCTGGCGCATGCTGCTGCAACCCAATCTCGGCATCGTCAACCATGTCCTCGAGACGGTCGGCTTGCCGCGCATGGACTGGCTCGGCTCGGCCGATATCGCGGTCTGGACGATGGCCGGCATCGACATCTGGCAGCAGACGTCCTTCGTCGTGCTCATTCTCGCGGCCGGCCTCGCCGCTCTGCCCCGCGATCCTTACGAGGCCGCCGATGTCGACGGCGCCTCGCAGCTCCAACAATTCTGGTTCATCACCCTGCCGATGCTGCGCCCGGTCGCCGCTATCGCCGTCGTGATCCAGCTCATCAACGAATTCCGCACCTACGATCTGCCCTACGTGCTGACCAAGGGCGGTCCGGGCACCTCCACGGAAGTTCTGAGCTTCTTCGCCTATCGCCGTGCGTTCCTTGGCCTTTCCCTGAACGAGGGCGCGGCGGCGGCGTTCGTTCTCCTGCTCATCGTGCTGGCGATGACGATCGCCTTCTTCGCCCTGCTCGAACGCCGGCGCTGACGCGACGAGGGCGCCCCGCGGGCGCCCTCACGCTGACACTCACGGAGGTCTCACGCCTCCGGGCGGAGCCCCCGCGCCGCGAGGATCGGCAGCACGGTGTCGCGGAAATAGGGGAACTCGGCGACATAATCGACGAACGACAGCGTCGTGCCGCGGAAGCCCGCCGCCGCGAGCGCGCTGATGCCGTCCGCCACCTGTTCCGGCGTGCCGACCAGCGGGAAGCCGCCGTGGCCCGCCGCCATGCGGTCGCGGATCAGCGCCAGAAGATCGTGCGGGAACGACTGGGCGTGGGCGAATTGCAGGCGGATCAGATTGTCCACCGCCGCCCAATCGGCATTGGTCTTCCCCGTGTGCTCCAGATAGGCGAGTGCCTCGGCCTCCGTCGGGCGGCACACCACGTGCGAGAACGTCAGCACGTCAACCGAGCGGCCCTTCGCCTCGGCCGCGCCCTTCAATTCCGCGATTTCCTCCGTCGAGCGACCGAGATCGATCGCCGGGGTGAACAGGAAGTTCGCGTTTCGCGTGGCGAACTCGCGTCCCTGCGGCGAGCCCGCGGCGTTGAGGATCGGCGGCTCGCCGGCGAACGGCTTCGGCTCGCCCTTCACACCTTTCAGATGGAAATAGGTGCCGTTCCAGTCGAAGTGCTCGTCCGCGCTCCACAGCTTGCGGATGATGTCGAACCATTCCTGAGCATAGCCGTAACGGGTCTCGTGGTCGTCGGGGAGCGTCAGGCCGAGCGCCTCGTATTCTGGCTTGTTCCAACCGGCGACGATGTTGAGCCCGGCACGGCCCCGGCTGATGTGATCGATGGTCGCGATCTGCTTCGCCACCACGACCGGGTTGTTCGCCGTCGTGTGGATGGTCGCGAACACGGCGATGCGTCGCGTCCGGGCGAGCAGGCCAGCGGCCCAGGTCATCGTCTCGAGCACGGAGCCGTGGAAGTCGGTCTCGCCGCCGTAGCCTATCCAGCGGGCGATCGGCAGCATGAAGTCGATGCCGGCATCGTCGAGCAGGCCGGCGAGCGCGAGGTTGTTGTCCCACGTGCTCGACCAGCGCTCCGGCACCTTGGTGACGGTCATGCCACCGGAGCAATTGGACGCGAACGTGCCGAGCAGGAAGCGGTCGCGCCGGAACATCGGGTTGACGGACGGCGAGGAGGTCGCGGTTGTGGTCATGGAAGGCCCCTGGATAGGATTTATTTTATGATTGAAATTCTATCGTAAAGTCCGTTTGGCGGCAATCGCCGCGGCGGCTATCCTCGCGCCCAGGCAGAGGGACGGCGGGATGGCGGCGAAGCGCGTCAAAGGCATCGATCATCCGGAGGCACTCGACCGCCGCTGGCATCTCGCGACGACGGCGATCGAGGTCGATGCGACCGAGCTCGAGTTCTCGCTGATGCGGACCTTTGAATCGTTCGGCCGCTGGCAGGCGGAGTGCCTGCGCGGCGCCATCGACCTGCCGGCGAGCGGGCCCGAAAACGCGATGCTCCACGTCATCCGCATGAACGACCGCCCCAAGAGCGTGAAGGACCTCGCCCGCCTCACCAACCGCGACGACATCCCGAACATCCAATACAGCCTGCGCAAACTGATCGGGGCCGGGCTCGTCGTGCGCTCGGGATCGGGGCGCTCGGGCGTCACCTATTCCGTCACCGATAAGGGGCGCGAGGTGACGGACCGCTACGCCGAGATCCGTCGGGCTCTCCTCATCGCCGCGATCGAGGCGGTGCCCGGCTTCGAGGCAAGGCTCGCCGAGGCGCGGCGGACCCTCGAACTCCTCTCCGGCCTTTACGATCAGGCGGCCCGCGTGGCGGCCACCCACCGCCGCTCCTGACGCACCACAACCGACCACACGTTGGGATTGCGGACGTTCACGGCTTGTGCCTCAATGCGGGTTGCGCCCGGCCGGTCCGCGGCGGTGTCAGCGTCGATCTCTCGGGGGAGGATCCGCCGCATGAGGGCCCGGGCGGCACTCATTCAGACGCCTTGGCGCGCCGTTCCGCGAGACCGAGCGCGGTCGGCGGCGGCGAAGCGTTTTCTGGACCTCGTCGGGGCGAGCGTCGGCCTCGTGCTGCTCGCTTTGCCGATGCTGCTCCTCGCCCTCGCGATCCGGCTCGACAGCCCCGGCCCGGCGCTGTTCAGGCAGGCGCGGACGGGATGCGGCGGGCGACCCTTCGTGATCTGGAAGTTCCGGACGATGCGGCACGCCGGCCGAGATCCGGGGAGCCCGACGGTCGTCACCCGGCTCGGCGCCTTTCTGCGGCCGCGGGGCCTCGACGAACTGCCGCAACTCGTCAACGTTCTCGCCGGCGACATGTCGCTCGTCGGCCCGCGTCCCCACGCGATCGAGGAAGACGCCTGCCTCGCAGACCTGCTCCCCCGCTATCGCGATCGGCAGCGGGCTCTGCCCGGCATCAGCGGGTGGGCTCAGGTCCAAGGCTGGCGCGGCCCCGCGCCCGAACCGGAGGCGATGGCCGAACGCCTGCGCCACGATCTCTGGTATGTCGAGCATCGCACCTTGGCGCTCGATCTTCACATCATCGGCCGCAGCCTCGCTCTTGTCGTACGGGGCCGAATGCGCGGATGATGATCGCGGCGGATCTCCCGCCGCCAAGCCCACGCCCGCCGCCGCAACCGGACGATCGATGAGCACATCCTTTCCGCAGCCGATCGATTCCGGCCTGGTTCCGCGGTTCGCAGGGCCAGCAACCTTCATGCGGCTCCCGCTCGCGACGTCCGCGGCGGAGCTCGACATCGCCCTGTTCGGCATCCCCTGGGACGGCGGCACGACGAATCGCGCCGGCGCCCGCCACGGGCCGCGCGAGGTTCGCAACCAATCGACCCTGATGCGCTCGACCCACCACGTTTCCGGAATCGAACCGTTCAAGCTCGCCCGCGTGGCCGACATCGGCGATCTCTCCGTCAATCCGATCGACCTCCTGGACGCGCTTGCCAGGATCGAGGCCGGCGTGCGCAGCGTGGTGGTGGCCGGCGCCGTTCCCCTCGCCGTCGGGGGCGACCATCTGACGACGCTTCCCGTGCTGCGCGCCGTCGCCCGCTCGGGTCCCGTCGGCATGATCCATTTCGACGCGCACTCGGACACCAACGACCTTTATTTCGGCGACAACCTCTACACCCACGGCACCCCGTTCCGCCGTGCCATCGAGGAGGGTCTGCTCGACCCGCACCGCGTCGTGCAGATCGGCATCCGCGGTTCGATCTACGCCCCCGACGAACACGCCTGGGCGAAGGATCAGGGCATCCGCATCGTCTACATGGAGGAGTTCGTCAGGCGTGGTGCGTCCGACATCATGGCCGAGGCGCGGGCGATCGTCGGCGACGGTCCCACCTACATCTCCTTCGACGTCGATTGCATCGATCCGTCGATGGCGCCGGGGACCGGAACGCCCGAGATCGGCGGTTTCACCACCCGGGAGGCGCAGGCGCTGGTTCGGCTCCTCGAGGGCGTGCGGATCGTCGGCGCCGATGTCGTCGAAGTCTCGCCCCCATTCGATCTCGCCGGCATGACCGCACTCGCCGGGGCGACCATTCTGTTCGAACTGCTCTGCCTCGTCGCCCGGCAGGTGGCGGAGACGCGATCGTCTGCGGGCGCGAGGTGAGGCGCCCTTGAAAATACGGCATCTTGCCGTATTTTATCTCGACAGGAGGACGCCATGCCGAAATCGCAGACGGAAGCTGAGACGGCCCGGTTGGAGGCGCGCATTCCGGTCGAGATCTACGACCAGATGCAGCGCGCCGCGCGACTTCGCGGCATGACCCTCACGGGCTATCTGATCGCAACCGCTGGGGAGGATGCACGGCGCGTCATCGAAGACGCAGAGATCCTGCGGCTCGCGCGGGAAGACCAGATTCGATTCGCCGAGGCCCTTATCGATCCGCCGGCTCCCAACGCCCGCTTGAGCCGCGCCGCGAAGCGCCATGCCGACTTGATCGAGCGCCGGTGAGCCCCCGCTTCGTCATCGAGCCCCTCTCGCGGGCGCATGACCGCGGCGGCTTCACCTGCGGAAACGAACGAATCGATCTCTATTTTCGCGAAACAGTCTCGCAGGATGTGAAGCGCAACTACGCCACATGCTTCGTCGCGCTGGAGAAGGCGACGGACCAGATTGCCGGCTTCTACACTCTATCTTCGAGCAACGTGCCGCTGACGGCGGTGCCGCAGCCGTTCGCGAGGAAGCTGCCGCGCTATCCGGCTGTGCCTGCGGTCCTCATTGGATGGCTCGGCCGGCACCGCGATTATGCCGGACAGGGTCTCGGGGAGGCGCTGCTCTTCGACGCCATCAAGACCGTGGCGGACGCCCCGATCGGTGCGCACGCGATCTTCGCAGACGCGATCGACGACAACGCGGCCTCGTTTTATGCCTCGTTCGGCTTCGTCGAGTTGATCAAACGGCCGCGCACGCTCTTCCTCCCGATCGCAACGGCCCTGAGCCTGCTCTAGCCCCCTCAGCTCACCGTCGCGAGGTGGGCGATGAAGCGGGCGAAGAGGTCGGCCTGGGAGCCGATCTGAAGCTTCTGGTAGATGTTGCGGCGGTGGATCTTCACTGTCCCGGCGCTGATCTTCAAAAGGTCGGCGATCGAGGCGTTCGAGTGGCCCCGCAGCACGAGAGCCGTGATCTCGATCTCCCGCGGCGTCAGGTGGCCGACCGCCATGGCGTCGAGCGCGCGGTCGATCGGCCCCGCCTTCGCCCCGTTGCGACGCCCCGGCGTGAAACGCTGGCCGATGTCGCGCCAGTGGCTCTCGCCGAGCCGGCGGACCACCGGCTCGATCGCGCGGATCGTCTGCATGTCGCGGGCGGAGAAGGCCGGCCCGTCGATCGGCCGCGTCACGCTGACGACGATCGCCGTCCCCAGCGCCGGGCGCAGGAGGAAGCCGACCTCGTCGCGGATGCAGGTCCGCTCATAATGCTGTTTGAAATATTCGGAGGTGTAGAAGAGGTCCGGCGCCAGCGACTTCAGGCGGATCACCCCGGCCGGCTCGTGGCCGATCGCCGCGCCATAGAACGGATCGAGCAGATAGGGCCCGCGGGCATAGGCCTCGATCACCGTTTCGGCCCGGCCGCCATCCATGTTGTGGGCGAGGCAGATCGGGTTTTCCGGCCCCGAATAGGCGAACACCATGAAGATGTCGAAGGGCACCGCCGCCCGCACTGCGTCTTCGAGAGCGCGCGGAAATTCCGCCGTGCCGAGGGCCTCGAGCCCCCGGCCCACGGCCGCATTCCAGTCCGCGAAAGCGCTCTGCACGCGTCGGTCTCCCTGCTGTCGGATGGGGCGCGGATTTTCGCACGCCTATACCCCGAGGGATATTCCTAGCGCATCCGCCCGCCCCTAGCCTGATGAAAAGGTTCACAGAGCAAACAATCGCCGAGAGCGGTTGGGGGACATGGCGGAATGACGGATCGGCACAACGCGGCGCGGCAGCTCGAGACCGGTCTTGCAGCACTCGATGCGCGCGACGTGCATATCGGCATCTTCGATCCGGACGGCGTGTTCCGCCATAAGCAGGTGTCGGCCGACAAGGCGGTGAAGCTCGCCGCCAAGGGCTATCCCTTCTGCGAAGTGCTCTATTGCTGGGATACCGCCGAGAAGACCTACGACAGCGGTGCCTATATCGACCGGCCCGCGACGCTCTTTGCCGAAAACCTGCGCCGCTATCCCTTCGCCGACAAGGCCGCGGTGTGCATCGCCGATTTCGAGGGCGACTTCGGCGCGCTCTCTCCCCGCACCCAGGCCCTTCGAATGATCGCCGAGCTCGGCGCGCTCGGCTTCGACGTCAACGCCGCCTTCGAGTTCGAATTCTTCGTCTTCGACGAGACGCCGGAGAGCCTGCGCGCCAAGGACTTCACCGGCCTCGACCATTTCGCGCAAGGCAACCGCACCTATTCGCTCCAGACGACCGCGCTCTACGGCGACCTGATCGGCGGGCTCCGGCAGACGATGGAGACGCTCGGCATCGAGATCGAGGCGATCCACACCGAGCTCGGGCCGGGGTGCTTCGAGGCGCCGCTGCACCACGCCAAGGGCATCAAGGCCGCCGATGACGCCGCACTCTTCAAGAATTTCGCCAAGGCCTATTTTCTGCGCAACGGGCTGACCGCGGCCTTCATGTCGAAGCTGTCGCCGGATCTCGCCGGCCAGTCGGGCCATCTCCACGTCTCGCTGACGCGCCCGGACGGCACGCCGGCCTTCCACGACGCGGCCGAGCCGGAGGGCTTGAGCCGGACCGCGCGGCACTTCATCGGCGGCCTCGTCGCGCTGATGCCCGAGATGCTCGCGATGTGCAGCCACACGGTGAACGCCTACAAGCGCATGGTGCCGGGCGCCTGGGCGCCGACGGCGGCGAACTGGGGCGTGCAGAATCGCACCGCCGCGGTGCGCGTCATCAACGACGCGCCGGAGGCGACGCGCGTCGAGTTCCGCGTCCCCTCCGCGGACACCAACCCCTATCTCTCGCTCGCCATGTGCCTCGGTGCCGGTCTCTGGGGCATCCGCAACGAGATCGAGCCGCCGCCGGGCAGCCGTGCCAATCTCTATGCCGCGACGCCGGACCCGGCCGCCGTCTTCCCGTCCGATCTCGGCCGGGCGGCCGAGCGCTTCGCCGCCTCGGCGCCGGCCCGCGCCTTGTTCGGGGACGCCTTCGTCGATGCGTTCGCCGCCGCCCGACGTTTCGAGGACGCCGAATATCGCCGCCATGTCAGCCCGTGGGAAATCCGCCGCTACCTCGAGGTGGTCTGACCTCGAACCGTGCTTCGCAACCCTTCCAGAGCCAGAACAAGGACCGAACCCGTGACGAAAGACGATCCCAACACCCCGAATGCGATGAAGTCCCCGCTGTCCCGCCGCACCGTGCTGAAGGGCATGGGCGCCGGCGCGGCGCTTGCGGCCGGCGGCGTGCTGCCGGGCGCGTTCCAGGGCGCCCGCGCCGCTCAGTCGCTGAACTATATGTGCTGGGAGGGCTACAACGCCCCGGCGATCCTCGATCCCTTCCAGAAGGCGAACGACGTCCAGATCTCGGTCGATCTGATCACCGATTCCGCCGGCGGCTTCGCCAAGCTCGCGGCCGGTGCCTACCGTGCCTTCGACCTCGTGTCTTCGGACAGCCCCTGGATCGCCCGCATGGGTCCGGCCGGCATCGACCGCTTCATCGACGATGCCGAGTTCGCCGACCAATATGCCGAGTTCTATCCGCAGTTCCGCGCGCCGTTCGCGCCGCTGCAATACGAGGGCAAGGCGACCGGCCTGCCGACGCGCTGGGGCTGGGTCGGCCCGACCGTGAACACCAAGTTCGACAAGCTCGAGACCTGGTCGAGCTACGCTCCCGTCTTCGATCCGGCCTACCGCGACAAGATCTGCCTGCTCGATTGGGGTGATTGGCCGATCATGCCGCTCGCCCTCTATGCCGGCGTGAACCCCTACAAGGAGCTCGATAAGAACGAGCTCGACGAAGTCCGCAAGGTGCTGCGCGCGGCGTTCAAGAACACCCGCGCCATCGTCGGCGATCTCGCCATCGCCCAGAAGGGCCTGCTCGACGGCTCGTTCCGCTGCCTGATCGGCGGCGGCTCCTACTGCACCTCGTCGCTGCGCCTCGCCGGCCACGATTATGTGCAGTCGATCGTGCCGGAGCCCCGCAACGGGCTGAAGCAGGGCATCATCTGGATGGAGGCGACCGGCCTCCTCGACAACGGCAACGACCCGACGCTCGCCAAGAAGTTCCTGAAATACATCGTCTCGCCAGACGTCGCGGTGAAGCTCGCGATCACCGAGGCGACCTGCAATCTGGTGCCGAACCAGAAGGCGGAAGCGCTGTTCACGCCGGAGCAGAAGAGCGCGTTGCAGATGGATTATATGTGGCACGCCTGGGACAACAGCCTGTTCCACACGATCGCGCCGAACATCGACGACATGCTGGCGATCTGGCAGGAAGAACTCGCGGCCCGCTGACGTCCCGCCCCCGCGAGCCCGCCCGACGATCCGCCGGGCGGGCTCCCCTATTCCCGACCGATCCCATTGCGCGAGCGAGACCATTGCCGAGCCCCATCATCGAAGCGTCCGCCATCGTCAAGGATTACGGCCCCTTCCGTGCGCTCCATTCGGTGTCGCTCGAGGTCGGCGCGGGCGAATTCGTCGCGCTCGTCGGCCCGTCCGGCTGCGGCAAGACCACGCTCCTCAAGATCGTCGCCGGCTTCGAGCAGCCGACCGGCGGCACGCTGAAGATCGAGGGGCGCGACATGAACGACGTGCCGGCGGCCAAGCGGCCGACCCGCATGGTGTTCCAGAAGCTCGCGCTGTTTCCCCATAAGACGGTGCGCGACAATATCGGCTTTCCGCTGAAGCTCGCGAAGGTGCCCGCCGCCGAGGCGGAGACGCGCATCCGCGCCATGTTGGAACTGATGCACCTGAAGACGGCCTATCTCGACCGCTTCCCGGCGCAGCTTTCGGGCGGCGAGCAGCAGCGTGTCGCGCTGGCCCGCGCCCTCGTCTCCCAACCCGGCGTGCTCCTCCTCGACGAGCCGATGAGCGCCCTCGACGCCAAGCTCAAGAAGTCGCTTCAGGCGGAACTGAAGAACCTGCACCGCAATCTCGGCACCTCGTTCGTGCTCGTCACCCACGATCTCGAAGAGGCGATGATGCTCGCCGACCGCATCTGCGTGATGCGCGCCGGCAACGTCGTCCAGATCGGCACGCCGTCCGAGATCTATTATCGCCCGGCGGATTCGTTCGTGGCGAGCTTCATCGGCGACACCAACCTGTTCCCCGTGCGCATCGATGCGGGGCCGGGCGACGACATCGCCTTCGGCTCGCCGATCATCTCCTGCACCGGCGCGCTCGTTTCCAAGGCGCAGGCGACGAGCGCCGTGACGGGCCCGAGCGCCCTCCTCCTGGTGCGCCCCGAAGCGCTCCGCTTCGCCGGCGCGAACGAGCCCCAGCCCTTCGCCACGCTCGCGGGGCATGTCGAGGAATTCTTCGTCAAAGGCGCCTCGATCCAATATCGCGTCCGGGTCGAGGGGCACCCCGTCCCGGTCGTGATGGACCTGCCGGGCACGCCGAACCTGCCGGCCGCCGTCGG
This sequence comes from Segnochrobactrum spirostomi, assembly GCF_009600605.1. Taxonomy (GTDB): domain Bacteria; phylum Pseudomonadota; class Alphaproteobacteria; order Rhizobiales; family Segnochrobactraceae; genus Segnochrobactrum; species Segnochrobactrum spirostomi. Next base: position 381,968 of record NZ_VWNA01000003.1, on the reverse strand, counting down.
CGAGGCCGTGACGATCGGCTTCGACCGGTCCGACATCGTGCTCATCCGGGAGTGACAGATGCGGATTGATCGGAAATCCTGGCGCGATCCCTTGCTCCTCGGCACCACGGTGCCGCTCACGCTCCTGATGATCGTCTTCTTCCTGGTGCCGCTCGCGATGACCGGCATCCTGAGCTTCCAGACCACCAAATATTACCGCCTGATCTGGACCTGGGACCTCGCCACCTGGCGCGACGTGTTCGGCAAGCCGTTCTATTGGACGATCATGCTGCGCACCGTGGCGATGTCGCTCGTCTGCGTCGTGCTGTCGCTCGCGATCGCGATGCCGGTCGCCTATGCGCTGGCGACGCGGCTCGGCAGCCTCCAGCGGCACGTGACCATCCTCATCACCTTCGCCTTCCTGACCGATGCCGTGTTGAAGACGTTCGGCTGGATCCTCGTGCTCGACAAGAACGGCGTGCTGAACTGGGGGCTATCCTATCTCGGGTTTGGGCCGCAGGCGCTCAATCTGCTCTTCACCCCGTCCGCGACGATGATCGGCATGGTCTACAACCTCGCCGTCTATCCGATGTTCACGATCTACCTGTCGCTCGTGCGCATCGACCGCGACCTGCAACTCGCCGCCTATGACGCAGGCGCCTCTCGCCTGCGCACGTTCTTCGAGGTGACGCTGCCGCTCTCGAAGCCGGGCCTCTATGCCGGTGCGGTGCTCGTCTTCGTCCTCAGCCTCGGCGCCTTCCTGGAGCCGAAGGTGATGGGCGGCGGCAATTCGCCGATGGCCTCGGAACTCATCCGCCAGAGCTTCGAGACCCGGGTGAACTGGCCGCTCGGCGCCGCGCTGACCCTGGTGCTCATCGTCATCGGCGCCCTCTCGCTCGCGATCTCCGCCCTCGTGGCGATGCGCCGCCGCCGCGTGGCGAGCCCGGCGTGAGGGGAAGCATGATGTCAGACCGTACCAAGAGCGCCCTCGTCGACACCCTGCTGGTGGGCTCCGTCGCTCTCCTGCTCGCCTTCTTCTACGTGCCGATCATCACCCTCGTCGTGTTCTCGTTCACCGGCAGCCGCATGCTCACGCTGCCGATCGAGACCTGGTCCACCGAATGGTACCCGGCCCTGTTCGCCAAGGGAGACTTCATCCCGGCGCTGAAGAATTCGGCGTTGATCGCTGCGATCACGACGATTTTCGCGACGGTTCTCGGCGCCGCCGGGGCCATCGCCTGGATCCGCTTCCGCTTCCGGCTGCAGACCTTCTTCCGCGCCCTCACCTTCGCGCCGCTGCTCTTTCCGCAGCTCCTGCTCGGCGTGGTGATGCTGCTGTGGTTCTCGGTGCTCGGCCAATGGCTCGGCTTCACCACCGGGCTCGCGAGCGTCGTCATCGGCCACATCGTCTACATCACGCCGTTCACGCTGGTGATCGTGGCGGTGCAGGTCTACGGCTTCGACGAGACGCTGGAAGACGCCGCGCGCGATGCCGGTGCGAGCGGGTGGGTCGTGTTCCGCGAGATCACGCTGCCGCTGCTGTGGCCCGGGATCTTCTCGGCGGCGAGCTTCGCCTTCCTGCTGTCGTGGGGAAATTTCTACATTTCCTACAGCCTCGGCGGCACGATCCGTACGCTGCCGACCTTCGTCTATAGCGGCATCGCGGTTGGCTCCTCGCCGATCTATCCCGCGCTCGCCACGCTGAACTTCATTCCGGCGCTGGTGCTGGTGGTGGTCGCGGACGTCGTGCGCCGTCGCGCCGCCCGCCGTAACCGCCTCGCCGAACCGGCCTGATCCCTAGTCCTCCGAGGGTGCCATGATCGATATCGCCGAGCCCGCGTCCTTCCGGGCCGCGCCGCCCGCTGCCGCGGCCGTCTCCAACTGGAGCTTCCCGACCTCCGTGCGCTTCGGCGCGGGGCGGATCGCCGAACTCGCCGCCGCGGTCGCCGAGCTCGGAGCGCGCCGTCCGCTCGTCGTCACCGACCGCGGCCTCGCCGATCTGCCGCTCACCGCCCGGGTCATGGACGTGCTCGCGGCGGGTGGCGTCACGGCTGCGCTCTTCTCGGACGTCAAGCCGAACCCGACCGGCGGCAACGTCGCGGCGGGCGTCGCGGCCCTGAAAGCCGGCGGCCACGATCTCGTCGTGGCGCTGGGCGGCGGCAGTGCCCTCGACGCGGCGAAGGCGATCGCCCTGATGGCGACCCAGAGCCGCCCGATGTGGGACTTCGAAGACATCGGTGACAACTGGAAGCGGGTCGATACCAGCGCCCTGATCCCCGTCATCGCGATCCCGACGACCGCCGGCACCGGCTCCGAGCTCGGCCGCTCCTCGGTCATCACCCACGAAACCGAGGGGCGGAAGGTCATCGTCTTCCATCCCCGGATGATGCCGAACATCGTCTTCATGGACGCCGAGCTCACCCTCGGCCTGCCGGCCAAGGTGACGGCCGCGACCGGGATGGACGCGCTCTCGCACGCCCTCGAAGCCTACAGCGCGCCGACCTTCCACCCGATGGCCGAGGGCGTCGCGCTCAATGCGATGCGGCTCATCAAGGAGCACCTGCCGCGCGCCGTCGCGGACGGCTCCGACATCGAGGCACGGTCGCAGATGCTGATCGCCTCCGGCATGGGCTGCGTGGCGCTGCAGAAGGGGCTCGGTGCCATCCACGCCCTCGCCCATCCGCTCGGCGCCCTCCACGACGCCCATCATGGCCTGCTCAACGCGGTGCTGATGCCCTATGTCGTCGCCTTCAACCGTCCGGCGGTCGAGGACAAGCTGACCGCGCTCGCCCGCATCCTCGACCTGCCGGCCCACGACGGCGACGCGGTGATCCAATGGATCGTCCGGCTGCGCGACGGGCTCGGCATCGGCGCCACCCTCGGCGACATCGGCCTTCACGACATCGACCGCGACAAGGTGGTCGAGATGGCGCTCGCCGACCCGTGCGCCGGCGGCAACCCGATCGCCCTCGACACGGCGAACCTCCGGGGCCTGCTCGACCGGGCGATCGACGGCCGCCTCTGAGGCGCGCTCACCCGGCCGCGGAGGCGGGAAGCACCCGCACATAATCGACGAAAGCGCGAAGCGGGGCGGGCAGATAACGCCGCCCCGCATAATAGAGATAGGGCCCTGAAAAGGACTGCCACCAGTCCTCCAGCACCGGCACCAGCCGGCCCGCCGCGATCTCCGGCGCGAGCGCATCCTCGAACGAATAGAGGATGCCGAGGCCGGCGACGGCCGCGGCGATCTGAAGATCGAGCGTCGAGGCGACGAGCGGTCCCTGGACGCTCACCCGCACGATCTCGTCGCCCCGCTCGAACTCCCATGCCGGGCTCGCCCGGCCCGGAAAGCGGTGGCGGATGCAGGCATGTCCGACGAGGTCGCCGGGATGGTTCGGCGGGCCATGCGCCGCGAGATAAGCCGGGGACGCCGCCGCCACATAACGCTGGGTGCGCGGGCCGATCGGCACCGCGATCATGTCGAGCTCGAGCCGTTCGTCATAACGCACGCCCGCGTCGAAGCCGGCGGCGAGAATATCGACGAAGCTGTCCTCCGCCATGACGTCGAGGGTGATGTCCGGATAGGCGCTCAGAAATCCGCCGACGATCGGCGGCAGCACGAAGCGCGACACGATCACCGGCACGTTGAGCCGCAGGGTGCCGCTCGGGCGCGCCCGGACGCTGTTGATCCCGTCGAGCGCGGCGGCGATCTCGTCGAGCGCGGGCGTCAAACGTTCGAGCAGCCGGAGACCTGCCTCCGTCGGGGCGACGGAGCGGGTCGTGCGGTTGAGCAGGCGGACGCCGAGCCGCGTCTCGAGCCGACGCACCGCTTCGCTCAACGCGGAGGCAGAGACGCCTTCCGCAACAGCCGCGCCGCGAAAGCCGCGGGCGCGGGCGACGGCAGCGAAGGCGTGGAGATCGTCGAGCGGGGCGTCGGCCATTGTGCGGAATTCCGTACACGTCGTTCCATGATCTACGGATTATCGCACGATCTTATCGGATGCATCTTCGTTTCACGGACGGGGCCTTTCCCCGCTGCTTCGAGGAGATCAACCCGATGAAGACCCGCCAACTCGGAAAGACCGGACCCGTCGTGTCCGCCTTCGCCCTCGGCTGCATGGGCATGTCGGACGGCGTCTATGGTCCGGCCGACCGCGCCGAGAGCATCGCCACGATCCACGCCGCGCTCGATGCCAGCGTCACCCTGTTCGACACCGGCGATTTCTACGCCATGGGAGACAACGAGATGCTCGTCGCCGAAGCGCTTCGCGGCATCGCCCGCGACCGCTACGTGCTCAGCGTCAAGTTCGGCGCACAGCGCGACCCGACCGGCCAATGGCTGGGCTATGCCCTGACCCCCGCAGCGATCAAGACGGCCCTCGCCTATTCGCTCAAGCGCCTCGGCACCGAATACATCGATATCTACAGGCCGGCCCGCCTGCCGCCCGGCACCGACGTCGAGGCGGTGATCGGCACCCTCGCCGAACTCGCCAAGGCGGGGCACATCCGCCATATCGGCTTGTCGGAGGTCGGCGCGCAAACGATCCGCCGCGCGGCGGCGGTGCACCCGATCGTCGATCTCCAGATCGAATATTCGCTGCTCTCGCGCGGCATCGAGGACGAGATCCTCCCCACCCTGCGCGATCTCGGCATCGACGTCACGGCCTACGGCATCCTCGCGCGCGGCATGCTCGGCGGCCGTTGGCGGCCGGGCGGCTACGGCGCCGGAGACTACCGCGCCCACAGCCCGCGCTTCGAGGGCGAGAACGGCGCGGCGAACCTCGCGCTCGTGGAGGCGCTGCGTGCCGTCGCCGAGGCGAAAGGCCTGCCGATGTCCCAAGCTGCGATCGCCTGGGCCCTCGCCCAAGGCGACGACATCGTGCCCCTAATCGGCGCCCGCCGGCCCGCCCAACTCACCGACGCCCTCGCCGCGCTCGACGTCCGGCTCTCCGCCGAAGACCTCGCCGCGATCGAGCACGCCGTCCCGAAGGGCGCCGCGCGCGGCGACCGCTATCACGCTCAGGCGATGGCCGATCTCGACAGCGAACGCCGCTGAGGACGGCCCGGATCGGGCGATCGAACGCCTCCTCCGAGGCGCCTCACGTGGGACTTCATCGATTCCGCCCAGCAAGGCTGCCGGCCGAACAAAGAGATTTCGAGCCGGCCGGCCTCCCGAGCGGTGACGCGACCAAGCCTCGGATTATTGCGTGATCCGAGGATATTCGGGACGATGGGCGCAAATGATGGAGGCCTCGAATGCTTGAGCTGCGACCCAATTGTGAATGCTGTGATAGCGACCTTCCGCCATCCAGCATGAACGCCCGTATCTGCACATTCGAATGCACATTTTGCGCGACCTGCGCGGACGGCGTGCTCGGGGGCACGAGTCCCAATTGCGGGGGCAACCTCGTCGTTCGACCAATCCGTCCGGCGCACATGCTCGATCGGAACCCAGCCTCCACTAAGCGTATCCTCAAGGCCGACGGCTGTTTGCCTCCCGCGATGTAATGCCGTGAGCGCCGGCGCGAACCCGCGCCGGCCCGCCGGTCTGCGTATAGGGTCACATCCGCTTAGAATAACTATAATCACCTCTCGCAGCAGTGTTCGTTCTTACCTCTTGTCGTCCCGACCGATCCTGATATAGCGGCCGCAAGATGGGAAAGATCTGGGACACGGCATGACTCGAATTCTATCTCTTTTTAAATTCTCTAATTCTATATTTGCACTTTTGTTGATGCTGAATGCGGCGCAGGCCGCGTCGACGCATTATCCCCTCGTCCTCGAGAATTGCGGGGTCGAGGTCACGTTCCCGAAGGCGCCGCAGCGGGCGATCGGTCTCGGGCAGAACAGCGCCGAGATTCTCCTTCTGCTCGGGCTACAGGATCGGATGGTCGGCACCGCCTTCTGGCCCAGCCACGTCATGCCCCAGCTCGCCGCGGCCAACGCCAAGGTGAAGCTCCTCACGGTCGAGTTCCCCACCTTCGAATCGATGCTGGCCGAAGACCCCGATTTAGTCGCCGCGGCCCTGCCGAGCCTGCTCGGTCCGAACAGCAAGGTCGCCAAACGCGAGGATTTCGAAAAGGTCGGCGTGCCGACCTACCTCTCGCCGAGCACCTGCCTCGACACCAAGGCGACCAAGGACACCTACGGGAGCCGTGACCGCCTGTGGACGAGCGCGCTCCTCTATCAGGAGATCGACGAGCTTTCCCGTATCTTCGACGTCCAGGATCGCGGCCAGGCCCTCATCGCCGACTTCAAAGCGCGCGAGGCCGCCCTGCGCGCAATGGTCCAGAACAACGGCACGAGCGGCAAGCCGCTCTCCTATCTGTTCTGGTTCTCGAGCCCGTCGCCGTCCGCGGACGCCTATGTGGGCGGCAAGAACGGTGCCTCGGGCTACATCGCCAACCTGCTCGGCGGCACCAACGCGATCGCGTCGGAGGCGGAGTGGCCCACGGTCGGGTGGGAGAGCATCATCGCCGCCAACCCGGGCGTGATCGTCGCCGCGAGCCTCGACCGCAATCGTTGGGAACTCGATAAGTCCGACGCCAAGGTGCGCTTTCTCACCACGGACCCCGCCCTCAGCGAACTGCCGGCCGTGAAGTCGAAGGCGATCGTCGTCATGGACGGCCAGGCGATGAACCCCGGCGTGCGCACGATCTACGGCGCGGAGCAGGTCGCCGCGCAGTTGAAGGCCCTCGGTCTCCTCCGGTGAGCGGACCGGTGCGCTCCCTCCGGCGGATGGGCCTGCTCCTCGGCCTGACGATCCTGTCCCTCGCCGCGGTGCTCGCCGTCGTCGGTGTGAGCGTCGGGGTCGGCGATCTGCCGATCCCCCTGACGACGACCGTCGCGGCGGTGACCAACCGGCTCGGCTGGACCGATGTGGCACTCAGCCGGATTCAGGAGACGGTGATCTGGGACTACCGGCTCAGCCGGGCTCTCGTCGCGGCGTTCTGCGGCGCGGGCCTCGCGCTCTGCGGGGCGATCATGCAGGCGCTGCTGCGCAACCCGCTCGCCGAACCCTACGTCCTCGGCGTTTCGGCCGGCGCTTCGACAGGCGCGGTCGCGATCGTCATCCTCGGCCTCGGTGCGGGGGCTGTGTCGCTCTCGGCCGGCGCATTCGCCGGCGCGTTCGCGGCCTTCCTGTTCGTCGCCCTCCTGTCGAACGGCACCGCCGCCGGCGCGGACCGCACCATTCTCGCGGGCGTCGCCGCCTCGCAACTCTTCAATGCGACGACGGCCTACATCGTGACCACCTCGGCTAACGCCCAGCAGGCCCGTGACGTGATGTTCTGGCTCCTCGGCAGCTTCGGGGGTGTGCGCTGGCCGGAGTTCGCGCTGGTCGCGGGCGTCGTCGGGGCCGGCCTCGTGGCGTGCCTGACCCAAGCGCGGGTGCTCGATGCCTTCGCCTTCGGCGACGAGGCCGCGGCGGCGCTCGGCGTCGACGTCGCCAGGGCGCGGCTCACATTATTCTGCCTCACTGCGATGATGACGGCGACGATCGTCAGCATGGTCGGGTCGATCGGCTTCGTCGGCCTCGTGGTGCCCCACGTCACCCGCTTCCTCGTCGGGCCGCTGCACATCCGCCTGCTGCCCGCCTGCGCCGTCTCCGGGGCGATCTTCATGGTCCTGGCGGACATCGCCGCGCGCGCCCTGGTTCCGCAGCAGGTGCTCCCCGTGGGTGTGGTCACCGCGCTGGTCGGCGTGCCGGTCTTCTCGCTCCTGCTCTACCGCTTGCAGCGTGCCGCATGACGATCCGCGCCGAACACCTCACTTGGAAGGCCGGCAAGACGGTGATCCTCGACGGCATCTCCCTCGAGGTGAGGACCGGCGAGATGGTCGGCCTCCTCGGGCCGAACGGGTCCGGTAAGACGTCGCTGCTCCGCCTCCTCGCGGGGCTGAAGCGGCCCGATGCGGGACGCATTCTGCTGGATGATCGAGAGATCGGCACGATCCGCCGCCGCGCGCTCGCCCGGCGTGTCGCCTTCGTCGAGCAGCACGCGACGACGACCGCGAACCTCACCGTGGCCGACGTGGTGCGGCTCGGCCGGCATCCTCACCGGTCGCTCCTCGCGGGGTGGACACCGGCGGACGAGGACGCCGTCGCTCGGGCCCTCGCGGTCGCCGGGTTCTCAGAGAAGCGCGATGCGCGCTGGCAGCGCCTGTCCGGCGGAGAGAAGCAGCGCGCCCAGATCGCCAAGGCGCTCGCCCAGAGCCCGACGGAGCTCATCCTCGACGAGCCCACCAACCACCTCGACATCGAGCATCAGATCGGCGTGCTGCGGCTGATCGCGGGCCTGCCAGTCACGAGCGTCATCGCGCTCCACGACCTGAACCACGCGGCGATGTTCTGTGACCGCCTCGTCGTGCTCGCCCGCGGCCGTGTCGTCGCCGCGGGCACGCCTGAGGACATCCTCACGGAAGACCTGCTGCGATCCGTCTTCTCGGTCGAAGCCCGGGTCGCCCCCTCCCCGCACCATGCGCGGCCGCACATCCATTTTCTGCGCTGAACACGCCGCCCTTTCGGCCGACCCGCGGGGCCGTCCGAAAGGGCTCGAGGCTCCTCAGGCGCCGAGCCGCGCCTTCGCTTCGGTTGCGAGCGTGGTCAGGATGAGGGCGCAGGAGGTCGCGCCGGCATCGAGCACGCCGAGGGAGCGCTCACCGAGACGGCTCGCCCGGCCGATCTTCGCCACCAGATCCTTGGTGCTGTCACGCCCCGCTTCCGCCGCCGTCGACAGCGCATCGAGGGCGGAGGCGAAGGATTGTCCCTCGGCGATCGCCGCATCGAACGCGGTCTTCGCCGGCACCAACGTATCGAGGAGCGTCTTGTCGCCCACCTTGGCCGCGCCGATCGTCTCGATGCCGTCGAGCCCGCTCGCGAGCATCGCGGAGAACGCCGCAGCATCGATCGCCGGCACCTTGTCGATCGTTTCGGCGAAGCGGGTGAACATCATGCCGTAGAGCGGCCCCATCGACCCGCCGATCTCGCTCATCAGCACCGTGCCGAGGGAGTCGAAAGCGGTCGCGAGGCTCATGTCCGGGCCGATCCGCTCGGCCGCCATGCCGAAGCCCTTGGCCATGTTCACGCCGTGATCGCCGTCACCGATCTTGCCGTCGATCTCGCTCAAGTACGCCCGGTTGGCGACGATCACGCCGGCGACCGCCAGGACCATGCCGGCGGCGCCCTCGTTCGCAAAGGATTGCATCAACCCATCCCCCCTCAAAGCCCGGCCGGGCAGGCCGCTTCGACCGCCAGAAGGCGCTTCAGCTCGTCGTCGAGCGCCATCACGGTCAACGTCGCGCCGACCATCTCGAGCGAGGTGAAATAGTTGCCGACATAGGTCTTGTGCACCACGAGCCCGCGCGCGGTGATCTCCGCCTCGATCGCATCGTTGAGGATGTAGAGCTCGTTGAGCGGCGTCGCGCCGAGGCCGGAGACGAGGACGGCAACCTCCGTGCCCGCCGCCAAGCCGTGGTCGTCGAGCACGATGGAGGCCATGTCGCGGCCGATCTCGGCGGCGGTCTTGAGCGGCTCGACGCGGGTGCCCGGCTCGCCGTGGTGGCCGATACCGACTTCCATCGTGCCCGGCGCGATCTCGAAATTCGGATGCCCGACCGCCGGCAGGGTGCAGGGCCCGAGGCCGATGCCGACCGAGCGGCACGAATCGATCGCCTTCTGCGCGGTGGCACGCACCTCCTCGAGGCTCGCGCCCTCGGCCGCCTTCGCCGCCCCGACCTTCCACATGAAGATCTCGCCGGCGACACCGCGCCGCTTCTCCCGCTCGGAGGCGGGCGCAGAGCACACGTCGTCGTTGGCGACGACGGTCGCGATGGTCAGGCCCTCCTTGGCGGCGAGTTGCACCGCCATCTTCACGTTCATGTTGTCGCCGGCATAGTTGCCGTAGAGGCAGACGACGCCCTTGCCCCCGTTCGCCTCGCGGGCCGCGTCGAGGAAGCTCTTCGCCGTCGGCGAGGAGAACAGCTCGCCGACCGCGACGGCGTCGAGCATGGTCCGCCCGGTATAGCCGATGAAGGCCGGCTCGTGCCCCGAGCCGCCGCCGGTGATGACGCCCACCTTGCCCGCGATCGGTGCCACCTGGGCGGCGACCACGCGCGGATTGCGCTCCGACAGCCGCACCAGATCGCGATGCGCTTTGACGAAGCCCTTCAGGGTGTCTTCGACCACCTCGTCGGGATTATTGATGAAACGCTGCATAATAGGAGAAATCCCTCAGAGAATGGTGTAGCCGCCGTCGACGAGCAGGTCGGCGCCGTTGATCATGTCCGCCCCGTTGGAGGCGAGGAACACCGCGGCGGCCGCGATCTCCTCCGGCTCGGCGAAACGGCCGACCGGGATGCGCGCCTTGAGGGCGTCGCCGTGCGGGCCGTCCCACGCCTTCTTGCCGAGCTCGGTCAGCACGACGGTCGGCGAGATCGTGTTCACGGTGATGCCGTGCTTGCCCCATTCCGCGGCCAGCACCTTCGAAAGGCCGATGACGCCGAACTTCGACGCGCAATAGGAGACGTGCTGCTCGATCGCGACCGTGCCCGCCTGGGAGGCGAGGTTGATGATCTTGCCGCCCTTGCCGGCGCGGATCATGGCGCGGCCCGCGGCTTGGGACACGAAGAAGGTGCCGCTCAAATTGACGGCGATCGTGCGGGTCCAGAAATCGAGCGGCAACTCTTCCGCCGGGGCGAGTTGGACGATGCCGGCGCTGTTCACGACGATGTCGATCCCGCCGAACGCGGCGACTGCCGCGGCGATCGCCGCCTCGGCGGAGGCCGGATCCGAGACGTCGCAGGTGAACGCCTTGGCTTCGCCGCCGAGCGCGGCGGCCTTGGCGGAGGCCTGGGCCTCGTTGAGGTCGATCACGCCGACCCGTGCGCCCTTGGCGGCGAAGGCGGAGGCGATGGCACTGCCGATCCCGGAGGCGGCACCGGTGACGAGCGCCGTCTTGCCGGCGAGCGAGAACGAAAGGTCGATGGAGCCCGATGCGGACATTGTTTTCCCCGGTTCGTTGTGGCGGGGCGAGCCACATGCCCGCCCCGGCCGATCATCGCGGGCCGTCCTGACGACGGCCGCGGCGGCGATTATTTGCGCGTCGCAAGCAGCGCGTCGACGTTCTCGGCGGTGACCGGCGTCCAGGGAACGTTGTATTCCTTGTCCTTGCCGCCGTTCCACGGCATCTGCTTGGCATATTGCTGCCAGATGTCGGATTCCGGCTTGTAGTCGCCCTTCTTGGCATAGAAGATCGCGAGGTCCATGGCCCCCTGCGCCTGGGCGCGGGCGTCCTGGAGGATCGAGGTCATCTCGCCCGCCTTCACGGCGCGCAGTCCGTCGGTGATGCCGTCGATGCCGGCGATGGCGAAGGACTTGACATCGAGGTTGGCCGACTTGATCGCCTCGATGGCACCGAGCGCCATCTCGTCGTTCTGGCCGATCACGCCCTGGATCTGGTTGGGATGGGCGGTGAGCCAGTTCTCCATCAGGGTCTGCGCCTCGGCGCGCGACCAGTTGGCGGTCTGCTGCTCGAGCACCTTGACGTTCGGGCACTCGGCGAGCGCCTTCTGGTTGCCCTTCAGCCGCTGGATCTGCGCCGACTGGCCGATCGGCCCCTCGATGATGACGACGTTGCCCTTGCAGCCGATCTTGTCCAGCACCGCCTTGGCTTCGAGATAGCCGGAGATGGTGTCGTCCGAGCCGACATAGGACGACAGCAGGTTCGAGTTCACGCGGGTGTTGGAGCCGATCACCGGGATGCCCGCATCGGCGGCCGTCTGCACCGCCGCGGCGCCGGCTTCGACGTCGATCGGCACGAAGATGATGGCGTCGAACTTCTGCGTCGCCATGGTCTTGAACTGATCCTGCTGGACGAGCGCGTCGTAGCGGCCGTCGAACACGGTCAGCGTCACGTCGCCGTTCTTCACCGCCGGATGCTCTTTCAGAGCGGCGGTCCAGATCTGCATGAACTCGGCGTTGAGGCCGTAGGGCGCCGCGGCGATCTTGAGCGTGTCCTTGGCGGCCGCGGGCACGACCATGAGGGCCGTGGCCGAAATCAGGGCCATGATGAGTTTCTTCACGTGTTTTCCTCCGGTTGCTATTTTTGGCGCTGTTCTATCCCGTCCGGGCGGCCGGGCCTGGCCGCCGGTCCGCTGGAGCCTAAGCGCCCATGCTCCGCCTGCGATCCAGCATGACGGCGCCCACGATCAGGACGCCTTTGAGAACCTGCTGGTAGTAGGATTCGATTCCCATCAGATCGAGGCCGTTGTTCATGACCCCGATGATGAGCGCCCCGACGAGCGTGCCGGTGATGCGGCCGACGCCGCCCGAGAGAGAGGTGCCGCCGATGACGACCGCGGCGATGGCGTCGAGCTCGTAGGCGATGCCGGCCTGCGGCAGCGCGGAGCCCGTGCGAGCCGACAGCAGCATGCCGGCGAGACCGGCGAGACCGCCGGAAATGGCGTAGACGCTGAAGCGGATGCGACCGACATTGATGCCCGAGGTCTTCGCGGCGTGGGCGTTGCCGCCGACGGCGTAGATGTAGCGGCCGAAGCGGGTGCGGTTCAGGATCCACCAGGCGAGGCCGAATACGATCGCCAGCGCCACCACGGGCGTCGGGATGCCGAGCACATTGCCCGTGCCGATCCAGCGGAACTCCGGAATGAGCGCGGGCACCGGCCGGCCGCCGCCGTAGATCAGCGTCATGCCGCGCGCCGCCGAGAGCATCCCGAGGGTCGCGACGAAGGCGGGCACGGAAAAGTAGGAGACGATCGTGCCCGAGACGGCGCCGCAGGCGATCCCGGCGCCGAGGCCGACGAGGAGCGCCAGCTCCATCGGGAACGGCGCGCCGGCGACGCCCGCGGTCGCCGAGGTCGTCACGAGGCTCGCGCTGACGATGCCGGCGAGTGCTGCGACCGACCCGACCGACAGATCGATGCCGCCGGTCAGGATGACGAACGTCATGCCGATGGCCAGCACCCCGTTGATCGAGGTCTGCAGCAGGATGTTGGAGATATTGCCTGCGGTCAGGAAATATTCGTTGGAAACCGAGAGAATACCGGCGAGCAGGATCAAGGCGATGAAGATGCCGTATTCGTGCAGGATCGCGCGCCGCCGATGCGGAGCGAACCAGCCGTTCGAGGCGTTGGTCTCGCGGGAAGACACCTTGGGAATTCCTCTCTGTCTTGTCGTTCCGGCCGGTCAGGTCGACAGGTGGACCAGCGTCTCGGCATTCGCGTCGCGGCGCGCATAGGTTCCGACCGGTCGACCGGCCTTCATCACGAGGATGCGGTCGGACATGCCGAGGACCTCGTCGAGCTCCGACGAGATCATGACGACCGTGCCGCCGCCTTCAGCGAAATCGGACATGATGCGGTAGATCTCGCGCTTGGCACCGACATCGACGCCGCGCGTCGGTTCATCGAGCAGCAGGATCTTCGGGTTGCGCAGGAACCACTTGCCGAGCACGACCTTCTGCTGGTTTCCGCCGGACAGGCCGCCGACCCGCATCTGATCGTCCGCGGCCTTGATCTGGAAACGCTCGCGCATCGCGCGGCTCGCCTGGGCTTCCTTCCCGGCGTTCATGGCGAGGAGGCCGCCCAGCGCCGGCAAATTCGCCATGCAGATGTTGGCCCGGACGGAACCGAGCAGATTGAGACCGCTCAGCTTGCGGTCCTCCGTGACGAGCGCCATGCCGAGGGCCATCGCATCGGCCGGCTTGGCGACCTTGACCGGCTTGCCTTCCACGCGGATCGTGCCGGCGCTCGGCCGGGCGAGACCGAACAGCGCCTCGAAGATCTCGGTGCGGCCGGAGCCCATCAGCCCGTAGATGCCGAAGATCTCGCCCTTGTGCGCGGAAAACGAGACATCCTCGATGAGGCCGGGGCGGGCGAGACCCTCGACCTCGAGCCCGGCCGCGGCGGTCGGCACGTTGGTCTTGACGTACTCCTCCGCGAGCTCGCGGCCGACGATCATGCGGATCAGGGCCGGCCGATCGATCTCGGCGAGCGCGCCGCTCCCGACATAAGCGCCATCGCGGAACACCGTGTAGCTGTCGGCGATCTGGAAGATCTCCGAGAGCCGGTGCGAGACATAGACGACACCGCGGCCCTGCGCCTTGAGCCGTTCGATCGCCGCGAACAGATGTTGCGCCTCTCGCTCGCCTATCGCCGAGGTCGGCTCGTCCATGAAGATCACCTCGGCGTCGTGGCTCAGCGCCTTGGCGATCTCGACGAGCTGCATCTGCGCGACGGTCAGGCTCATCATCGTGCGGGTGGCGCGGATGCCGAATTCCAGGCGGTCAAGGAGATCCTGCGCGGCCCGGTTCATGGAGCGGAAATCGATGCCGCCGAAGCGGGTCGAGGGCTCGCGGCCCAGGAAGATGTTCTCCGCCACCGTCATGTGCGGGACGGGGCTCAGTTCCTGCTCGATGATGGCGATGCCGGAGGCGAGCGCGTCCGCCGGCGAGGAAAAGCTCACCGCCTCGCCCCGGCGGCGGATCGTGCCGGCGTCGCGCGGCAGGATGCCCATAAGGATCTTCAGGAAGGTGGACTTGCCGGCGCCGTTGCCGCCACACAGCGCGTGAACCGAGCCGGCGTCGAGCCGAAAGCGCCCATTCGACAGGGCGGCGACCCCTCCGAAGGACTTCTTCAGCCCTTCGACTTCCAGCAGCGGCTCCATGACGTCTGTCCTCCCGCCGCACCTGCCGACCCGTCGAGCGGATCAGGCGGTCGCGATTTTTGCTTCGGCGTTTTGACAATGTTCGATGATAGATCGACATATGTCAATGCAGGCGTTGCAGACACCGTCGCCGCGCAAACCGAGACGCCTGTGCAGCGGTCGCAACAAGAGTCATCGAGAGGCCATGGGACGCCCTCGGCGGAGTCGACGGACCCCGGCCGTGGATTCTCGACTCGCAAAGGCGATGGGCGGCTCAGGCCGCGTTCGGGAGATCGTCCAGCGCGTCCGCCATGGCGGCGATGATGATGACGGCGGACGCCGCGCCCGGATCGACATGGCCGAGGGAACGCTCGCCGAGCCGTGCCGCCCGGCCCCGCGTCGCGACCATCGAGGCCGTGGCCGCCGCGCCTTGCTCGGCAGCAACCGTCACCGCCGTCCAGAAATCGGCGCCGCCGCGCCCCGCGGCTGCGGCCTGCGCGGCGGCCTCCGCCGCCGGAATCCAGACGTCGAGCATCGTCTTGTCGCCGCGCTGACCCTTGCCGCGCTCGCGCACACCGGCCGCGAACGCCTGCAACATCGCCGCGACCGTCGCGGCATCCAGCACCTCCACCGCCCCGAGACGCTCTCCGGCGCGGCGAAATCCCGTCGCATAGAGCGGTCCGGTCGAAGCGCCCACCGCGTTGAGGAAGGCCCCCGCGGCCGCGTTCAGCACGCCGGCGGGTGTGGCGAGCTCGGCACGCGGCTGGCCGAGCGCCACCGCGACCGCCTCGAAGCCGAGGGCCATGGAGATTCCGTGATCGGCATCGCCGATCGCGCCGTCGAGCTCGGACAGGTGTTCCGCCGCCGCGTCGATGGCGTCGGAGATCCGGGCGAACGTCGCGATGAGGCGCCGGGCCGCGCTGCCGGACATGTCAGGTCTCCCTCCCATCGGGGTCTCCCCGCTCGCGCTGGGTGCCCTTCGTTCTGGTCCCGGGTTCCGCCATTGGTGCGGCGAGAGCCGGCCGAGTTTGCTTGCTTTATAGCCGCCCGTGTTGCCGCTTACACGACACTCAAAGCTGCGGCGTCGCACGGGTGCTTCAGCAGCGTCCACAACTCCTCGTCGAGATGCAGGATCGAGATCGAGGCCCCCGCCATGTCGAGCGAGGTGCAATAGGGCCCGATCCAGTTCGCCGCGATGACGAGGCCGCGCGCGGCGAGGCGCTGCGCGACGCGCCGATAGAGGATGTAGAGCTCCATCATCGGCGTCGCGCCGAAGGAGTTGACGAGCACCGCCACGCGATCTCCGGGGGCTGGGTTCATCTCGGCGAAGATCGCATCCATGATGCGGTCGACGATCGCGTCGGCCGGCGCAACGGGTGCCCGGGCGACGCCGGGCTCCCCGTGGATGCCGATACCGACCTCCATCTCCTCCGCGCCGAGCTCGAAGTTCGGCCGGCGACTTTGCGGCAACGAGCAGGGCTCGAGGGCGACGCCCATGGTGAAGGTGCGTCGGTTCGCCTTGCGCGCCATCGCCTCGCAGGTCTCGAGCGACAGGCCGAGATCGCAGGCCGCGCCGGCGATCTTGAAGACCAGGACGTTGCCGGCGACGCCCCGGCGCCCGTCGCGATCCTCCCGCGCCGACGAGGCGATGTCGTCGGTCGTCAGCACCGTGCGCACCTTGATGCCGTCGGCCTCGACCAGCTCCGCCGCCATCTCGAAGTTCATCACGTCGCCGGCATAGTTGCCGTAGACGAACAGCACCCCCGCCCCGCCCGAGACGGCGCGGGCACCATCGGCAATCGGGTCCGGCGGCGGCGAGGAGAAGACGTTTCCGACGACGACCGCGTCGGCGAGGCCTCGACCGACATAGCCGAGGAAGCACGGCTCGTGTCCGGCGCCGCCGCCGACGACGAGACCGACCTTGCCCGGCCGCGGTCCGTGACGGGCGACGAAGACGCGGCGCTGGCCGGCGAGCGCCACGAGATGGCGGCCGTGGGCCTGAAGCGCGCCTTCGAGCATCTCGTCGACGGCATCGGCCGGCCGGTTCAGGAATTTCTTGACGTGGGTGCGTACCGAGGCGGGCGAACCCGACGCGGCGCGGGCCGGCGCCGCGGTGCGCGGACGGGGCACGACGCCGCCATCGGCGTTGAGAATGCCACGCCCGGTGGCCGCGTCGGTGATGAGGACATTCGCGTAACCGCCGCGCAGGAGGGCGAGCAACGCCGGCACCTTGTCGAACCCGCCGGCGACCGCGATGCGGGTACGGATCGCCGCCAACTTGTCGAGCGGAATGCCGATGGTGCGGGCGTCGAGAGGTCCCTCGACCAGGGCACCCTGCCGGTCGATGAAGCGGCCCGCGAGCACGCCCACCGCCCCTTGCGCCAGATAATGCTGGAGCGAGACCTCCTCGAAGAACCCGCTCGCATGAATGGTCGAGTTCGGGCGCAGCGAGGAGATGCCGAAGACGATGCGGTTGGCAGCCTCGAGCGCGGCGAATTCGCCGGCGACGAGGCGCTCCTCCATCAAGATGCGGGCGAGATCCGGCGAACCGACAATCGCGGGTGCCGAGATGTTCACGCACCGCGCCGAAAGCGCCCGGGCGAACGCGAGGGCGCACAGGGTCGGCGTGTACGGGAAGGTTGCGGGCGTGGCGCCGGTCGCCTGCACCACGGTCATGTCGTGCAGAGACGGCAGGTCGAGCCGCTCCGCGATCGCCATCACGGTGCGACCCCAGACGACACCGAGCGTATCGCCGGATTTGAGGATCGTGCGCAAGGCGAGGGCGCCGGCCATCGCGAGACGGTCGATCAGCGGCCGCGTTTCCTCGCTCGGCACCACGAGGCATTCGTCCAGGCCGAAATGGCGGCGCAGGTCCTCGGCGATGGTGAGCGAGGCGAGCCGGCTCGGATCGAGCGAGATGTTGACGATGCCCTTCTCGCGCGCCTCCGAGAGATAGGCATTGACGGTCGCCCGCGAGATTCCCATCGCCTCGGCGATTTCGCCCTGGGTCAGTCCGTCCTGATAATAGAGCCAGCACGCCCACACATGCGGATCGCCGCCGAAGCGCAGCGGCGAGCCCGATTGCGCATCGTCCCCCGCGACCCGGCGCACGCCGGTGGACCGCGGGGATGGGGATGCTCGTCCGGACATTCGGAAGGGGTCTCGCTTGGACGGGTGTGAGGCCGCGACGGCAACGCGCGGCGCAACCGAACGATCTGGTCGCGCGTCATAATTTGAACCGTCCACGACATATGTCAAACGGGCGGCGGCACGCACGGCTCGGGGGAGCCCACACCTGCCCTGCGATTGCCCGCGATGCCCCCGCTTTTCGAGTACTAGCTATGGAGCGCTTGCCGCGACCGAGGCGTCGACCACGAACGGCATCAGCCTTTTTGTCCCACACGACGCGCCGATTGAAGGTCTGCGAGACCGATCGAGGGCATGGTTTGCCGGAACGCCGCAATTTCCTGCATTGCCGTTCGCGTCTTTACTGCGCCCTGCTCCATCTCTGGAATAATGCGCGCAACGGCTTTGCCATCCCTCGTGATGACGATTGTTTCGCCGCTCTCGACGGAGTCGATCAATTGAGTGAGGTTCGCCTTGGCCTCTGCGAGTTGGACTTCTCCCACGGCCCGCTCCCGTCCGATCATTATAGGCGATCGCAAATTTACCACGAGCGCGCCCTCATGCACAGCGCGTGGCGTCCAACCTCGCTTTCCCCCGTATCTTCGCGTCGGCGCACGCGAAAATCACATTTGAGCGCCGATTTCACCTTTGTGCATTGCAGCGACGTTTTTCGTTGATTCCGAGCGGAATCGGCTCGTAGATAGGCGCAACAGATGAGCAAAAAATGCTCATCTGTGAAAAACAATATGGGAGGAGACGATGTCTTTGCGGAAAGCCGCCCTGCGGCTGGGCGTGTTCGCTATTGCCTGTGGTGCCGTCGCGTTCAGCGGTCAGGCCGATGCCAAGGGCCTGAAGATCGGGTTCAGCCAGGTCACCCTGCAATCGCCGTTCTATGTGCAGCTTCGCGACGGCGCGATCGCCGCCGCCAAGGCCGGTGGCGACGAGTTGATCTTCCTCGACGCCAACGGCGACGTGAGCAAGCAGAACAACGACATCCAGGACCTCATCACCCAGAAGGTCGATGTCCTCATCATCAATCCGGCCAATGCCGACGCCGTCGAGCCGTCGCTGGAAGCGGCCGAGCAGGCGCACATTCCGGTCGTGACCGTCGACCGCTCGGTCAAAGACAAGTTCACCGCCCATGTCGGGCGCGACAACAAGAAGATGGGATTTATCGTCGGTCAGGCGGTCGAGAGCGCCCTCAAAGCGGCCGGCAAGTCCAAGGCGAAGATCATCGAAATCCAGGGTGACGCCGGCGGCGCGGTCATGATGGACCGTCGTGACGGCTTCCACGACGCCATGAAGGACAGCGGCAACGTCATCGTCGAAGGGCCCTACGCGGAATATATCCGCGCCAATGCCGTGACGGCGATGCAGGACCTGCTCCAGGCCAATCCGGACGTCAACGTCGTCTATGCCCACAACGACGACATGGCCCTCGGCGCCCTCCAGGTGCTGAAGGAAGCCGGCCGCAACGACGTGATGGTCGCCGGCGTGGACGGCCTCTCCGAAGCGCTCGACGCGATGCCGAACGGCAATTATGTCGCGACCGCCCTCAACGACCCGCAATATCTCGGCGACGTCACGATCCAGGTCGCCCGGGCGATCAAGGACGGCAAGAAGGTCCCGACCTTCGTCGATGCCGGCACGGCGCTCGTGACGAAGGCGAATGTCGGCGACGTCAAGCACACCGGCCTGTTCGCCGAGTATCGCCCGGACGTTCTCGGCAGCAATTGAGCCGAGCGCGGGTCCGCCCGCGGCCCCGGCGTCCCGAAGCCGCGCCCGGAGTCCTGCTCCGGGAGCCCGGCTTCCCACGCCCCTCTCCCAGAACGGCCTCCCCGCCGAGGCCGACGATGCGGCCGGTGCGCCTCGCGAGGCGCACCGGTGCCGACCGTGACCCCTCGGATGACAGGTGATCCCATGCGTGCCGCAGTGCTCCATTCCCCCGGCGATATCCGGCTGGAAGACGTTCGAAAGCCCGAAGCCGGCCCCGGCGAGGTGCTTCTGAAGGTCGCCGCGGTCGGCGTCTGCGGCTCGGACCTGCCGCGCATGCTCATCAAGGGCGCACACAAGATGCCGCTGATCTGCGGCCACGAATTCTCCGGCCACATCGTCGAGATCGGCGCGGGCGTCGACGGCTTCTCGATGGGCGAACTCGTCGCCGTGCCGCCCCTCATCGCCTGCGGCACCTGCGACCAATGCCGGCGCGGTCAGTTCTCGCGCTGCCGCAACTACGATTATTTCGGCAGCCGTCGCGACGGCGCCTATGCGGAATTCGTCGCGGTGCCGGTCTCGAACCTGCTCAAGACCCCGCCCGGCCTCGATCCGCGGGCCGTGGCGATGACCGACCCCGCCTCGATCGCCCTCCATGCGCTGTGGAAGGCCGGCGGCGTCACCATCGGCGCCCGCGGCGGCGTCATCGGGTGCGGGCCGATCGGCCTCTTCGCCATCCAGTGGATGCGCCTGATGGGCGCGAGCGAGGTGGTGGCGATCGACGTCTCGCCCGAGAAGCTCGCCCAGGCCAGAGAGGCCGGCGCGACCCATACCTTCCTCGCGACCGATCCCCTGCCGAACGACCTCCTTTGCGACGTCATCATCGAGGCGGCCGGCCATCCGAGCTCGATCAATGCGGCGGCGCGGCAGTGCGCGCCGGGCGGCCACGTCACCTTCATCGGCATCCCCGTGAGCGACGTGACGCTGGAGCAGAAGACCTTCCAGCATTTCCTCCGCCAGGAAATCTCGCTGCACGGCTCCTGGAACTCGTTCGGGGCGCCGTTCCCGGGTCCCCAATGGACGGTCGCCCTCGACAAGCTCGCCTCCGGCGATCTCAAGTGGGAGTTCATGATCACCCACGACTTGCCGCTCGCCGAGCTTCCGTCGATCTTCGAGCGGTTCAAGGATCGGAGCTTCTTCTTCTCCAAGGTGATGTTCCGTCCCTGAACCGTCGGCGCGACGTCCCCGGAGGCAGCCCATGACCCTCTTGCTCGCTCTCGATTTCGGCACCGGCGGGGTCCGCGCGGGCCTCTACGACACGGACACCAGGGCGATCCGCGGTCAGGCCGAGCGGGCCTACGCCACGAGCCATCCCCGCCCCGGCTGGGCGGAGCAGGACCCGCTCGCGTGGTGGGAAGCGGCGATCGCCGCGACGCGCGCGGCCACGGCCAAAGCCGGCCTTGCCGGCGCCGCCGAGATCGCGGGCATCACGGTCGCGACCACCGCGTCCACGGTCGTCGTCGCCCGTCGCGACGGCACACCGCTCCGTCCCGCGATCCTCTGGATGGACTGCCGCGCCGCGGAGGAATCCCGCGCCACCGAACGGGTCGCCCATCCCGTCCTCGCCTTCAGCGGCGGCGGCGACGCGGTCGAGTGGCTGGTGCCGAAGGCGATGTGGCTCGCCAAGCACGAAGCGGAGGTCTATCGCACCGCAGATGTGATCTGCGAGGCGGTGGATTACGTCAATTTCCGCCTTACGGGACGCTGGGCGGGGTCGCAGATGAACGCGACCTGCAAGTGGAACTACGACCCGCTCGCCGGCCGCTTTTCGCCCGATCTGTTTGCGGCCTTCGGCGTGCCGGACCTCATCGAAAAGCTGCCGTCCGAGATCGTGCCCGTCGGCGGCGTGGTCGGCACGCTCCGCCCCGAGGCGGCAGCCGAGCTCGGCCTCATGCCGGGCGCGGTCGTGGCGCAAGGCGGCATCGATGCCCACATGGGCGTCTACGGCGCGAACACCGTGAAACCCGGCGGCCTCCTGATGATCGCCGGCACCTCCGTCGTGCATCTCGCCCAGGCCGCCGAACCGCCCCGCATGGCCGGCATCTGGGGGCCCTACCCGTCCGCCCTCGCCGACGGCCTGTGGCTCATCGAGGGCGGTCAGGTCTCGGCGGGCTCGATCCTTTCGTGGCTGTCCGACCGCATCTTCGGCCTCGACGAGAAGGGCTTCGAAGGCCTCCTGGCCGAGGCGGCGGCGGTCCCAGTCGGGGCCGGCGGCCTGCTCGCCCTCGATTATTGGATGGGCAACCGCACCCCCTACCGCGACCCCAACCTGCGCGGCGCCTTCCTCGGCCTCTCGCTGTGGCACGATCGCGCCGCGATCTACCGCGCCGCGGTCGAAGCGGTCGCGCTCGGCTCCCTCGCCATCGTCGACGGCCTGCGCAGCGCCGGCATCGCCATGGACCGCTTCGTCATGGCGGGCGGCATCTGCAAGAACCCGCTCTGGCTCAAGACGACGGTGGACGCCATCGGCGCGCCCGTCCTCGTCGCCCGCGAGGACAATCTGTCTCTGCGCGGCGGCTTCGCCGCGGCCGCGACGGGTCTCGGCCTGTTCCCGAGCCTCATCGAGGCCTCAGAGGCGTTCGCGGCGCCGGCCGTCCTCCACGAGCCGGACCCGAGCGCGCACGCCGCCTACAGCGACCTCCTTGGGCTCTACCGCCAAGCCACGGAAGCGGTCACTCCCCTCGCCCACCGCCTGTCGCGCACCACGCTGGAGGCCGCCTGATGTCCGCGCCCACCCAGCAGACCACGGTCCGCCTGCCCTCGGACGAATTGCGCGAGCAGCTCATGGTCCAGGTGGCGAAGCTCTATTACGACCTCGAGAAGACCCAGAGCGAGATCGCGACGGAGGTCGGCCTCACCCGCTGGCAGGTGAGCCGCCTCATCCGCGAGGCGCGCGAAATCGGCATCGTCCGCATCGAGATCGTGCCGCGCTCCCAGCGCCGGCCGGATATCGAGGTCGAGCTCCAGCGCGCCTTCGGCCTCCGGGAAGCGATCGTGGTGCCGACCGGCCCCTCGGACGACGAGGGCATCTCGCTCGAGAGCGTCGCCCAGGCGGCGGGGCAATATCTCGCCGGCATCAACCCGAAGATCGAGCTCATCGGCGTCTCGTGGGGCCGCACCATGGCCGCCGTCGCCCGCTGGCTGCCGCCGGCCTGGAACGACGGCGTCCACGTCGTCCTCATCAACGGCGCCACCAATCTGCGCTCGACCTCGCAGCAGACCAACATGGTCGCGGAGCGGTTCGCCCAGGCCGGCAACGGCCGCGCCACCCTGCTGCCGGTGCCGGCGATCGTCGGCAAGCGCGGCACGCGGGAAGTGCTCGAGCAGGACCCGGTCATCGCCGACGTGCTCGCCCTCGCCGAGGCCGCGCCGACCGTGTGCTTCAGCGTCGGCGCGCTGTCGAACCATTCGGTGCTGGTCGAATCCGGCTACCTGAACGAGGCTGAGATCGCGGCGCTCGCGGCGCGCGGCGCGATCGGCGACATTCTCGGCCATTTCATCACCGCCGACGGCGCCATGGCCGATCCGGAGCTCGACGACCGCACCCTCGGCCTGCGCCCGGAGCACCTGCCGCACAAGGAACGGGCGATCGCGGTCAGCGCCGGCCGCAGCAAGCACCCGGTCGTGCTGACCTGCCTCCGGGCCTCCTACATCAACGTGCTCGTCACCGACGAGGCGACCGCCCTCTATTGCCTGGAGCACGGCGATGACCGCTGACGTCCTGACGATCCGCGGCCTCGCCAAGACCTTTCCGCCGAACGTTGTCGCGCTCGCCGATGCCTCGCTGTCGGTGCGCCCGGGCGAGGTCCATTGCCTGCTCGGGGCCAACGGCGCCGGCAAGTCGACCCTGCTCAAGACGGTGTGCGGTGCCCACCAGCCGTCCAAGGGCGAGATCCTGGTCAACGGCGCCGCGGTTCGCATGCGCTCGCCCCATGAAGGGGCCATGGCCGGCATCTCGATGATCTACCAGGAGCTCGACCTGGTGCCGCAGCTCACCGTCGAGCAGAACATCTTCCTCGGCCATGCGCCGCGCCGCTTCACCCTGATCGACCGTCGCGAGCGCCGCCGCCGTGCCGAGGAGGCGCTGCGCCGGGTCGGTGCCCGGTTCCCGGTCGACGCCCGGGTCGAGACGCTGTCGGTCGCCAACCAGCAACTCACCGCGATCGCCCGCTCGCTCACGATGGATGCCAAGATCATCATCATGGACGAGCCGTCGGCGGCGCTGAACGAGCACGAGCTCGAGAACGTCTTCGCGGTGATCCGCGATCTCGT
Source organism: Segnochrobactrum spirostomi (assembly GCF_009600605.1). GTDB lineage: Bacteria > Pseudomonadota > Alphaproteobacteria > Rhizobiales > Segnochrobactraceae > Segnochrobactrum > Segnochrobactrum spirostomi. The sequence goes on along the minus strand of NZ_VWNA01000003.1, from coordinate 358,162 downwards.
GCGCCAGGGCGTGGCGATCCTCTATGTCAGCCACCGGCTCAACGAAATCCGCGAGATCGGCGACCGCGTCACCGTGCTGCGCGGCGGCCGCACCATCGCGACCTTCGACGTCAAGGGCACGGACGAGGCGACGCTTGTCGAGGCGGTGGTCGGGCAGAACCGCTCCCTCATCGAGCGCGGCGCCCGCCGCCGGATCGACGGCGCGGTGGCGCTCGACGTGCGCCGGCTCGAAGGCCCGCACGGCCTCGACATCCGCGATCTCAAGGTCCGCTGGGGCGAAATCGTCGGCCTCTCCGGCCTCAACGGCGCGGGCCGCACAACCTTTCTCAAGGCTTTGTTCGGCGATCTTCCCTTTTCGGGCGAGGTCACGCTCGACGGCAAGGCGCTCCGCCCGCGCCGGCCCGCCGACGCGATCGCCCGCGGCATCGGCCTCGTCCCCGAGAGCCGCAAGACCGAAGGGCTCGTGCTCGATGCCGCGATCTACCGCAATGCCGTGCTGCCGTCGCTGCGCAAAGACCGCTTCCTGAGCCACAAGGCCCAGCGCGCCCGTGCCGAGCCGGTTCTGCAACGGCTTTCGACCCGCTATTCCGATCTCGACCGCCCGGTCCGCCAGCTCTCCGGCGGCAACCAGCAGAAAGTCGTGCTCGCCAAGTGGCTGATCGACGGCAGCAAGGTGCTGCTGCTCGACGAGCCGAGCCGCGGCCTCGACGTCGGCGCCAAGGCGGACCTCTACGACCTCGTGCGGCGGCTCGCGGCCGACGGCGCGGCCGTCCTCGTCGCCTCGAGCGAGCTCGACGAGCTCTATGCCGTCTGCGACGCGATCTGGGTCTTCCACGAAGGCCGCAACGTCCGGTGCTTCGATCCGGACGCGAGCGAACGCGACGACATCCTGAAAACCACGCTTCTGGGAGAAAGGGCATGACCATGACAGCCACCGAGCGCCCGCTCGGACCCGGTCTCCCGCCGGCGGAACGCCGCAACCCCGCGGCGGCGCTCGGCGTCGTCCTCGTCCGCTACAATTTCGTGGTGATCTTCTTCCTCGTCGCCGCGATCGCGACCGCCCTCTCGGACAATTTCCTCACCGCGAGCAACATCGCGAACCTGTTCCAACAGGCGGCGGTGGTCGGCGTCGTGGCGGTCGGCATGACCTTCGTCATCCTGACCGCGAATATCGACCTTTCGGTCGGCAGCATGGTCGCGTTGAGCGGCATGATCGTCGCCTTCCTGCTCTCGTCCGGCGTGCCGATCGCGGCCGCGGTGCCGCTCACCCTTCTCTTCGGTGCGCTCGGCGGGGCGATGATGGGCGGGCTCTCGGCCTTCGCCCGGGTGCCGAGCTTCATCATCACGCTCGCGGGCCTCGTCTCCTTCCGCGGCCTCACCTACCTGATCTCGCAGGGCACCCCGATCGGCAATCTGCCGCGCGCCTTCGGCGTGTTCGGCTCGGCGATGATCCCGATCCTTCCGGGCGTCGAATTCCCGCTGATGGGCATCACCTTCATCGTGGTCTGCCTCGTGGCCGGTTTCGTGCTGCGCTTCACCGTGTTCGGCGAATATGTCTATGCGACCGGGGGCAACGCCGAGGCGGCGCGGCTCTCCGGCCTGCCGACCCGGCTCGTCACCGTCGCCGTGTTCGCAGTGTCCGGGCTGATGGCGTCCCTCGGCGGCATCATGCTGACCTCGCGGCTGCGGATCGGCCAGCCGACGGCGGCGCAGGGGCTGGAGCTCGACGCGATCGCGGCGGTGGTGCTCGGCGGCACCAGCCTGTTCGGCGGGCGGGGCGGCGTGGTCGGCACCTTTTTCGCCGTGATGTTGCTCCAGGTCCTGCGCAATATCTTCAACCTATTGGGGCTCGGTTCGTTCTATCAGATGACGGTCACCGGCGTGATCATCGTCGCCGCCATCCTCTTGAACCGCCTCATCGACAACAGAACGGGTCGCCACTGATGTTGCAGACATCCCCTCACCAAAACCCGGCCGCTCCGGGCGGCGCTCCGGAGATCGTCCGCAATCCCGGCACCGCGCTTCGGCCGAACCTGTTCGAGGACATCCGCATCAACGCCTCCGCCTCAGAGCGGCGCGCGGCGAGCCTGCCGGCCCGCCGCAGCGTGAAGAAGGCCTATCAGGCAGCCTGGCTCGTCAAGGCGATCACCGTGATCGACCTCACGACGCTCGCCGGCGACGACACCGCCGGCCGCGTCCATCGGCTGTGCGAGAAGGCGAAGCGGCCGGTGCGCGACGATCTCGTCGAAGCGCTCGGCCTCGCCGACGCGCCACCGAAGGTCGGTGCCGTCTGCGTCTACCCGACCATGGTCGCCGCGGCGGTCAAGGCGCTCCGCGGCAGCGCGATTCCCGTCGCCTCCGTTGCCACCGGCTTCCCGGCCGGCCTGACGCCGCTGCCGCTCCGGCTCGAAGAAATCCGCTATGCGGTGGGTGAAGGCGCCGACGAGATCGACATCGTCATCACCCGCGAGCACGTGCTGACCCAGAACTGGCAGGCGCTCTACGACGAAGTCGCCGCCATGCGCGAGGCCTGCGGGGCGGCGCACCTCAAGGCGATCCTGGCGACCGGCGATCTCAAGACGCTCGGCAACGTCTACAAGGCCTCGATGGTCGCGATGCAGGCGGGCGCCGACTTCATCAAGACCTCGACCGGCAAGGAAGACGTCAACGCGACCCTGCCGGTCAGCCTCACCATGGTGCGCGCGCTGCGTGATTTCGGCGACGCGACGGGCTTTCAGATCGGCTTCAAGCCCGCCGGCGGCCTGCGCACCGCCAAGGACGCCATGAACTGGCTCATCCTCATGAAGGAGGAGCTCGGCCGCCGCTGGCTCGAGCCCGACCTCTTCCGCATCGGCGCGAGTTCGATGCTCGGCGATATCGAACGCCAGCTCGAACATTACGTCACCGGCCGCTATTCGGCCGCGCTCCGCCACCCCCTCGCCTGAGGATATCCGGAATGGCTTCGATCAAGGACATTCTCGTGAGCATGGAATACGGGCCCGCGCCGGAGGCGAACGACGTCGTGACCGCCTGGCTCGACCGTCACGGCCGCCGCTTCGGTCACTTCATCGCCGGCGCGTTCAGCGATTCCGACAGCGCCGAGCGCTTCGACGTCGTCAACCCGGCGACCGGCGACACCCTCGCCTCGGTGGCGCAGGGCAGCGCCGAGGACGTCGATCGCGCCGTGAAGGCAGCCCGCAAGGCGTTCAAGTCGTGGTCCGCGACGCCGGGCCACGTCCGCGCCCGCTATCTCTATGCAATCGCCCGCCACGTCCAGAAGCACGAGCGCTTCCTCTCGGTGCTCGAGACGATGGACAACGGCAAGCCGATCCGCGAGAGCCGCGACATCGACATCCCCCTCGTCGCCCGCCACTTCTACCACCACGCCGGCTGGGCGGAGCTGATCGAGACCGAGTTTCCCGGCACGCGGCCCGTCGGGGTCTGCGGCCAGATCATCCCGTGGAATTTCCCGCTGCTGATGCTCGCCTGGAAGGTCGCACCGGCGCTCGCCGCGGGCAACACGGTGGTGCTGAAGCCGGCCGAGTTCACGCCGCTGACGGCGCTCGCCTTTGCCGAGATCTGCGCCGAGGTCGGGCTCCCCGAGGGCGTCGTCAACATCGTCACCGGCGACGGCGCGACGGGGGCCGCGATCGTCGAGCATGCCGACGTGGACAAGATTGCCTTCACGGGGTCGACCGAGGTCGGCCGCCTGATCCGCGAGAAGACGGCGGGCTCTGGCAAGAAGCTCTCGCTCGAACTCGGCGGCAAGTCGCCCTTCATCGTCTTCGAGGACGCCGATCTCGACGGCGCGGTCGAGGGCCTCGTCGATTCCATCTGGTTCAACCAGGGCCAAGTCTGCTGCGCCGGATCACGCCTCCTCGTTCAGGAGGGTATCGCCGAGCGCTTCTACGCGAAGCTGCGCCGGCGCATGGAGACGCTCCGGGTCGGCGACCCGCTCGACAAGGGGATCGACATCGGCGCGATCGTCGCGCCCGTGCAGCTCGACCGCATCCGCACCCTCGTCGAGAAGGGCAAGGCGGAGGGGGCGACCTGCCATCAGCCGGCCTGCGCGCTGCCGGCAAAGGGCCTGTTCTTCCCCCGACCCTGTTCACCGAGGTCGAGCCCGCCTCCTCGCTCGCCGAGATCGAGATCTTCGGCCCCGTTTTGGTCGCCATGACCTTCCGCACCCCGGACGAGGCGGTGGCGCTCGCCAACAACAGCCGCTACGGGCTCGCCGCCTCGGTGTGGACGCAGACGATCGACCGCGCGCTCGAGCTCGCCGCCAAGATCAAGGCCGGGGTGTGCTGGATCAACGCGGCGAACCTGTTCGATGCCGCCGCGGGCTTCGGCGGCTACCGCGAGAGCGGCTTCGGCCGCGAAGGGGGACGCGAGGGGCTGAGCGAATATCTGGTGACCGGCCCGGCGAAGGGCCGTGCCGTGACCGAGCGCGCCGCGGCGGAGGTCGTCGCCACACCGTCGCCGGCTCTCGTCGAGACCGGCAACCTGCCGACCATCGACCGCACCGCGAAGCTCTATGTCGGCGGCAAGCAGGTGCGCCCGGATTCCGGCTACAGCTACACGGTGGTCGGCCGGCACGGGAAGCCGATCTCGCTCGCGGGCCTCGGCAACCGCAAGGACATCCGCAACGCTGTCGAGGCGGCGGCCAAGGCCGGCGCGTGGTCGTCCGCGACCGCCCACAACCGCGCCCAGGTGCTCTATTATCTGGCCGAGAACCTCGCCGCGCGCGCGGCCGAGTTCGAGGCCCGCTTGGTGGCGATGGGGGCCGGATCGGCCAAGGAGGCGGCCGAGGAGGTCGCCCGCTCGATCCGCCGCTGCTTCTGGTACGCCGCCCAGGCCGACAAGTTCGACGGCGCGGTCCACGCGACGCGCTCGCGCCACGTGACGCTCGCCATGAACGAGCCGTTCGGGGTCATCGGCATGCTCTGCCCTGACGAGGCGCCGCTGCTCGGCTTTCTCTCGCTGGTGCTGCCGGCGATCGCCATGGGCAACCGGGTGGTCGCGGTGCCGTCCTTCCGCGCCCCGCTCGCCGCGACCGACCTCTACCAAGTGCTCGACACCAGCGACGTACCCCCGGGCACGATCAACATCGTGACCGGCGAAACGGACGTGCTGGCGAAGACGCTCGCCGAGCACGATGAGGTGGCGGCCGTCTGGTATCACGGCGGCAAGGCCGGCAGCGCCCTCGTCGAGCGCGCCTCGGCCGGCAACCTCAAAGTCACCTGGGTCAACGACGGCCAAGCCCGCCGCTGGGACGACGACGCGGAAGGCCAAGGCCGCGAGTTCCTCCGCCGCGCGACCCAGGTGAAGAACATATGGGTGCCCTACGGCGAGTGATTGCCGCTCTTCCAGCGCCTGATCGGCAGACCGGATCAAACGAAAACCCACCCGTCCTCCCGGACCGGGTGGGTTTTTCATTCCGCGAGGCTTCAGGCGACGGACGGGAGACCGGCCGCGACCGTCGCGAGCGCCACCAACAGTGCTTGATCCCGCCGCGCCTCGATCGCGGTGTTGCGCCGAGGCCCGCCTTTCACGATGGCATGCCAGAACGCCTCGAGTTCCCGCACGAAGGCCTCTTCGTAGCCGATCCGAATGTCCGTCGTCTCGAGCCGGCTGCCGGCGCCGCGCTTCACCGTCAATCGGGTCGGATGGTGATTGAGATAGGGCGCCGGAAAGACCAGTTCGACGATCTCATCCTCGAAATAGAGGCTGATGCGCTCGGCATAATCCCCGACGCCCGGCACCTCGACGTGGGTCATAGTCCACAGCGCCTCGCCCCCCTGCAAGGCGACGGCCCCCTGTCCGCCCACGCCGCCCGCGAAGATCGCAGCCCCGGTGACGCCTCCCGTGACCAGCCCCATGGCATCGAGAAGGCCGTGCGCCGCATTCACGTCGTGCACGAGCGCCGAGGAATAAGCCCCTGCAAAACCGCGAAATATCGTCTCGGACGGATCGAAGCCCAGGGCAGCACGAACCTGTGCCCGCCGCCGCTGCCCCGTCGCGTCGACGAGGTCGGCGGGCACGTCGCGGCCTGCGACGAGGGGATGATGTCCCACGAACGGCGCCGCGTCGGGATCGTGCACCTCGACCGAGAGATAACGCAGCCGGTCGCCGCGTCCGGCGACCCGCTCCAGCGCCGCCTCGTAGCTCGGATCGAACCGCTTCATGTAGCCGACCTGGAGCACGGTGCCGGACCGGGCCTCGGCCGCGATGAGATCGTCAATCTCGCCGACGCCGTAGCAGAGCGGCTTCTCGCAGAAGACGTGGAGGCCCGCCGCGAGTGCCGCGGTCGCGAGCGCGCCATGCCAGGGATCGGGAGCGGCGATCACCAGCGCATCGAGCCCGAGGGCGAGGAGGTCCTCAGCCGTCGGCACCGTCGCCACGCCGAACCGGTCGGCGAGCGCGGCCCGAACGGTGGGCGATGGATCGCTCACGCCGACGACGACGAACTTGTCCTTGAGTGCGAGTAGATTGGGAATGTGCTCGACCTGCGCGATCAAGCCGCCGCCGGCGACGCCGACCTTCAAACGGTCCGTCATCATCATCATCCTGAACGGGAGGAGCCGGCGCGCGGCGGCGCCGGCAACGCAGAGACGCTAGTGGGCTGCGGCAGGCGGAGAGGCCGGCGCCCGCGCCAACTCGGCATGGAGATGCTGGAGGTCGCGGCGCCCGGCCATCAGTTCCAGCACTTCCGTCTCGGTGATCTCCGCCTTGCGGAACGTGCCATGCACGCGCCCGCGATTGAGCAGCGTGAACACATCGCCGATCGGATAGGCGTGGTGGATGTTGTGGGTGATGAACACCACGCCGATGCCGCGGCTGCGCGCCTGGGCGATGTACCGGAGCACGATGGAGGCCTGATGGACGCCGAGCGCCGAGGTCGGCTCGTCGAGGATCAAAACCCGCGCGCCGTGATACACGGCCCGGGCGATCGCCACGCATTGCCGCTCGCCCCCCGACAGCGTGCCGACCGCCTGCTCGGGATCGCGCACGTTGATCCCCATCCGGTTGAGCTCGTCGAACACGATCTCGTTCGCCCGCCGCATGTCGAGCCGTCGGGTGATGAAGCGGCCGCGGGTCGGCTCGCGGCCGAGGAAGAAATTGCGGGTGATCGACATCAGCGGGATCATCGCGAGGTCCTGGAACACCGTCGCGATGCCCTTGTCGAGGGCCTGACGCGGGGTGTCGAACACCGTCCTCACGCCGTCGACGCGCATCTCGCCGGATGTCGGCTGGTGAACCCCGGACAGGATCTTGATCAAGGTCGACTTGCCGGCCCCGTTGTCGCCGAGCAGGCAGTGGACTTCTCCAGGCCGCACCGCGATCGAGATGTCCTGAAGCGCGACGACGATGCCGAATGCCTTACCGACCCGGTCGAGTTCGACGATCGGAGCCGCCTCCGCTTGCGCTGCACTGCCCATCACCGGCCCTCCGTCGCCTTGCGGCGCACGTAATTATTGAACAACACGGCGATGAGCACCATCAGCCCGAGGAAGACCATGAACCAGTCGGAGTCGATCCCGGTATAGAAGATCCCCATCTCGACGGTGCCGAAGACGAGCGAGCCGAACATCGCGCCGATCGCCGAGCCGTAGCCGCCGGAGAGCAGGTTGCCGCCGATCACTGCGGCGATCACGGCCTCGAACTCCTTCTGCGTCCCGCGCAGGGTGTCGGCCGAGCCGGATTCGAGCACCTGAATGGTGGCGAAGAGAGCCGCCGAACAGGCGGTCGCGACGAACAGCAGGATCTTTACCCGGGCGACAGGCACGCCGACATTGCGCGCCGCCTGGAGATCGCCGCCGACGGCGAAGATCCAGTTGCCGAACCGGGTGCGGACCAAGACCCAGGTCGCGAGCGCGGTGATGACGAGCCACCACGCGATCGACATCGGCAGGCCCTGAACGATCGGGACGCCGTCAGCCCTGAGCGGGATGACGCCCATGTTGCCGAGCCATTGAAAGAGCCCGGTGCCGAACTTGCCGCCGAACAGCCAGATCACCCACGGCTCGTCGGAGCCTTTGGTGATGTACGGGATCTGGGTGCGACCGGTGAGTGTCCGGGTGACGGCGAGCGAAAGACCGCGCAGCACGAAATAGCCGGCGAGCGTCACGATGAAGGACGGCAGGTTCGTGCGCATCACCAGGATGCCGTTCGCCGTGCCGACCAGGATCGCCGCCGCGAACGCCGCGAGGATACCGACCCAGAGCGGCAGCCCGAACTCGGTGACGCAAAGGCCGATGACGATGCCGGAAAAGCCGATCATCGAGCCGAGCGAAAGATCGAACTCGCCGCCGATCATCAGAAGCGACACCGCCGCCGCGAGAATGCCGAGCTGGGCGGACACCTGCAGGAAGTTGGTGATGCCGAGTACACTGAAGAGACCGCTGCCTCCCGCCGTCAGGCCGAAGGCGACGAAGACGAAGATCGTCGCTCCGAGCGCGCCGAGCTCGGGCCGCTTGAGCGCCCGGCTCACCAGCCGTCGCAGCCGGTGAGGCGGCATCCGAGGGCGGTGCGGTTCCGCCGGGACCGCTGTTCCCATGGTCATGTCCGTTGTTCTCCTCCCCGGCAACGGGGACGTTCGGGCGGCGTCCGGCATCTTTCCCCGCCCCAGCGAAGGAGAGATTCTGCGCACACCTCGTTTGTCTCTCGGCAAAGCCGCTCTCGACTGGCTGCGCGCCAGCGGGACGGCGCAGGTCTCGCGCCGTCCCGTCGCGCCGTCAGCGGATACCTTCGTCCGCGAGCTGCTTCACCGCGCCGGCTTCAGCCTTGGTGATGATCGACGGGCCCGTGCGGACCGGTTCGGTCGGCAGCGTCTTGTACATCGCCTTACCGGCGAGCAGCACGACCGGCAGATAGCCCATCAGATATTGCTGGCTGTCGATCGTGAACAACATCTTGTCGTTCGAGATCGCATCGAGCACTTCCGGGGAGATATCGTAAGCGCCGATCTTGAGCTTACCCGATAGCCCGCGCTCGTCGAGCATCTGCAGGATCGGGCCGGCGAGCGTCGTGCCGAGCAGCATCATGCCGTCGACATTCGGATGCGAGGCCATGAACCCTTCGATGCGCCGCGTGGCGTCGGTCGGGTCGAGCGTCACGGCCACGACCTCGGTCTTGCCGCCGGTCTTGGCGAGGCCATCCGTCAGGCCCTGGCAGCGCTGGTCCTGGCTGACATTACCGACCTCGTGGTTGACGCAGACCGCTTCCTTCACCCCCGCCTTGCCGAGAATCTCGCCCGACTTGAGCCCGTTCTGATATTCCGAGCCGCCGCCGACGAAGAGGTCGAGGCCCCACGGCTTCACCTGATCCTCGCCGCTGTCGATCACCACGACCGGGATGCCTGCGGCCTTCGCGGCCTCGACAGGACCCTGGAGGGCGGTGGCGTCGGGGATCGAGACGACGAGGCCGTCCGGATGGGAGGCGGTCGCCGCCTCGATCATCTGGCCCATCTTGACGACGTCGAAGGTCTCCGGCGCCCGGTAGTCGACCTTTACGCCGAGAGCGTCGGAGGCCGCCTTCATGCCGTTCTTCACGACGGTCCAATAATTGTCGTTCGCCTGCCCGTGCGTCACGAAGACGATCCGCACATCCTGCGGCTTCTTCACCTGGGCCGCGGCCGGAAACACCGCAGCGAGCGAGACGGTCGTCGCGAGCACGGCCGCTGCGAGGGCGCCGCGAACGGCGCCGTTGAGCATCCTCTTCATCGTTCTGTCCCTCTGTTCGTTCTTTGCCTGCGGTTTTTCGCCGGCGTCTCGCTCCGACCGCAGGGGCGGAGCGAGGCCGGATCCGTCATGGCGGCGCGGCATCCCCCGCAAGGTGGGCGAGCGTCGTGCGGTAGGGTGCCACGGCCTCGAACCAGGCTGCGCTCTCGATCCCGCGCAGGAAATCGTATTCTTCCGTCCGGATCGCCGCCGTCGCCGGCTCGATCGCTTCAATCTCACCGGGCGCGTTGGCATGGAGCGCGAGGAACGTCACCCCGGGGCCGATCGCCGAGAAGAAGGCCGCGTAGCGGGTCGCAGCCGGTGCCTCGCGGTGCCAGGGTGTCTCCAGCACCCGGTCGACCGGGACGCCGCCCGTCGCGGCGAAACCCGCCGCCGTCCGCGCGTAGAAAGCGGGATCGACGGCACCGAGATTGTGCACCGGGCCGTAGGCCTCCAGCGCCCGCGGGACCATGGCGGGCAACCGGTACTCGACGGCAAGCGCGAGGTAGATCGACGCGAATTCCGGCGCGAGCGCCGCCGCCTGATGGGCGTCGACGTGGGTCGGCTTCAAGCCGGCGGCAAGAAAGGCCTCGATCTGGGCACGCATCTCCGCCTCGACCGCCTCGGGTGCGGCGGAGCGCCGGACCGCCGCCACGCTGCCCCACAGATAGCCGTCGTCATCGACGAGGCCAGCGGCGCGGCTCGGCGCGGTCAACGGGCGCCAGCGATAATGCCGCTTCTCCGCGGTGATCGTGAGGTGGACGCCGAGTTGCAGCGAAGGATCGGCCCGTCCGGCCTCCGCGATCTCGAGAAACCAGGGACACGGCACCATCACCGAGCCCGAGTCGCAGCGCCCGAGCCGCCAGAGATCGAGAAAGGCCGCGTTCGCGCCGTGGCACATGCCGAGATCGTCGATGTTGACGATGATCCGGGTGTCCGCTTTCGGGGGCGCCGGCGACGTCATCGGCCGGTCCTCAGGGCTCGACCGTGAAGCCGGCGGCCTCGGCCATCGTCTTCAGGTTCCGGTAGCCGAGGCTCGCATAGGTGAGCGGATGCGCCTTGGCGGGGTCCTGCTCCGCCTCGACCACGAGCCAGCCCTCGTAACCACCGTCCGCCAAGCGACGCAGGAGGGCCGGATAATCGATCGCGCCGTCGCCGGGCACGGTGAAGATGCCGTCGAGCACCGCTCCCATGAAGCTCATATCCTCGGCGCGGGCCCGCGCGAGCATGGCGGGGCGGACATCCTTGCAATGGACGTGGACGATGCGGCCGAGGTGCGCTTCGAGCAGCGCCAGCGGATCGCCGCCGGAGAACGCGCAATGACCGGTGTCGTAGAGCAGCCCGACCGCTTCACCGGTGTGGTTCATCAGCGCGCCGATCTCGGCGTCGGTCTCGACGATCGTGCCCATGTGATGGTGGAAGGCCATGGCGACGCCGAACGCGGCCATCCGCTCGGCGAGCGCCGTGACCTTGGCGCCATAGGCCGCCCACGCCTCGGCCGGCAGCACCGGACGCTCCGAAATCGGGCGGAAGATGCCGTCATGGCGACCGAGCGAGGTATCCGCATAGACAACTTTGGTCGCGCCCGATGCCTTGAGGAGCGAGAGATGCGGCAGCACCGCGTCGAACTCCGCCTCGACCTCCCGCTCGGCGATCCGCCCGTCATACCAGCCGGAGACGAGCGCAAGGTCGTGGGCGGCGAGAACCGCCTTCAAGGCGTCCGCCTGCCGCGGAAATTTGCCGCCGAGTTCGGTTCCGCTGAAGCCTGCTTCTCGCGTCTCCGCCAGACAGACTTCGAGCGGAGTGTCTCCCCCGAGCGACGGCACGTCGTCGTTCGACCAGGTGATGGGATTGATACCGAGTCTGACGCTCATCGATGCCATCCGGGACCGCGTTTCTCGGCCTCATCCTAGGCCGATCTGTCTCCTTCACGAGGGCCAGTTTCAGCGAGTTTGTTGGGTCCAGTTGACGGGGCGCGGGAACCATCCCACCCTCTCGCAGTCGGCGATCACGCCGGAAGGAGCGGGCGATGCCCGAGAGTTTTCCCCTCGAAGCCCTGGTGCTCGACCGCGACGCAGGCCTCCCCTTGCACCGCCAGCTCTATGCGGCACTCCGCGCGCTCATCGAGCAGGGTGTCCTGGCCGCGGGAACGGCCCTGCCCTCGACCCGCACGCTCTCGCTCGATCTCGAGATCGCCCGCAACACCGTGACGGCCGCCTACGATCAACTCGGCGCCGAAGGCTATGTGGCGACGCGGCCCGGCGCGCGGCCTGTCGTCGTGGACCTTCCGATCGCCGCGCTCTCTCTTCAGGACGCCGCCACGCCAGCGCCGCAGACCCGGCCGATCTCACGCCGTGGCGCGCTGATGATGGCGCAGCCCGCCCATCACGGCACCCCGGGCCAGCACGCGCTCCATCCCGGCATGCCGGACGCCGCGAACTTCCCGTTCGCCACCTGGGGGAAGCTGATCGCCCGCCGTGCCCGCTTCGCCCGCACCTCGCTGTTCGGCACCTACCACGTCGCCGGCCATCCCGATCTCCGGCAGGCGATCGCCGCCTATCTCAAGACCGCGCGCGGCGTGCGCTGCAGTCCCGACCAGATCGTGGTGACGACCGGGGCCCAAGCGGCGCTCGACCTGCTCGCCCGGCTGCTGATCGACCCCGACGACCCCGTTTGGATGGAGGAGCCGGGCTATTATGGCGCCCAGGCCGCCTTCACCGCGGCGGGCGCACGGCTGTTGCCGCTCGGGGTCGACGGGGACGGATGGCGGCTCGATCTCGATCGGCAGGCTAGGCCCCGGGTGGTCTACGTCACCCCCTCCTGTCACCATCCCCTCGGCGCGACGATGCGCATGGAGCAGCGCCTCAAGCTCCTGGAGCTCGCCGAGGCGCGCGACGCGTGGATCATCGAGGATGATTTCGACGGCGAGTACCGCTTTCAGGGGCAGCCGATCCCGGCGATGCAGGGTCTCGACCGCTTCGGCCGCGTCATCTATGTCGGCACCTTCGCGAAGATCCTGTTTCCCGCCTTGCGGCTCGGCTTCATGGTGCTGCCCCCGGCGCTCCTCGACGGCATCGCCCGGGCGCTCAGCATCACCGGCCAGTTCGCGCCGCTCATTCTTCAGGCGGCGCTCGCCGATTTCATTTCAGGCGGTCATATGGCGCGCCACCTGCGGCGGATGCGCCGCATCTATGCGGCCCGGCGCCAGACCTTCCGCGCGGCCTGCGAGGCCGAGCTCGGCCGCTGGATGACGTTGGCCGGGGGCGACAGCGGCATCCAGATGGTGGGCCTACTCGCCCCCGGCCTCGACGACCGCGCCGTGGCCGCCGCGGCGCAGGCGCAGGGCATCAACGTCTCACCGCTCTCGATGCAATATCGCCACGGCGCCCCACGCCACGGCCTTCTTCTGGGCTATGCCGGCGCGGACGACACCGCCATGCGCCGCGGCATCTCCGTGCTCCGGCAAACTTTCCGCAGCGTCGAGGAGGACGCCGGTGCCCCAGACACGATGGGAGGGGATCGCAAGTCGGCCCACGGATGAGGTTATAATGAACGACCGGGCACGCTTGAGCCGTTCCTTGTGCCTGAGTCCCCCCCGCCTCGATGCATCTCGCCGGCTACAGCTTCGGCTTTAGTACCGTTGCGAGTGCGCCGCTTCCCATTGGTTCGTTCATTCATCCGAGGCGTCTGGTGACCACCACCGCGCCTCGTCAGACGTGCAGTGCCCTTGCTGACGGCTCTATGGCGTTCGTGAGCGATGTCCTCGCGTGACCCTTGAGCGGAGCAACACAGACCGTCTCCGCCACCCCTTCTGATCCGGCCTTCACCGCGGAGTTGGAACAGGTGTCATCACGTCGGGCCGCTTCGGTATCCAGCGCCAGCCGCCCTCCGAGCCTTACTCGCAGACGGTGGCCAGAATGGACAGCCTCACAATATTCGCAAGCACTCGAGCAGGCCCCATCGGTTGCACAATCATCGGTTGAACGGCGTATTGCGCCGCCGACGGCCACGCCCACGCAAGTGAGGCGTGCGCATTCGAGCCATGCTCGAACGCGCGACCGCCCTGCCTTGCAAAGCCCAGTTTTAGCGCGGAGCAATAGCGGTTTTTGCGCGTCCCGGAGGGATGCACAAAAACTGCGGTATTGGGCCCTCCTCTTCTTCCGTGTCCTTCGGGGTACAGCCGCGGCCCTTATACGTGCCGTCGATGAGGTGCTGCGCCTGACTCACGAGCGATAGCATGCCTGGTGTCCAACGGGAGGGGGATCCGGTCGGGGTCATGGGCTGACGCGACATCGCGCGCTCGCGTGTCATGGCCCGACGGTCGATGCGCGGGTTTGGCTTGCCGCGCAAAATGGAGCGAGGCGTATTCGACGTGGCCGGAGGCGCCTTCACTACGACATGAAGGCGCCGAGCCAGAGATCTATTTCCCGGTGCAATCTCGCAGAGCCTTCAGGCGTACTCGCATTCCGGAATCAAATATTCGGCGCACATATCGGCGTCGAATAGGACACCAGGCTACCCGCGGGGCGCGGCCGAGTCTTGCGGCTAAGACGGAGGGCTCGTGCGCATCGGCCGCCCGGGCATTGGCTCGAAACCGCTGACGTCAGGTTCGGCAGAAGTTGTCGTCGTGCGAGTGGCGACGCCGGTCGGTGCTGGTCGGATCCGCTTCGTGTCGACGTCCGAAGCAAAGGAATGCGGTGCTCCTTCGAGGGCGATCGGGCGGTGCGTGTCAGACGACAACTCTGTTCCAAGTTGTCGTCGCCCGCCGAAGCCGCTCCCGACGGCAGGGCGGGTGGTCGGGGTCAGGTGGCGGTTCGCTCAGAGCAACACGGTCACGTCGCGTTGGCCCACACGGCGCGCTTCCGCATCCTGGGTCGCAGCCGGCCGGTCGTTGTTGGGATCGTGAGGGTGTGCTGGTCGGTGCGCTGTCAGTGATGACAGGCGACAGCTACGAGGAAAGTTGACGCTTTCGGCCGTCTGCTGGGGATTAGGCGCGGTCGTTGGCGCCGGCGGAACGCGATAGGCGATGAGATCGAGCGAGGTGGAACCTGGCGGTGCGATGGTCTGAGCCGACGACAAGTTTGCTGCATTCTGACGTCACGGGGCGGAGTACATGCATAGGTTGTGGCTTATGGCGTATCCATGCCGGTTCTCTAGGGTAGGGTCGAATACTTTGGCCGCTTCGGGATTTGTGCCCGCGCCGACGGCATCCGGCAGCTGAGACGCAGGGATGGCTCCGAGCGGGGGACGACGTTCGCGACGCTCCGTAAGGCGATCGACCTGCCTCCCCGACGGCGGAGCATTTGGCCGGCCGTGGAAAACAAAACCCCACCGGCGAAGCCGGCGGGGCTCTGACCCGGGATTAAAACGGGATCTCGTCGTCGAGGTCGCGGCTGTAGTGGCGCTGGCGCGCAACGGTCTGGTCGCCGCCGGCGGGAGAGGTTTTCGACTGCTTCGCCGCCTGGCGGCGCTGACTCCTCTTCGCGTCAGGCTGGGACGCCGGGGCTAGACTCGGCTGCGTCGGGGCGAGAGCCTGGGCCGAGACTTGGGCGGGAACCTGGGCCGGCACCTGGGCCGGCGTCGGCGTGGCATCTTCCTTCGGCTTGCTGAGGCCAATGACGCGGAACACCCGGCGCTGGCGGCGGCCGTCTTTGGTCACCAGGGCCTCGTGGACGCCATAGACGCGGATCGGCCGATTGGCGGCGAGCTCGGGCTCGATGTCGGCAAGGGCCTTGCCGGCGGCGGTGACCATCAGATCGTACGTGCCGTCGCGACGAGCGTAGCGGACCGGGGCGAAGAAGGTCGCGGTCCGGGTTCCGTTGCGGTTGGCGCTGAACTTGATGCCCTTCGGCGTGAGGTTGCGGGTGTAGATGTCGTCCTGGTTAGTGTCGCGGGCGGTAGCGATCATCGTCATCTCCTATCGGGGTTTCAATCGAGCACCTGCTCGCTGACCGGTCCGGAGACGAGATTCGTGACGGGAGGCTGGGCGAGGAGCCGCCCTCCCCACCGCCGTCGCGTTTGGTCGGCCGTGGAAAACGAAACCCCGCCGGCGAAGCCGGCGGGGCTGTGACCTGGTGATCAGAACTGGATCTCGTCGTCGAGGTCGCGGTTGTGATAGCGCTGATGAGAAGCGGTCTGGTCGCCGTCGGTGGAAGAGATATTCAGCTGCTCGGCGGCCTTGTGGCACGCGCGCTTTCTCGCCTCAGGCTGCGGCTCCGTGGGGACCTTGGCAGGGCTGGTGCGTTGAGGCCGTCGCGGCATCTTCCTTCGGCCGGCTGAGACCAATGACGCGGAACACCCCTCGTTGGCGACGCCCGTCGTTGGCGACCAAGTCCTCGTGGACGCCATAGACGCGGATCGGCCGAGCGTTCTCAAGCTCGGGCTCGATGTCGGCGAGGGCCTTGCCGCTGGCAGTCACCATCAGATCGTAGGTGCCCTCGCGCTTAGCGTAGCGGACGGCGGCGAAGAAGGTCGCAATCCGGGTTCCGTTGCGGTTGGCGCTGAACTTAATGCCTTTCGGCGTGAGGGTGCGCGCGTAGATGTTGCTCTCGTTGTTCTCGCGGGCGGTGGCGGTCATCGTCGTCTCCTATCGGGGTTTCAATCGAGCATTTGCTCGCTGACCGGCCCTGAGACGATCCTCGTTCGTCCGGCCGTGGGGCACCCTCCCCGATGGCGGCACGTTTGCCGTGCCGCCCAAAACACGGCAAGGCAGCGGCCCATGCGCTTGTACGCTTGGATTTATCGCAATTCAGGCTTCCGCGCGGAGAGCGAGAGAGATGGTGGGCCACCAGTCGGCCGACGAGGAATGGGCGATTTCGCGGCGCTGCTGCGGAGCAAGGCGCGCAATGTTGCGCGGGGATAAATCAACGCCATCATCTGGCGTTTTCAGACCGGCGCAATGGCGGGATGTGCCGGGGGCGCTATGGGCCTCGCGCGCCCTTGTACAATCGCTGCATGCGCTAGCCAGCGTCCGGTGTCTGGGACCGGACCAGCAGTTAGGGGCGGTCTCGGCCACCTATGACGGTGACATCGGGATGATCGACTTATCCGGCGTCCGCATGCGTGCACGAGTATGGTGCCGCGACTAAAAAAATGGTGACGACGCTCGTCGTACGGAGCGCGCGCGGCGGCCAGACCGACAGGGCAGACGAGCTCCCAGCCGCTTCAGATCGAGCACAGAAGCAAGCACGCGACATAATGCGAACACGACCATCCAGCCTGCTGCTTCGGGTCCCACTTACGCCGTGATCTCGGCCAGCCGGAAAAATGGCCGCGTTCTAGGTATGCGCCGGCTATAGCAGCGCGCCGCCCCCGAGAACACGCTCCCGGCACGCCGGTCAGGTCTGATCGTTGCCGGTCAGAACTTGATGTTGATGGTGCCCTTGAAGGCGTTGTCCTCGGTGCCCGAGCCGAACTGGCCGCTGTAGGTCACCGACGCCGACACCGACTTCGAGAAGGCGTAGTCGACCCCCGCCCCGACGAGCGCCGCGTCGCGGGCGATCGGAACGCCCGCGACCGAGAACGCCGAGCCGCCGCTCGCGAAGGCGAGCGAGGCCGACGAGTTCACGTCGCCGAAGGCATGCTGCCAGCCGAGGCTCGCATGCGGCGTCAACGCCGCCCCGTTCGCCATCTGGAACACCGTCGCCGCCCGCACGCCCAGCGTCGAATAGAGCGTGTTCTCCGTCTCCGCCGACCCCGTCAACGCCGCCGGCGTCCCCGTCTCCGTGAAGTTCTGCGACGACAGGTTGACGTAGGCGAGGTTGGCGAACGGCTCGAGTGAGGCCGCCCCGAACATCTTCGCATCGACGCTCTTGCTCAGGTCGACCCGCCACGCCGCCTCGCCGAACACCTGCGTGGTGCCCGCCTGGTAGTTCGACGAGGCGAGCCCCGAGAAGCCCGAGAAGGCGATGGTGCGGTCGACCGACAGGTCGTGCCACGTGTAGGACGCCGCGGCCAACAGCGACAGCGAGCCGAACTTGGCGCCGCCGTAGAGACCGAGATCGTAGTTGTCGATGTCGCCCGAGGACGAGCGGGCATCGACGTTGAAGGTCGAGCGGCTGTAGCCGCCGACGATGCCGACCCGCGCCGCCTCCGACACCGCCGCGTCGATGCCGGTGAAGAAGCCGCCGATGGTGCGGTCGACGCTCGCCGCGTTGCCGTTGCCGGCGGTCTGGCCCCAGGCACCATAGGCCTGTGTCCACACCGTTGCGTCGTAGCCCGGCGCCAGCTTCGCCGTCTCCTGGCCCGAACCGGACTGGCCGATGAGCCCCTGGCGCACGCGGGTGCCGACCGCCTCGCGCAGATAGCTCGATTGCTGCTGCATGACCGACGAGGCCGAGGCATAGGCCTCGCCCGACAGGGCGTCGAACGCCGCCGGAGCGCCGGAGGTCGAGACCGCGAGCACCGCGTCGTAGACCGCGTTGCCGAGCCCCAGGCTCTGCGCCGCATTTGCCGCCGCCCACTGGTTCGTCGTGGTGGCGAGGCTCGGGAAGCTCACGTCGTTGCGGGCAAGCGTCAGATAGACGTCGTTGGCGTCGTAGGTGAGCGATGGCGTCAGGAAGGCGAAGTTCGAGACCACCGAGGCGAACTGGCCGCTGACCCCGCCCTGGGCGGTGAGGATCGTGTAGGTCGCGAGCGGCGTCGAATAGCCGTTCTGCGCGATCACCTCCACCGTGCCGCCGGAGATCGTCGCGGTTCCCGTCGCCGTGATGAGATCGTGGGCCCCGTTCGCATAGACGTCGACGCGGTAGATCGAGCCCGACCCGAACGTCACGTTGCCGTTCACGGTGAGCGTGCCGGGCGAATAGCCGGGCGAGGCCGTGCCGCCATCGAGCACGCTCAGGCCCCCGATGGTGCCGGTGCCGCCGATCACGCCGCCGAAGCCGATCGTGTAGCTCGAGGCCGAGACCGCCCCCGGCGCCAGTTCGAACGTCGCGTCGGCGACCGAGATCGGACCCGCATAGGCGTTGGCGCCGGTGAAGTTCACCGTGCCGCCGATGATCGTCACCGAACCCGGGCCGGAGATGGTGCCGGGGAAGTTGTAGGTGTCGGAGCGGTTGAAGACGAGCGCCGCGTTGTTGACGATGGCGCCGACGAGCGCGCCCGTGGTGCCGCCGTTGCCGATCTGCAGCGTGCCCTCGGAGATCGTGGTGCCGCCGGTATACGTGTTCTCACCGATCAGGATGAGGGTGCCGGCGCCGGTCTTGGTCATGGCGCCGGTGCCGGTCATCGCTCCCGCATAGACGCCGGTTTCGGTCTGGTTGAACACGACGGTGGCGTTGTTGGCGATGTTGCCCTGCAGGCTCGTCGCGTTGCCAACGAGAGTGCCGGCCGACACCGTCGTGCCACCCGAATAGGTGTTCGCGCCGGTGAGGGTCCAAGTGCCCGTGCCGGTCTTGGTCAGATTGGAGAACCCCTGGAACTGCCCGCTCGCGCTGATCGAGCCGCTGAGGGTCTGCGCACCGCTGCCGGTCAATTCGAGAGTGTTGTTGCTGCTCGCATTGGTAACAATCCCAACCAGCACTGCTGCCGTGTCCAATGCGAGGAGGTTGGTGCCAGCGCCCATGCTGATCGCAGTACCGGATGGCGACCCGGCGGAAATCCAGCCGGAGTTCACGATGGTCGTGTTGCCATTGCCGGTCTGGACCGCGATCGCGCCGCTGGTCGAGATCAAGCCGCTGTTGTTCAGAGTTTGGGTTGTGCCGTCGAGGGATATCGCGAGGCCGGTTGCGGTGATGATGCCGGTGTTGGTGACCCCGATCGAGCCGTTCGTCGTGGACGACGAGGCCATCGTGACGCCCATGCCGCTGTTCGCCACGATGCCGGTGGCGCCCGTGATCTGGCCGTTGTTGGTCACGGTAACGTTGCCGAGGGGCGTTTCCGCGAGAATGCCGCTGTCGCGTGTCGCCGTCACCACGCCGATCGCCGTATTCGTGATCTCGACGTTGCCGGAGAAGTCGACCGTGCCGCGCAAGCCGTTGTAGCCGGCCGGTGGGCTGATGAGCGCGTGCGCCGCGTCGAGGCTCGGGTCGTTGTAAGACGTCACGGTGCCGCTGTTGACGACCGTCGCGTTGCCAATCTCGGTCGCGGCGTAGATTGCATTCGAATTGCTGGTCGTCGCGATCCCTGAATTGCTGATGGACGCGTCGCCGTTGTTCGACCAGGCGACGAGGGCCTGGTACAGGGTCGAGTTGACGGCACCCTGATTTATGAGCTCCGCCAGTCCAAAGTAATCGATGACGCGTATCCCAGCCTGATACGCGTTGATAACACCCGTGCTCGTATTCGTCACCGACACCGTTTGCGCGGTGGTACCCGCATAATTGCCGTCTGCGTAAATCCCGCGAACGCTATGAGCGGTGATGCTGCCGCTGTTGGTGACCGTCACGGCACCGATATGGGTGGTGAGGTCGATGCCCGAGACGTTGGTGGTCTCGATTGTGGCTGCACTGTTCACGGCGACGTTGCCGCTGACCTCATTCCGCACCCACACGCCGCCGAATCCGGCATTTGTGGTGAGCGATACGGTCGATTCCAGCGTCACGTTCACATTGGTTTCTGCCGCGCTCGACGCCATGTTCAACGCGCCGTAGGTCGTCGCGTTGACGATGGTGTTGCGCATCGTGAGCGTCAGCTCGAACGGACTGCCGGTGGTGCCGCCGGGCTGCAAGGTAACCGTGTTGTTGGGAATCACGATGTCGTCGACCGTCATCGTCACCGGGCCGGACACGGCATAGACGCCGATACCGTTCGCCGAGTCGCAGGCGTTCGTCGTGGCGTTGCCCGTCACCGTGCATGCGACCCCGTTGGCGAATGCCGGCGTTGTCGCGAGGGTGAATCCGCCCGCGCAAATGGCAGTGCCCGCAAGAAGCGCGACCGCGGTCGCACGGCCGTGCAAACGAACCTTCTCAACGCCGGCAACACCAGCGCGCACTCGATGCAGCATGATTTCCCCCCGCCCGAGGGCTAGCCGCTCCGGGCCCGGCAGTCGCGCCAGGAGGACCATATCATTGATCCGCCTAGTCTTTTTGAACACCCCTTCACGAGTGTGTCACCTTCATGTCGTAGCAAACCGGCCTTCGCGATGTCAACGTCCGGCCCGGGCGACGGTGCAGACCGCCGCTGTGACGAGGTGCAATATCGAGCATCGCGGCCAGAGCGCCATCTCAGAAGAACACGTTAGGCGCGCATCGCGAACATGGGTGGCGATGACGATCGCTTATCCGCCCCGCTGATTTCGCCCCCGCATCACGGCAAGATACAGAATATACTGAGTGTTCTTTCCTCTCATGTCGACGAATGAACGCGCATCTACCCATGGATTGAGGCTGACTTTGGCGGCGCCAGGTCCGTTGAGGCGCGCGCAAGCGCCGTCCAGTCGCGACTTCAGAGACCACACCTGCAGTTGCACTTCGGGAGTGCTGACCCTCGCCCGTGCGCGACACCCCCGAACCAGCGGTGGGACAAGAAAAGGACTCCGATCCGACGCATCGCGCCACAACCCAGACGAGAGCGTGGGCGCGCAGCGAACGTTAACGATTTCGTGAAGGCTTTGCCCCCGGGATGAGGTCTGGGTCCGTGTGGCCCTCTCCCGAGCACGGCGCCCGTTCCGGAATCGCGCGAACAGACGCGGCCTCACGTGCGGTTCAGACGGACCGCGGACGTCCCCTCCTATCCGCCTGTCCGATCCGACCTTACCAAACCCAGCGCGAACCATTTGCGGCACCGGGGGTTGGGTCCGAGGCAGGGTCCGCCCGCGAAGGGCGGCGCGGCCCGCAATGGAGCGGAGACGCCGGAATGAGTCGCTTTCTTCTTGTCTTCGCGGTGCTCGCATCGCTCGCCGGTGCCGCTGTGGCGCAGCCGACCGACACCACGCCGTCGACCAGCGCGCCAAGCCGAAATGGCGACGTCACCGCGCCCCAGCCCTCGACGGGGACCGGCAACGGTCAGGACATGACCCCGTCCGGGACAAATCAGGCGGGACCGGCGGAGCAGACCATCCCCCAGCAGCGGACGGGCGGCGCCACGATCATTCTATGGCCGGCGATCGGGGCCCTGATCCTGATCGTCGGCGGACTCCTCGTCTACTACAGCATGCGCCGGCAGCGCCTCGATCCCCGCACCCAGCGCGCCCACGACTACGCCACACGGGAGGTCTTCAAGCAGGACGGCGAAGGTCCGACCGGCCGGACCGGCGGGTCCTGACAGATAGGCGCACACCGCCCGCGTTCGTGGCGCCGCACCGCGCCCCCACGAACGCAAAGTGGAGCCGTCGGCCGGACGCTCGCGCAAGGCAGCCGCCACGGCGCGCCGGCGTCGCAACTTGCAACGCGCGCCGCTTATTGCGCGGATGCCGTCGCCTTGAGCAGGGTTTCGATGCGCCGGCGCTGGGACTGGAAGGTGTCGAGCACGTTGCCGCTCAAGACACGGCCACTCGCGAGCTTGATGCGCAGGGGGTCGACGTAGCGGCCGTTGACGCGCACCTCATAATAGAGGTGCGGGCCGGTCGAGTAGCCGGTCGAGCCGACATAGGCGATGGTCTGGCCCTGGCGGACGCGGGAGCCGACCTTGAGCCCCTTGGCGAAGCCCTCGACGTGGGCGTAGGTCGTCTCGTAGCCGCCGTCGTGCCGGAGGCGGATATAGCGGCCGTAGCCTTCCTCATAGCTGATCGCATCGACCACGCCGGCACCCGCCGCGAGGATCGGCGAGCCGATCGGGGCATTATAATCGACGCCGTTGTGGAAGCGGCGGTCGCCCAGCACCGGATGGATGCGCCAGCCGAAGCCGTTGTTGAACTTGCCGTTCGGCAGCGGGTTGCGCATCAGCGTCTGGGTCGCCGAACGGCCGCCGTCGTCGTAGAAGTCGGTGCTGCCGTCGTCGGGCGCCTCGAAGCGGTAATATTTGTGGACCGTGCCGCCGATCCGGACGGAGGCGAACAGAAGCTCCGGGGCCTGCTCGCCGTCCGCCGCGCCGTAGACGAAATCGACCGTGTCGTCGGGAGTGAGCTGGCTGTCGAGGGAGATGTCGTGGCCCGTCAGGCGGGTCAGCACGTCGGCGAGGGTTCCCGGTGCCACGCCTTGGTCCGAAAGCGCGCCGAGCGCGTCGCGCACGGAAATGCCGTCGAGCTCGGCCGGATCGATCGGCCGGAGCGCCGGCTCGGCCACGGCCGGTCCCGCTGACGCGAGAACCACGCGGCGCGCCGGCGCATCCTTCAGCGCGACATAATCGCCGCGGTCGCGCAGGGCGACGACGTCGACATGGCCGTTGCGGCGCTCGACCGCGATCTTGATCGGCTTCTCGCGGGAATGCTCGTCGACATAGATGAAGCGGATCTTCTCACCGCCGGCGAAGGTGACGGTCTTGCGCCCACCGTGGGCGAGGCTGCGGTCGATCGCGGCGCGGTCGCGGTCCGACAGCCCCATGCCCGAGAGAAGGTTGGTCAGGATATCGCCCGGCTTCGCGACGACGACGACCTCGCTCGGCATCGCGTGCATCGGGGCCGCGGAGAGCGTCGAGACATTGATCGCCTGCCCGCGCGGCGCGCCGGCGTCCTGGGTGTGCCGCGTGCCGTTCGGCATCCGCTTGTGGCGGAATGGATCGCGCGGGATGTCGGTCGGGGCGTAGGCGCTGACCGAGCCGTCGAGGCCACCGGCACCATGCGGCGTGGCACCGAGGCCGCTGCCGAGACCGGGCGGGCCGAAGGTGCGGGCGATCACGTCCGCTGCATCGCCTGGGTCGGGACGATCGCGCGGCACCGGGACATCCGGCGGGGCCTGCACTTTCGGAGCGAGCGCAACGTCGGCGAGCCGCACCACCACATGGGTGAGGGCCCGCAACTCGGTGCCTTCGAGCTGCTCGACCCGGGTCTTGCGGGCGATCGCGGGGCGCGTCGCCGGTTCGGCGGTCGCCTCCTGTCCAGGGCGGTCGCCGAGGGCGAGCTCCGGGTGGTGCACGGTCGAGCGGACCACGGCCGGCTCGGCGAAGGTGACCTGCATCACCGGCCGCAAGGCGGTGACGAGAGCGCCGGCGATGAGGAAGCCGGCGATGCCGCCGAGGAGGCTCGTCGCGCCGAGCCAGCGCAGGTCGAAGGCCTGGCGGTGTTCGAGGACGTCGCGCGAAGCGCCCGCCACCATGAGCGGCGCCATCTTTCCGATGCCGCGTCCGGTACGGCGGCCAAGCCTCATGTCGGCAAGCGTCTTGTCGCCGCGCGGGACCGTCCGGTCGTGGGTCCGCCCCGCATCGGCACTCGCCGCAGCACTCACGCGGATCGACCCTCGACGTCCATCAGACCCTCCGAAGTCCCTGGGCTGGCCGCCACCGGGGTTCGGGGGCGGGATCGGTGCAGCCGGTGGTACCCGGCTGCGGAAGCGTCACGACAGGCCACTCCTTCGTGGCATCAGGATGACCGCGGACGGGTGTCCACAGGAAAGACATTGATCCCTTCGGCCTCAGAAACCGAGGGCGGCGCCGTCCTTGCGGCCATCGGACCCGGCGACGAGGATGCCGCGATCCTCGTCGACGAAGATCGCCTGGCCACCCCCGAGTGGCTCGGCGGCGCGTCGCACGACATGGCCGCGGGCGCTGAGATCGGCGAGGACCGCATCGGGATAAGCCGGTTCGAGCTCGAGCACGCCGTCGAAGGCGAAGGACCGCGGCGCATCAAGGGCCGCCTGCGGATCGAGGCCGCGATCGAGCAGGCCGGAGAGGAACGCCGCTTGGCCCGCCGCCTGATAATGGCCGCCCATGACGCCGAAGACGCCGGCCGCGCGTCCATTGCGGCGCACGAAGCCGGGGATGATCGTGTGCATCGGCCGCTTGCGCGGGGCGAGGACGTTCGGATGCCCCTCGAGCAGACGGAACGAGCTGCCGCGGCTGTGGAAAAGAACGCCGGTCGCCGGATCGAGCCGGGTCGACCCGAACGCGTCGAAGATCGAGTTGATGAAAGAGACCATGTTGCCGTCGCGGTCGACGACACAGAGATAGACGGTGTCGCTGTGCTCCGGCTCGTGCCAGAACACCGGCGCCCGCGCCCGGCTCATGTCGATGCGGCGGGCGAGCCGCTGCGTCGCCTCGTCCGACAGCAGGTCGGCGACCGAGACCGTCATCGCGGCCGGGTCGCAGATCAGCGCGTCGCGGTGGTGGTAGACGAGCTTCACCGCTTCCGCGTGGATGTGCACGCGGTCTGCAAGCGAGGTCGAAGGCCCGAGATCGAACGCCTTGAGGATATTGAGGATCATCAAAGCGGCGAGGCCCTGGCCGTTCGGCGGGCACTCCTCGACGTCGACGCCGCGGTAGTGGGTCGAGATCGGCGTCTCATAGAACGCGGCGTCGCGCCCCTCGGCGAAGTCGTCCACCGTATGGGTTCCGCCGAGCGCGCGCAGATGGCGGACCATGGAGTCGGCGACGGCACCCTCATAGAAGGCCGAGGCGCCGTTCGCCGCGATGTCGTGGAGGCGCCGGCCGAGCAGCGGCTGGGCGTGGCGGTCTCCCGCCCGCGGCGCGGCGCCGCCGGGCAGGAACAAGGCCCGCGAATCCGGATCCGCCTCGAGCGCCGGCGCCTCCAGCGCCCAATCGAGCGCCACGCGCGGCGTCACCGGATAGCCGTTCTCGGCATAATCGATGGCGCGGCGGAAGATCTGATCGAGGGGAAGACGGCCGTGGTCGGTGTGGAGACGGGTCCAGGCCGAGATCGCACCCGGCACCGTCACGGCGAACGCGCTGTCGCGGGGGATTTCCTCGTCGAGGCCGCTCGCCCGCGCCGCCGCCAGCGTGGCGCCCGCCGGCGCGCGTCCGCTGCCGTTGAGGGCGATGGTCGCGCCACCGCGGGGGCATAGAGGACGAAGCAATCGCCGCCGATGCCCGTCATGTGGGGTTCGACGACGCTCTGCGTCGCGACCGCCGCGATCGCCGCATCGACGGCGTTGCCGCCGGCACTCAGGATTTCGAGCCCCGCCGCGGTCGCGAGCGGATGGGAGGTCGCAACGGCGCACTCACGCGCCACCAGCGGAGAGCGTCCGTGGCTGAAGAAGTCGGTACGGTCGATGGCGATCAAGATGGAGCACTCGTCGGAGCGGCGCCTGCGAGCAGCGCGTGGGAGCGGCGGGGCGGAACGGCGGCACCTTAGGACGCCGCCAGCCGGTCCGCCACTCCCAGAGACGTAGGGTGCTCAGGCGGCGTCGCCGGCGGCCGCCTTCTCCTGCGCCGCGCCATAATGGGCGAAGGTCGCGGCGAACCGGCCGTTGATGTAGTCGCCGGCGGCGATCGGCGGATATTTCGCCGGATGATCGGCGTCGATGCAGCTCGGCAGCGCCTCGACGACGGTGTCGTAGTTCGGCCCGAAGAAGAACGGGATCGAATAGCGCTCGCGGCCCGAGCGGTTGATGGCGCGATGCACGGTCGAGGCGAACAGGTCGTTGGTCCAGCGGGCCATCTGGTCGCCGATGTTGACGACGAAGCAGCCGGGGATCGGGTCCGCGGCAATCCATTCGCCGGCGGTGTTCAACACCTGGAGGGCGGGAATGGCGTCCTGGGCGAGGATCGTGAAGCACTCATAATCGGAATGTGCGCCGATGCCGATCTGGCGGTCGTCGATCTCGCCGAATTGCGGCGGGTAATGGAGGACGCGCAGGGTGGCGAGCGGCTTCGAGACCATGGAATCGAAATAGGTTTCGTCGAGTTCGAGCGCCAGCGCGAAGGCGTGGAGGAGATGGCCGCTGAGCTTCAGCATCTCGGCATGATAGGCCTCGAGCGCCGCGCGGAAGGCCGCCTGCCCCTCGGGCCACTGGTTCGGGCCGTAGAGCACCTTGCCGGCGAGAACGTCCGGATCGTCGGCCGGAACTTCGAGAGCGATGTCGTAGGATTCGTGGAGATCCCCCCGGGCGGTCGGGTCGGTATTCTCCTCGAGCAGCGCCGCGTAGCCGCGATTGTTGCGCGACAGCGAGACGTGGTTGCGCATCTTCGCGGCGTCGTCCTGCGCAAAGTAGGTGTGCGCCGCGGCGAACGTGGAATCGATCACCGCCTGCGGCACGTGATGATTGCGCACATAGAGGAAGCCGACCTCGGCGCAGGCCTTGCGCAGCTTGGCCGCGAGGTCCGCCTTGGCCTCCGCGTCGCCCGAGAACATCGGCTCGAGATCGATGATCGGAATCTCGTCGAAGCTGGTGCGCCGCGGATCGAGGCCGCCGGATCGCATCAGGCGCGCACCGTTGCCGGTTTCCAAAGTCTTCATCTGTCGGTTCCCTCTTGGTCGGAAGCGGTGTCGAGCACGGTCTCGACATAATAACGCGGGCCCCGAAATCCGTAGCCCGGACTGAAATAATCCTTACAGAAGTCGACGAAGGCCCGCGTCTTGCGCGAGGCGTTGTTGACCTGCGGGATGCGGATGTAGATCCACTTCTCTTCGGACTGCCACTCGGGCATCAACGCAACGAGATGTCCACGCTCGCACTCGATATCGGCGAAGAAGGTCGGGAGATAGACGATCCCCTCGCCTGCCACGGCGAAATATTTGACGGTCCAATAATCGTTGCTGGAGAAGTCGCAGCGCGGCAGCAGCTCGACCGCCTCGGCCCCGCGCTTCAGCCGCCAGGATTGCAGGCCGGTGCCACGCCGGTAGAGGATGCCGCGATGCGCCTGCAGCGCGTCCGGATGCGTGGGGCAGCCGGCGGCGTCTAGATAAGCCGGGCTCGCGAAGAGGCCGAAGGTCGCCGACGAGATTCGTTCGCCCGCCTGCCCCTCGTCGCCGGGATCGTCCCATGAGACGATGACGTCGAAGCTCTGGAGCCGGTCCGGCGCAAACAGCACCGTCGGCGAGATAAAGACGAGCTCGAGCTTCACGAGCGGATAGAGTTGCCGAAAGGCGTAGAGCATCTGCGCATTGAAGGCGGTGCCGAACTCGCCGGTGGAGGCGATCCGCAGCGTCCCCGCCACCGTGTCGCGCATCGCCGCGAGCGCCGAGCGCGCCCCGTCGCAGGCATCCAGGATGCGCTGGGTGTGGGCGAGAAGCTCCGTGCCGGCGTCGGTCAAGGCGAGGCCGCGCCCCTCGCGCACGAACAGCGGCATGTCGAGGTCGGCCTCGAGCTGGCGCAGCTTGAGGCTGAGGCTCGATTTCGGCAGGCCATGCAGCTTCGCCGCGGCGGTCAGCGATCCGGCCTCGGCGATCTTGGCGAAAGTGTCGAGGGCGTCGAGATCCATGGACCCTCTGTCCATAAAACTGGACGATGTGGCGAATTTTTAGGCTGATTATTTTATTTGCATGGACGATCATAGTGCGGCTTAATGCACCGCACAAGGGTCGCGGCGAGGGTCGCGGATCGTCGCGCATTCGTTAGCCGGCTCGGGGGAGCGACGGCGCGCGACGGGGATCGACGGCGCGCCCTGTGCCGCAGCCGGCCGTCAGAGCGGGCGCGGCGGACCATGCCATTCCAGACAACGCCGTCCTGCGCGGACGGCCCCACCGCACAGGGGACTACCATGACATCCAAGCGATTTGGCACGCGCCTCGCCTCGGTGCTCGCGCCGGCCGCCGCTGGCCTCGCCCTCCTCGCCGCCACCGGCGACGCCGAAGCCTTCAAGCTCGACGGACCGCCGAAGATCGCGTTCATCTACGCGAGCGCGGCCCAGGACGGCGGCTGGGACGAGGCGCTCGAGATCGGCCGCAAGGCGGTCGAGGAGCAGCTCAAGCTGCCCGTCGCCGTCACCGAGAACATCCCCGAGGAAGCGACCAAGCTCCGCGCGGCGATCGATCTCTACGTGAAGCGCGGCTACAACATCATCGTGGGGACGACCTACGGCTACAGCGCGCCGATCGCCGAAGCGGCGAAGGCCTATCCGAACGTCGCGTTCCTCAACGCCTCGGGCACGACCAACGGTGCGAACCTCGAGAGCTTCTACGCCCGCACCTACCAGGGCTGGTATCTCGCCGGCATCGCCGCCGCCGACGCCACCAAGTCGAAGAAGATCGGCATGATCGCCGGCTTCCCCGTCGGCGTCATCAACTGGGACATCAACTCCTTCGCCCTCGGCGCCCAGTCGGTCGATCCGGCCATCCAGACCACCGCCGTCTACACCAATTCCTGGTGGGATCCGGTGAAGGAAGGGCAGGTCGCCGACGCGATCCTCGACCAGAACGCCGACGTGATCGCGACCGACTTGAGCTCCGTCGCCCCCCTCGACGCGGCCGAAAAGCGCGGCGCGAAGTCGATCGGCTATCAGCTCGACATGTCCAAGGCGGCCCCCAAGGGCATCCTGACCTCGGTGCTGTTCCGCTGGGACCGCTATCTCGTGCCGACCATCAAGAGCATCGTCGACGGGACCTGGCAGCCGAAGCCGTACGGCGCCTTCGAGGGTCTCGAATCCGGCGTCGTCGATCTCGCGCCCTTCGGGCCGAGCGTGACTGCCGAGACCAAGGCGAAGATCGAGGCGGCCAAGCAGGCGATCATCGCCGGCAAGCTCGATCCCTTCCAGGGCCCGCTGTTCAAGCAGGACGGCTCGCAGGTCGTCGCCGCCGGCGCCAAGGTCGACGACGAGGCGCTCTGGAACATGAACTACTTCGTCAAAGGCGTGATCGGCACGATGCCTGCATCGACCAACCCGTGACGGCTCGGAGCGGGGCGCTCACGCGGTGCCCCGCTCTCCCCTCACCTCGGTCGACGCGACGAACGGTCCTGTGCGGATGACGGCATTGACGAACGATAGCGGCACCGCCGCCACCCTGACCGTTGCGGGCGGCAGCCTGCACCGGCCGAACGAGCGGGGCCTGCCGCCCGCGCTCGAGATGCAGGGCATCTCCAAGGCCTTCGACGGCAAGCCGGCACTCGTGGAGGCCGGCTTTTCGCTCGCCTGGGGCGAAGTGCATGCGCTCGTCGGCGAGAACGGGGCCGGCAAATCGACCCTCATGAACGTCGCGACTGGCGTCTATGCCGCCGATTCGGGCAGCCAGAACATCGACGGGGCAGCCGTGTCGCTGCGCGGCCCGGCGGACGCGACCGCCGCCGGCCTCGGCATGGTGCACCAGCACTTCCGTCTGGTCAGCCGCTTCACCGTCGCCGAGAACGTGCTGCTCGCGCTCGGCAAACACGGGGCGGTTCGCAGCGTGCGCGAAGCCGCCGCCCTGATCGAGGCGAAGGGCCGCGAGATCGGCCTCGGCGTGCGGCCCGACGCGGTCGTCGCCGACCTCTCCATCGCCGACCGCCAGCGCACCGAAATCCTCAAGGTTCTCCTGCTCGGCGCCCGGATCGTCATCCTCGACGAGCCGACGGCCGTCTTGACCGAGGGGGAATCCGAAGCCCTCCTTTCCTTCACCCGCCGCCTCGCCGACCAGGGCCATGCGGTGGTGCTGATCACGCATAAGCTGCGCGAGGTCGCCGCCCGCAGCGACCGCGTCACCGTGATGCGGCAGGGGCGCACCATCGTCGCCGGCGTGCCGACCGCCTCGATGAACATCGACGAGATCGCGCGGCAGGTCGTCGGCTCCGACGTCGCCCGCGTCGATCGTCCGGTCTCCGTCCCGGGACCGGAGCGGCTGCGGATCGAGGCGCTGACGGTGGCCCACGCCGATGGCACCCGCCCGGTCGACGAGCTCTCCCTGGTGCTCAGGGCGGGCGAGGTGCTCGGCGTCGCCGGTGTCGGAGGCAACGGGCAGCAGGAGCTCGTGGATTGCCTCGCCGGCATGGTGCCGCTGCAATCCGGCCGCATCGCCATCGACGGCCGCGATATCGCGTCTCTGCCGATCGCCGCCCGCCGCGGCCTGGGGCTCCGGGTCGTGCCATCCGACCGTTTCGCCACCGGCATGGTCCGAGAGCTGACCGTTGCCGAGAACCTCGCGCTGACGGGCGTTCCGGCCGGCCGCTTCGGCGGCCTCTTCGTGCGCCGCGCGCCGATGCGCGCCGAGGCCCGCGAGGCGATCGAGCGGTTCGACATCCACGGTGCCGCGCCCGGCCGCTCGACCGGCCTCCTCTCCGGTGGCAACGCCCAGAAAGTGCTCCTCGCCCGCGAGCTCGATTCCGGGCTCAAGGTGCTCGTCGCCCATTCCCCGGCCCGCGGCCTCGACGTCAAGGCGACCCGGGCCGTCCATGCCTTCGTCAAGGCCGCGGTCGAAAAAGGCGCCGCGTGCCTGCTCATCAGCGAGGATCTCGAAGAAGTGCTCGCCATGTCGCACCGGGTCGCCGTGATGAACCGCGGCCGGATCGCCGGAGAAATGGCCGTGGAGGAAGCGACCGCCGATCGGCTCGGCGCGCTGATGATCGGCCATGCTTGAGTCCGCGCTCCTCGTCCGCCGCCAGGAAATCCCGGTCTGGCTTTCGATCGCCTCCTATGCCGGCGGCCTGATCTTCGGCCTCGCGGCCGCGGCCCTCCTCCTCATCGCCGTCGGGGTGCCACCCGACGCCATCGTGGACGAGTTCCTCTTCGAAACCTTCCTCACCTCGGACGGCCTCGCCCAGACGGCGACGGCGGCGGCGCCGCTGATCCTCGTCGGCCTCGCGGCTTCGGTGGCGGCCCGCGTCCGCTTCTGGAACATCGGCATCGAGGGACAGCTCTGGCTCGGCGCCATCGCCGCGACCTGGATTTCGATCGACGACATCGGCCCCGCGCCGATCCGCCTCGCCTTGATGCTCGTCGCCTCGTTCATCGCCGGTGCCGCTTGGATCGCGTTGCCGCTCTTCCTCAAGATGCGCTGGAAGGTCAGCGAAGTGATCTCGACGCTGCTCCTCGGCAATATCGCCTTCCTGTTCGTCCAGCATCTCCTGTTCGGCGCCTGGCGCGATCCCACGAACAGCTTCCCGCTCTCCAAGGCGTTCGATCCCGTCGAGCAGTTCTCGACCCTCGGCTGGGGCCAGTTGCATTCCGGCATCTGGCTCAGCCTCGCCGCGGGGCTCGTCGTCTGGATCGTGCTGGAGCGCACCCGGCTCGGCTTCTACGCCAAGGCGATCGGCCTCAATCCGGACGCCGCCCGCGCCACCGGCATGCCGGTGATCGCCTCCATCGCGACGCTGGTGCTGAGCTCGGGCGGGCTCTGCGGCCTCGCCGGCGCGATGATCGTCGCGGGCACCGAGCACCGCCTCAACCAATCGATCGCCAACGGCTACCTGTTCAGCGGCATCGTGATCGCCTTCCTCGCCCGCTCCCGGCCGCTCGCGACCGTCGTCGTCGCCTTCGTCGTCGGCGGGGTCTACACGGCGGGCAGCGTGCTCAAGGTGTTCTATTCGGTGTCGGAAGCCGTCATCGTCCTGATCCAGGGCACCGTGCTGATCTCGGTCCTGATGGCGCAGTTCTTCAGCGCCTATCGCCTGAGCCGTCCCGTCCCGAGAGGCGCGCGATGACGAATTTCCTGATCGGCTGGCTCACCATCATCCCGAGCTATGCGACGCCGCTCCTGCTCGCGAGCCTCGGCCTCATCATCTCCGAGCGCGCCGGCGTGCTCAATCTCGGCCCGGAAGGGTTGATGGCGGTCGGCGCCATGGTCGGCGCGGTCGCCGTCATCAACGGCTTCGATCCGTGGCTCGCGGTCGCCGCCGGCATCGGCGCGGCGGTCGTGCTGTCGCTGTTGTTCGGGCTCGCCGTCGTCGTCTTCCGCGCCGACCAGACGCTCGCCGGCCTCGCCGTCGTCGCGCTCGGCCTCGGCTTCACCGGCTCGGTCGGGCGGCCCTTCATCCAGCAGACCTTCGCCGGCATCCCGCAATTCGGCGACGATTCGAAGCCGGGACCGTGGCGGCTCATCGCGCATCAGGACCCCCTCGTGGTGTTCGCCCTCGTCCTCGTCGTCGCCCTGTGGTGGTGGCTGACGCGGACCCGCGCCGGCCTGCGCCTGCGCGCCGTCGGCGAAGATCCGGGCACCGCCGACATCGCGGGCGTCGATGTCCAGCTCGTGCAGCTCGCCGCGGTCACCGCCTGCGGCGCCCTGTGTGGCCTCGCCGGGGTCTATCTCTCGGTGGCGGCAAGCCATGTCTGGATCGAGGGCATGGTCGCCGGGCGCGGCTGGATCGCCGTCGCGCTCGTCATCTTCGCCCGCTGGGAACCGCGCCGCGCGCTCCTCGGCGCGCTCCTCTTCGGCGGCGCCGACGCGCTCGTTCCCCGCCTCCAGGCGATCGGCGCCGACGTGCCGACCTATCTCATGATGATGCTGCCTTATGGGCTGACGCTGATCGTCCTCGTCGCCTCGTCGGCCATCGGCCGGCGCGGCCCGGCGCAGCCTTCGCACCTCGGCGACGTCTATCTGCGCCAGGACAAGCACTGACGTCCGACGCGACCGGCCGGCGCCGCAGACAAGGCGCCGGCTCGCTCGCCCTTCCGACCCCGAGCCTCGGATCTCCGCGATGACCTTCGACCTTCTCGTCAAGAATGCGACCCTGCCCGACGGTCGCACCGGCCAGGACATCGCGGTCACCGGTGGCCGGATCGCCGCGATCGAGCCGGGGATCGCGGCCGAGGCCGGGCGCGTGATCGACGCCGGCGGGCTTCTCGTCGCCCCGCCCTTCGTCGATTGCCATTTCCACATGGACGCCACGCTGTCGCTCGGGCTGCCGCGGCTCAACCAATCGGGCACCCTGCTCGAGGGCATCGCGCTGTGGGGCGAGCTGAAGCCGCTCCTCACCCACGAGGAGGTGATCGAGCGCGCGCTGCGCTATTGCGACCTCGCCGTCTCGCAGGGCCTCCTCGCCGTGCGCAGCCACGTCGACGTCTGCGACGACCGCCTGCTCGCCGTCGAGGCGCTCCTCGAGGCCAAGGCGAAGGTGAAGCCCTATCTCGACCTCCAGCTCGTCGCCTTCCCCCAGGACGGCTATTTCCGCGCGCCCACGGCGGCGCGCAATCTCGACCGAGCCCTCGACATGGGCGTCGACGTCGTCGGCGGCATCCCGCATTTCGAGCGCACCATGGCCGACGGCGCGGCCTCCGTAACCGCGCTGTGCGAGATCGCGGCGAAGCGCGGCCTGATGATCGACCTGCATTGCGACGAGAGCGACGATCCGATGTCGCGCCACATCGAGACGCTGGCGGCCGAGACCCAGCGCCTCGGTCTCGGCGGGCGCGCGGTCGGCTCGCACCTGACCTCCATGCACTCGATGGACAATTATTACGTCTCCAAGCTGCTGCCGCTGATGCGCGAGGCGGGCGTCGCGGCGATCGCCAACCCGCTCATCAACATCACCCTGCAAGGCCGCCACGACACCTATCCGCGCCGTCGCGGGCTCACCCGCATTCCGGAAATGCGCGCGCTCGGCATCCCGGTCGCGTTCGGTCAGGACTGCACCATGGACCCCTGGTACGGCCTCGGCGGCGCCGACATGCTCGACGTCGCCCACATGGGCGTCCATGCGGTGCCGATGACGAGCCGCGAGGCGATCCGCTGGGCTTTCGAGGCGGTGACGACGGTCCCGGCCGCCATCCTCGGCCTCGAGGGCTACGGCCTCGCCGCCGGCTGCAACGCCGATTTCGTGCTGCTTCAGGCCGCCGACCCGATCGAGGCGGTGCGCCTGCGCGCGACGCGCCTCGCCGTCGTCCGCCGCGGCCGCGTCATCGCCGAGACCGCGCCACGCCACGCCCGCCTCACCCTCGACGGCCGCCCCGCCCTCGTCGATCCCGCCGCCTATCGCCCGCCGGTGGGGAAGAACTGAGGGTGCGGCCGAGACCTGACATTTCCCGAACGGCCGGTTCATGCAGATTGATCACTGATAGCATCGGGACTAAACTGATATCATTGCGATCGAGCCTGCCGGAGATGCAGCCATGGCTGCCGTTACAATCCGAAACCTCTCGGAAGCCGCGCACCGCGCCCTCAAGGTGCGCGCGGCGAAACACGGCCGGAGCACGGAGGCGGAGATGCGCGCAATCCTCGAGGCTGCCGTGCGGCCCGAAACGCGCCTTCGGATCGGCACGGCGCTCGCCGAACGCAGCCGCGCCCTCGGCCTGACCAACGAAGACGTCGAGGCGCTCGGTCAGGCGGGGGACAAAACGCCTGCCGAGCCGCTGAGCTTCGAATGATCGTCCTCGACACCAACGTCATCTCGGAGGCGATGAAGCCCGAACCTGACACCAGGGTCCAGGCGTGGCTCGACGAGCAGATCGCCGAAACTCTTTATCTCTCCACCGTATCGGTCGCGGAGCTCATGTTCGGGATCGCCGCGCTGCCGGAGGGAAAGCGCAAGCGAGCTCTCGCCACCGCTCTCGATGGCGCCCTGGAGCTCTTTGCTGACCGCATCTTGCCGTTCGATCGCGCAGCAGCCCACCAATATGCAGAACTCGCCGTCAGAGCTCGCGCGGCAGGCAAGGGCTTCCCGACGCCTGACGGCTACATCGCCGCGATCGCGTCCTCCAGGGGCTTCGCCGTGGCGACGCGCGATCACAGCGCCTTCGCAGCCGCCGGCCTTATGGTGTTCGATCCATGGACCCCGCACGCAAAAACCATTTCGGGACCAGATTAAGCTCTCCCCGCCCGGCTCGGGTCAGAGACGCCCCGCTCGTACCAAGTCTTGGAGCGGTTGACGATCCAGACGACCGAGAGCATCACCGGCACCTCGATGAGAACGCCGACGACGGTCGCCAGCGCGGCGCCGGACGAGAAGCCGAACAGAGAGATCGCGGCGGCCACGGCGAGCTCGAAGAAATTCGACGCGCCGATCAGGGCCGAGGGGCCGGCGACGCAATGCGCCTCCCCCGTGACGCGGTTGAGGACATAAGCGAGCCCCGCGTTGAAATAGACCTGGATCAGGATCGGCACCGCCAAGAGCGCGATCACCAGCGGCTGAGCGACGATGGCCTCGCCCTGGAAGCCGAACAGCAGCACCAGGGTGGCAAGCAGGGCCACCAGCGACAGCGGGCCGAGCTTGGCGAGCGCGCGATCGAGCGCCGCGGATCCTCCGGTCGCCAATAGCCTGCGCCTCAAACCCTGCGCGACGATGACCGGAATGATGATGTAGAGCCCGACGGACAGCACCAAGGTGCCCCACGGCACGGTGATGGCGGAGAGACCGAGCAGCAGCCCCACCACGGGCGCGAACGCCACGACCATGATGGCGTCGTTCAGCGCCACCTGCGACAGGGTGAAATGCGGCTCGCCCTTGGTGAGATTGGACCACACAAAGACCATGGCCGTGCAGGGCGCCGCGGCGAGCAGGATCAGGCCCGCGATGTAGCTGTCGATCTGGTTCGCCGGCAGCCATCCGCGGAACACCCCGCCGATGAAGACCCAACCGAGCAGCGCCATCGAAAACGGCTTCACGGCCCAGTTGACGAACAGCGTGACGCCGATGCCGCGCCAATGCTTGCCGACGGCGCCGAGGGCGGCGAAGTCGATCTTGATGAGCATCGGCACGATCATCAGCCAGATCAGCACCGCCACCGGCAGGTTGACCTGCGCGACCTCGACCGCGCCGACGATGTGGAAGACCCCCGGCGCGAGATGCCCGAGCACCACGCCGGCGACGATGCAAAGGGCGACCCAGAGGGTCAGATAGCGTTCGAAGACGGACATGGGGCGATACCGGTCGTCAGGGTGAGATCCGACGACCATGCGCGTCCACCACCGGCTCGCCGTCTTCCTTGGCGAACGCGCCGCGCTGCGGCGGCAGGAGATCGAGCACAGCCTCGGACGGGCGGCACAGCCGGACACCCTTCGGTGACACGACGAGTGGCCTGTTGATGAGGATCGGATGGGCCATCATCGCATCGAGCAGTTGTTCGTCGGTCAGGGCCGGATCGCCGAGACCGAGACCGAGATCGGTATAAGGCGTCCCCTTTTCACGGAGGACATCGCGGACGGAAAGACCGGCCCGAGCGATCATTTGCGCGAGCAACGCCCGGGACGGCGGCGTCTTGAGATATTCGATGACGTGGGGCTCGACCCCCGCATTGCGGATCATGGCGAGGGTATTGCGCGACGTGCCGCAGTCGGGATTGTGGTAGATGATCACATCCATATCATGCGGCGTTCGCTCGAGGGACGCGGCTTCCCCGATCTCCCCGATGTCGCGAAGTGCAGCAGCAAGCGACAGACGGTCGAGGGACGCGATGGGAAGAGCGATGAACGCAGAGATGCGGTTGCGGAGATAGCGGAAGGCCGCGACGAACGCAGCCTCCTTGCGCAGCTCCGTGCCCTGAACCGCAGCGGGGTCCTCGATGCCCCAGTGCGCGGTCATCGGCTGGCCGGGCCACACCGGGCAGACTTCGCCGGCCGCATCATCGCAAACTGTGAAGACAAAATTCATCTCCGGTGCATTCGAACCGTCGAATTCATCCCAGCTCTTCGAGCGCAGGCCGTCGACTGGATAGTCGTGGCTCTGCAGCACTTTGAGGGCAAGAGGATTCACCTCGCCTTTGGGTCGGCTTCCCGCAGAGAAGGCTCGAAAACGGCCAGCCCCCTCTTTCCGCAGAATGCTTTCCGCCAAGATCGAACGGGCGGAATTGCCGGTACAGAGGAACAACACGCTATAAACGGCCGTCTTATCAATCATGGCGATCCCCAGTCGACGTGCAGATGCAAGACAATGCCGCAACGGCCGGTGCGCAAACCTCCGGATGCCCGTCGCAGCACTCCCGCATCAGGAACGACACGAGGTCGGACAACGCCGGATAGACCGCGCTGTAGATGATCGAGCGGCCATCCCGACGGGACCGGACGAGACCGCTGTGTTCGAGCTGGGCGAGATGGAACGACATCCGCGACGACGAGGCCGCGCCGACCGCCTCGGCGATCGCGCCCGCAGGCATGCCGGCCGGGCCGGCGCGCACGAGAAGCCGGACCACCCGAAGACGGGTTTCCTGGGAGAGAGCGGCAAAGGCCGTCAGCGCGTCCGCTTCGTCCATATCTCAATATCTCAATCTGCATTGAGATATTGAGACTACATTACGAAAGGCCGAGCGGCAAGAGGCGCCCGCGCGCCGGCCTGGCGGCGCGGACGAGATCCAGACCGGGCTCGCATGGACGACACGGCGGCGGCGGTCACGCGGTCCAGGGGACCAGCTTGCGGCCGATGAAGGCGAAGACGAGGTGCAGGCCGATGCCGATCCCGGCGAGCACGACGATGGTGGCGAAGAACTGCGGCATCTGCATCATCGACGAATAATAGACGAGCCGTGTTCCGATCCCGGATTGACCGCCCGCCATCTCCGCCGCGACCGCGGTGAGGAGCCCGAAGATCGCGCCGACGGTGAGGCCGGCGATGACCATCGGCATCGATTGGGGAATGCGGATCTTCAGGAAGACCTGCAGCGTGCTGGCGCCGAACGACCGCGCGAGGGCGATGCGCGCCTCGTCGGTGCGGCGGAAACCGGTCGCGGAATTGAGCATGACCATCGGACCGGCGGCGAGCGCCACCGCCACGATCCGCGGCTCCGGCCCGAAGCCGAGCTTGAGAATCAGCAGCGGCACGAGCGCGATCATCGGCGTCGTCACCATCAGGAGGATGTAAGGCGTCACGATCCGCTCCACGAGCGGAAATTGCGTGACGACGATGGCGAGCGCGAAGCCGATCGAAGCTCCGACGGCAAAGCCCGTCACCAGTTCGAACAGCGTCATCAGGATATGCGGCACGAGAAGGCCGAACTCGTGGTAGAGCGCCACCGCGATGACGCTCGGCGGCGGCAGCACGTAGAGGGGCACCTCGGCGACCCGCAGGTAGATTTCGAGCCCGCCGAGCGCGATCACGGCGACGAGCAGAATGAGGGCGGTTTCACGCCAGGCGACACGGCGCACCACCGATTGCCCGATGGTCGAGAGGCCCGCGAGTTCCTCGCTTCCGCTCGATACAGTGCTCATGACGTCTCCCACGCGAAACAAGCCGCCCGTTTGCCCGAAGCGCGGTCCGCCGTTCCGGTCCGTGGCCGGCGGACCCCACGCACGTTCAATGGACGATGGCGCGCCGCACGTCGGCGGCGATCGAGAAGAATTCCGGCGAAGACAGCAGATCGAGCGTCCTCGGCCGCGGCAGATCGACCTCGCGCTCGAGCCGGATGCGGCCCGGACGCGGCGTCATCACGATGATCCGATCGGAGAGGAGGATCGCCTCCTCGATCGAATGGGTGACGAGAACCATGGTCTTGCGGGTCTCGAGCCAGAGATCCTGCAGGAGCAGGTTCATGTCCTCCCGGGTGAACGGGTCGAGGGCGCTGAACGGCTCGTCGAGCAGGAGGACGGACGGATCCGCCGCGAGCGCCCGCACGATCGAGGCGCGCTGCTGCATGCCGCCCGAGAGCTCCTTCGGATAGCGGCTCTCAAACCCTTCGAGCCCGACCCGGCGGATCAGCCGCGCGATGCGCTCCCGGGCGCCGTCGCGGGCGGCGGGACGCAGTTCGAGCGGCAGCGCGATGTTGTCGCCGACCGAGCGCCACGGCAGCAGCGTCGGCTCCTGGAAGATGATGGACATCTCCGGCTGGGGCGCCGTCACCGCCTTCGTACCGAGCCACACCGTGCCGGAATCGAGCGGCTTGAGACCGGCGATCGCCCACAACAGCGTGGACTTGCCGCAGCCCGATGGGCCGAGGAGGGAGACGAACTCCCCCGCCTCGACCGAGAACGAGACACCGCTCAAAGCGGGAACGAGGTCCGTGCCGGAGCGATAGACCTTGTTCGCGCCTTTGACGTCGATCGCGAGGCTCACGGATAAGCGACCGGGTTGCGGGCGCGGATCGCTGCGATGTCGACGGCCTTGTAGGCATCCGGCAGCGGATAGGCCTCCGCCTGCGCCTTCAGCGCCGCCTTGTCGAACTCGTTGGCGTAAGGCACCACGTCGTTGAGGACGACCTTCGAGGCGTCGATCGGCTTCGAGATCGTCCCGATCTTGAGCGCGATGTCGAAGAACTCCTGATATTGCGGCACGTGCTGGTAGCCCCAGCCCTTCGTGTCCGTATAGGGGCCGCGCGTCGTGTTCGAGAGCTGCACGATATATTCGGTGCGCTCCTCCGGCGTGCCCTTGCCGGCGATGCTCGGAAACGCCTCGTCGACGATCGCCGCGGCGGCGCGCGGGTTGGCGTAGGCGAAGGCATAGCCCTTGGCGAGGCCGCGGGCATAATCGGCGTACAATTGGCGCTTCGCCGGGTCCGCGAGCGACGACTTCTTGAGGATCTCGCCGTTCGCGGGGAACTTGGAGGTCTTCACCAGCGACAGATAATCGAAATCGAGGCCCTGCGCGGCCCATTGTGAGCGCAAGCCTTCCCAGACCAGGGCCGCATCGCCGTTGCCGGCGGCGAGCGCCTGCGCCCAGCCGGCGCCGGCCTCGACCGAATTGACCGTGGCCGGATCGACGCCGACCTGCGCCACCTCGGCATCGACGATCGGCTTCCAGCCGATGCTGCCGAGCAGCACGGTCTTGCCGGCGAGCTCACGCGGATCCTTCACCGCCTGCCCCTTGCGGAACGCAAAGCTGAAGATGTCGACCGGGTGCTTGGCGAAGAAGAACGCGATGTCGAGGCCGTGGTCGACGCCGAGGGCGAACACGCCCGGAGACGGCGCGCCGAGCTGCGCCTGCCCCTGATCGACGAACTTGACGCTCGCCGTGCCATCCTGCGGACCGGCGAGATATTCGACCTTGAGATCGCCGAAGAAGCCGAGCTTCTCGGCGATGCGATAGTGGAAATCGTCCGGCGTCTCGACATAGCCGCGCGGGCTGATCCAGGTCAGCGCCGGCCCGGTGTCGGCGAACGCGCCGCGGCCAAAACCGACCTGAAGCACGGTCAAGGCCGTTCCCGCGGCAGACAATTGCAGCAGGCGACGGCGGTTCACCATCGGGAAGATCGATCCGTTCATCTCATCACTCCGGAAGCGGGGTGCCCCAAACGCGGTGAAGTGAACATAATCGATCGTTTGCGTGTACTTATAGCGAAGCGGCCGTCTTTTGCCGCTTCGCTGGGATAAAAATCTCTCACCAGCCGGCATGAAGAGGAATTTTCATCCGTGAATCGCCGAAACACGCGATGCGCGTAGAATGCGCGTTGCGCACGCGCGCCGTCACGCGGCCCGGCGCGGCCAGAGCGGGAACGGGTCGGCGAGGCGACGCCAGGCGGAGGGCGTGAAGGCGGTGGCGCGGCCGACCAGGCAGGAATCGAGGCGAGCGCGCAGCGCCGTCTCGTCCATCGGGTCGATGCCGATGAAGACGATCTCCTGCCGACGATCGCCCCACACCGGATCGAGATAGGGCGCCATCGAGGCCCGCCAGTCCGGATTGTCGGGCCACCGCGCGCTCGGCACCGACGACCACCACAGGCCGCGCCGGGCGGTGCGCACCAAGGCGCCGGCCTGGGCGATCTCGCCGACGTCGTCGGGCCGCGTCGCGAGCCAGAAGAACCCCTTGGCGCGGATCACGCCGGGCCACGCCTCCTGGGTGAAGGCGTGGAACAGCGCAGGGTCGAACGGACGCCGCTCGCGATAGACGAACGAGCGGATGCCGTATTCCTCGGTTTCCGGAATGTGGCTCTTGAAGCCGTTGAGCTCCTTGAACCAGAGCGGGTGCATCTCGGCGCGCTCGAAATCGAACAGTCCGGTCGCGAGCACCGCCTCGAGCGGGACACGCCCCTGCTCCGCCTCGACGATGCGCGCCTCGCCATTCAGCGCCGCGACGATGCGGCGGGCGGTCGCGAGCTCGGACACTGTGGCGAGGTCGATCTTGTTGAGCACGACGACGTCGGCGAACTCGATCTGCTCGACGATGAGATCGACGAGCGCCCGCTCGTCGCCCTCGCCCGCCGTCTCGCCGCGGTCTTTGAGGAAATCGTGGCTCGCATAATCCCGCGCCAGCGTCGCCGCGTCGACGACCGTGACCATGCAATCGAGGCGGGCGACGTCGGAGAGGCTGCGGCCCTCCTCGTCGCGGAACTCGAAGGTCGCGGCGACCGGCAGCGGCTCGGCGATGCCGGTGCCCTCGATGACGAGATAATCGAAGCGCCCCTCCCGCGCGAGGCGGTTCACCTCGACGAGGAGATCGTCGCGCAGGGTGCAGCAGATGCACCCGTTGGTCATCTCGACGAGCTTCTCCTCGGTGCGCGACAGACCGCCGTCCTGGCGGACGAGTTCCGCATCGATGTTGACCTCGCTCATGTCGTTGACGATGACCGCGACGCGGCGGCCCTCGCGGTTGGCGAGGATATGGTTGAGCACCGTCGTCTTGCCGGCTCCGAGGAAGCCGGACAGGACGGTGACGGGAAGGCGCGTCTCGCGCAGGCTCGCAAGGCTCATGGTCGGCTCACGATGGTCCACAATTGCAATGTTATAACATTACATAATCCCGATCTCCGAGGCGGGGTCAAGGGCGGAGGATCGAACGGAGCGGAGACGGAAGAAGGGGAAAGAGCCGGCTGGAATGGAAAGGGAGGAAAGACGGGAGGCAGAGCGGCGCGGAACAGCGGGCTGCGGAGAGGAGAGAGGCGGGGCACCGAAGAACGAGAGACCGAGTCGGCGTCAGCCGTCGAGCGACA
Source organism: Segnochrobactrum spirostomi (assembly GCF_009600605.1). Lineage (GTDB taxonomy): Bacteria > Pseudomonadota > Alphaproteobacteria > Rhizobiales > Segnochrobactraceae > Segnochrobactrum > Segnochrobactrum spirostomi. The sequence goes on along the minus strand of NZ_VWNA01000003.1, from coordinate 316,043 downwards.
GGTTCGCGCGTCCGGTTCCTTGGGCTGCGCCACCGGCACGCGGCGCTGCCAAAGGCAGGGTTCGCTGCGGATATGGCCCCCCTTTCAGGCCCCGCGCACCACGTCCGTCGCCGATCTCGGGTCGCCCTTCCTCCGCGCCAAGGCCCAGCGTAGCCAGACCGGGGCGTGGAAGACGCTCATGAGGAGATACATCGCCGCCATGCTGCCTGCGGGTCCCGCTCCGTAGGCCGCGGTACAGAACGAGTCCGTGGCCGCCCGTCCGTGACCAGAACAACCTCAAATGGGCTCTGTCTCGCCCCCGACGATATCGCTCGCGCCACCGCCGGCATCACGGCACTTCCCGCGAACCCCTTCTCTCGCCGCGGCGCCCCAATAGCCACGCGCTTAGAGATGAATTATACCTGACGACATCGCGCGCAATACGGCCACGACTTTATCATTGCAATTAAGCTTCTTAAAGATTCGGCGAAAATGGTCGTCGACAGCAGCCTCGGAAATATTCATGATGTCTGCTGTCACACCGCGGCTTTTGCCTGCGGCAGCCCACTTAAGAACCTCCGTCTGGCGGTCCGACAAAAGCACCGGGGGCGCAGCGGGCATGTCACTAAGCCTCTCATGGGTCAACTGGAACTGACCCGCAAGCGCATAGATGTAGCTCAGCATGCCCGGGGGAGAGGCACGCTCAGGCTACTGGCGAAACTAAACCCTGCCATCCGGCCAAGACCGACATGGATCGAAACGGTCGCTCCACTGCGCAATCCCGCTTCGCCAGCCTCATCCATGAGGCGGCGCTCGGCTTTTGACATCGGCCCGAAGCGATCTATACTTTCCCAATCAAAGACGCGGCTTTTCTGTCACGCCATCCGGTACACCGGATCAAATTTCATGTAGTCATACTTTCTATAATGCCTCGACCACTCCTCAGGATATCTATTCAATACGAAATGGCCGTCATAATCGTAGCGACTCCGCACTAAACTAAAAACGTATGCATCAAATCCAAGATCGCGCAACGATTTATCGAAAATTTCTTTTAAATCAACGAGTGACATACACTGGTTCGAATGCTCCGCAAAGCCCATGAAATCGGCCGACAAAATTGCAGACACTGCGCCACCCCCGCGTAACATAAGCGCTTCGCCCTAGCTTAACCAATAATAACCCGCACCAATTCTTGATGTAATAGACCCATATTATGCGTCAAAGCGCCCAAATCGGCCTCTCCACGTGAAAACGGCACCAAAAACACTCGCGTTCAAAATCTCACGAATGTTGAACGCTCACATGGCTATAGTATCTTTATTTTTCATCTCTCTTTTCTACTTTTTCGTATCATATCCTCGTCCAATCGTCTATCCGCTTCATGCCCATCCAGATCGCGGCTCCTCGTTCCGCTCGAACAGGATCAAGCGCTTGAAATAATTAAGCGAAATGAGACGCGGTGGGCACCTGAGCGGCGCCGCTCGCGGCCTCACAGCTATATCGATCGTCGCCTAGGCAGCGGACTCATTACGGATTGATCCAGATGCGAGTTGCGGCGAGCTTGAGGGCTGCGAGGAAGTTGTCCGGACGGCGGTCGTAGCGCGTTGCGAGGCCTCGCATCTGCTTGATGCGGTTGAAGAACCGCTCGATTTGGTTCCTCTGGCGGTAGAGCCAGGGGCTGAAAGCGAAGGTGCGCTTGCGGATGACGCGTGCCGGCACGTTGGCAAAAGTGCCGCGCTCGGCCGTCTCGGCGCGGATAGCGTCGGTATCGTAGGCCTTGTCGGCGAGAAGGATGCCGCCCTGTGGGAGATGGGCCAGCAACTCCCGCCCCGCCGGCGCATCGCCGGCCTGCCCGACCGTGAGCAAGAGATGGATCGGTCGACCCTCGGCGTCGACCAAGGCATGGATCTTCGTGGTCAGGCCGCCCCGGGAGCGTCCCATGCAACGATCGTCGTCGCCCCCTTTTTGATCGCGGCACCATGCTGGTGGACGCGAACGCAGGAGTAGTCGATCATCACGATGTCGCCGTCATAAGCGGCCGACACAGCCTCCAGCAGCCGGTCCCAGACCCCAGCCGCCCGCCAGCGCACGAACCGGTTGTAGAGGGTCGTGCGGGGGCCATAGCGCTCCGGCACATCTCGCCACGGCGCACCGGTCCGAAAACGCCAGAGGATGCCGTTGATCACCCTGCGGTCGTCTACCCGCGCAACGCCGCGCACCTTGTTCGGCAGCAGCGGCGCGATGACCGCCCATTCCTCGTCGGTCAGCTCGTGGCGTCGCATCTCTCTCACTCCCAGTTCGGGAGCTTGAATCACAACAAACCCGAGCACGCAAATTTATCGGGCCACTGCCTAGACCGTCACGCCCGAGATCACGCGGGGTCGCGCAACTACGAACCTCCGTAGTCGCAACGGCCTCACCGAATGCGCATAGTCTTCTCAAGCGACATTGCGCGGCCACCTCGTCTCGCGTGCTCGCGATCCCTTCCGCCTCAATTCAAATCGAGACGCGGTCGGTTCGGGCGAACACCGCGCCGGGATGCGATATTAAGCAATGACGATATACGCAAGGATCACTTACATTGCTTTTCTCTCGGCGATCCTTTCGGGATGCTCCACAGCTTCATCTGATAAGCAACTGATCGGCACCGGCATCGGAGCAATGATCGGGGGGTTGCCGGCTCCCAGTTCGGGAGCGGCGCGGGCGCGGTGGTCGCCACAGGCGTCGGAGCGATCGCCGGAGGATTGATCGGTAGCGCGATCGGTGCCGCGCTTGATGAACAGGATCGGGAGGCACTGAACCGAAACACCCAGGCCGCGCTCAAGGGGCGCCTCAATCGTCCGGTTACTTGGATCAATCCGCAGAACGGGCACCGCGTCAGCGCGGTCGCGCTCAACCAGACTACTGAGAATGGCCGGACCTGCCGCTTGATCGAGCAAGGCGCTACCGTAGACGGCAAGAACGCCAGCGCACCGATCAAGAAATGCAAGCAGCCTGACGGTACATGGTCGGCGACATAAATGCCGTATCGGCCACCGTGCCACCGTGCGCGACGCGCGGTCAAAACCATAAGACGATTCTTTTTGCCGAAACAGGATCCTGGGAGCCGAAACGAGATTTCTTCGATCGACATCCACCTACACGATTCGGGAGAATGAACCTTGTCCGCAATTCAAGTTATTGCCGCGACGGCTGTCCTCTTGGCCGGTTTTCAGGGTACCGCCACTACCGCTGAGGAGAGCGAACTGCCACGTGTGCCGACGCTGATCGCCAGCGCAGCGGATATTCCTTCAATATCGCAATTGAAGGCTGATTTCGTGGGATGCATGGTCGCAATGCCGAGCACGTCCGTGCGACGTTTCGTTTGCTTGGACCCGCAAGGCTCAGTGACAATAAACGATCGTTCCGGACACTATGAGCTGGCAAATTCTCGACAAGGAACAGCTATTTTCAATGTATATCTGCGTTGCGTGGGTGCGGCTGCCGCACTATCTGATATTGCGCAACGCGTAGACGACCAATCCATTAAGGATTCTGCAGATTCCACGTTCAAATCTTACGCGATGGACACCATCGTCCATCAAGATGCGTTTGCAAAGGCATTCGTTGATCAGGCCATGGACTCAGATCGCATCGCAGAAGCGGTCGCCTCCATCGCCGTGGGCCCCATAAAAGATGAATACATTTCCGATTACAGAAGAAACCCGGAATCCAACCAGCTCTTTGAAGATTTGAAGCAATGCGCAACGCTATCAGATATTGGGCTGAATATGATAGATTTTAGTAAATGACACCGTTGAACAGCTATTTCAATTATTCCCGGAAAGAGTGCGATGATCAACTGGGAAAGAAAATCGATAAAAATTCAGAAATTTGCGGTCAAGGCGATTCTGTTCCCTGCTGGAACGACACAGGCCGTGATTGAGTCGCAACTGACACATTTTATTCCCTACAAACCTCAGATCCGCTTCCGATTCAGGAATATTGAGACCGCGGCGACAAATAGATAAAAATCTGATGATGTATTGCATTACAATTTCATACATAACGAAGTTATAGCGCGTTATATTGCTTTACGCTTCTCGGACATGATTACACCTCCGCGATGCGCGCAAGGCGCCTCTATCATGACGTAGCTCTATTAGAATTTGTATTGCAGATATCGCGGTCTATACGTTGGAGTTTACTGATGTTACATAATAAATACATTCTCGTCACTCTTATTGTTACTACGCTGACCGGAGGTTTCGAGACGCATGCGCTGGCAGGGGACTCCTGCGAAATGATGCGGCAATCGGACGGCCCTGACGCCGGCCGGTCGATCCTGATGTGCCCCGGCGCGGACGGTGTTTGGCGGCCGGCGCCACGCGCCGCGGTAGCCCAACAGGAGCACCGACCTGACAGCTTGGCGGCAGCCTTGGATTCGATCGTGCAAGCGGATTCAGCAGGCTGGATGCTTAATACTTACAACACGGGTTCTGTTAGAAACATAAAGATACTTTCTGGCTCCGCAAATAGTACAACCATGAATGTGTACGGGGAATACACGTTCAATAACAGTAATACAGGATGGGTAAAAGTAAAAATACGCAATGGCAGATTGTCTTGCCTTGAGTTCTGGGATTTCCCGGGAGAATGCAGACCCTTGGGGCAATCTGGCGCGAATGAAGTTGCCGCATCAGTTGTTGCAGCCGCGATGACTGATTCTCAGTCCGCCTCCACCGGACAATCGACATATTGTGATGATTATTGCCAGACAGATAGGCGAAATTTCCAACAGGAACTTGATGAGAGATCGATCAACTCAATAAAGAGACAGGTTGAAGAGACACGTAGCTCGTATGGAAACTAAGCTTCGTCGAGGTAGAGTTTCTAGCGAGATCTCGCGGTGCGTCGAGCGATAGGTTCGCGCGTCCGGTTCCTTGGGCTGCCCCACCGGCACGCGGCGCAGCCCAAGGCAGGGTTCGCTGCGGCCGCTTTCAGGCCCCGCGCACCACGTCCGTCGTCGATCTCGGGTCGCCCTTCCTCCGCGCCAAGGCCCAGCGCAGCCAGACCGGGGCGTGGAAGACGCTCATGAGGAGATACATCGCCGCCATGCTGCCGGCGGGTCCCGCTCCGTAGGCCGCGGTACAGAGCGGATCGGCCATCGCACCGTCGCGGACCACGCTCAGCACGGCCATGATGGCGAAGGTCGGCGCAGCGGCCAGGCAGAGAACATCGGCCGTGGGGAGGCGCGCGCCGCCCCTCCCGATGTCGGTATCGCGACCGCCGACGCCCGGCGTATCCGGGGAGCGTCCCATCGGACCCTCACGCCGCCCGGTATTCGTCGCGACGGCGCCACCACACGCCGGTCTCGTTGCGCCCTTTGGGCGCCCGGTCGAGCCATTGATAGGCGCCCCAAAGTCCGTCGAGGCCGCGGGCATAGGTCGAGTAGGTGTGGTAGACGACGCCGTCTTCCAGGACGAAGGCGCTCATGCCCGGCCGATCGCGCGTATAGGTCATCGCGTCGGTGCCACAGGACGCGGCGAATTCCGCCACCGGCGGCGGAATTTCGGCGTCGTCCATCGCGTGGCCGCCGCGACGATAATTGTAGTCGATGCGGCCCGTCCGCTGTTCTTCCTCGGTGAAGGCGACGTTGAAATCGAACGTGAAGTCTCCTTCCGACGACGCCCACGGAAAGCGCCAGCCCATCCGCGCCTTGTAGGCGGCGAGCTTGGCGAGCGGCGCCCGCGAGACGGCCGTCAACATGACGTCGTGGTTGGCGAGGTGGACGGCGAAGCCGTCGAAGCCATCCGCGATCATCGAGCACGAGGGGCAGCCCGCCTTGTAGTCCGGCCCGAACATGAAGTGGTAGACGAGGAGTTGCGACCGGCCGCGGAAAAGGTCGGCGAGCGACGCGGGGCCGTCGTCCGTATCGAACCGATAGGTCGTGTCGATCCGGACCCAGGGCATTTGCTGGCGACGCGCGGCGAGAGCGTCGCTGCGGCGGGTCAGGTCCTTCTCCGCCGCGAGCAGATCGAGCCGGGCGGCGAGCCAATCTTCGCGCGTTCCAATGGGATGCGATGTCATTGCACACTCCTCGTGAAAGCCGCGCCCCGCCGTGGCGGCGGGTTGTGGGCGGCGATGCGGTAGAGTGCGCGCTCCCGGACCGAGCCCGGGAGTGACAAGTGTGGCGGGATTCCCGCGATACCAGACCGTCAGCGAGCGAACGCGCCTGCCGGCTCTTTGCTCACATCAAGCGGCAGCGCCTGGAATGTCTTTTTCAGCCATATGCAAAAATGCCCAGGAGGAAGTTCCGCAATCCTACCGAACTCAACATAACCGTTCCGCCGATAGAACTCTGGCGCTTGAAAACTGAATGTGTCTACATAAGCTCCAATACACTGTCGTTGCTTTGCTTCATGCTCTGCCCTCGCGAGTAGCCTCGCCCCAATGCCATGACCACGAGCTGCTGGGGATACCCACAGCCAGTCAATAAAAAGCCATCCATAAAAGGTTCGGCCTTTCAATCCGCCAAGCAAACTCCCATCTCCCTGGCGAGCCATGATCCAAAGGTCTTGCGCATTGTCTGGGCCTGCTTTGGAAGCATTGAATGTATCCAGCCCCTCGTCGATTAGACGTATGTCGCGCTCGTCAGGCTGGCTTTCAACGTCAACTTTCACACGCAATGAGAAGCATCCCTTACATGAATATCCGCTGGACGGGGCGCCCGAACGATAGGGGTTTTTGCAGACCGCGCAATGATCGCAATTGGCGCGATCCGGCCGTGGCCACGTCGCCTCGGCCGTGTCGGGTCGCTTATCGACGCACCACAAAGAGGATCAGCTGCATGACGGGACGAAGCAACGTTGATTACGCAGCTATTTCCTTGCTGCGCGGCTTCCGCGCATGCATCCAATCCGCCGCGTGCTGCGCCTTGCTATCGTCGGTGAGTATGGCCCCGGGATCGTACTTCCGGACCTTGAGCCACGAGGCGACGAGATCTTCATGGACTCGCTGATCACGGCGGCCGGTCGGGCACTTGCGGCGGGCGATCCCTTCGGCGCCCTCAACCGCGTCGCTCTGCGCAACGACGCCCCGGCGCTCGCGATCCGCGGCATCGCCATGGCGCAGCTCGGCGACCTTGCCCGGGCGCGAACGCTGGTCCGCGCGGCCGCCCGGGCCTTCGGGCCAAAGGAACCGCTCGCCCGCGCCCGATGCCGCGTCGCCGAAGCCGAAATCGCGTTCGCGGCCCGCGATCTTGCCGCAAGCGCATCGGGCCTCGAGGCGGCCTGGCAGATCCTCGAAGCCCATGATGACCGCGCGAATGCCGGCCATGCGCGCCTGCTCGACATCCGCCGCCGGCTCCTCATCGGCGAGGTCGATGCGGCCGAGCGGGCACTCGACGCCCTCGACGCGGGGGACCTATCGCCGGCATCGCGGACGATCGCGGCGCTCGTGCGCGGCGGGCTCGCGATGCGCCGTCTCGACGCGGGCGCCGCCCGCATCGCGTTCACGGAGGCCGCGGCCGCGGCCCGCCAAGCCCGCATTCCAACCCTCATCGCCGAGGTGGACGCCGCCGGCCGCCTTCTGGTCACGCCCGCGGCGCGTTTGATCTCGCAAGGCAAGGATCGTCCGATCCTTCTCGACGAGGTGGACACCCTGCGGCGGACCGCGGTCCTCCTTGTCGATGCCTGCCGCTCGGTCGCGCGGCAGGGCGAAGCCGAGATCGCTCTCGCGCGCCGCCCCGTCCTTTTCACCCTGCTCCGCGCGATGGCCGAGGCGTGGCCACTGGATGTCCCGCGCGACGCCCTTATCACCCGCGCCTTCCGCGGCAAGCAGGCCGACGAGTCCCACCGCGCGCGGCTGCGGGTCGAAATCGGCCGGCTCCGGGCGGTCATCCGGCCCGTCGCCGAGGTACGGTCGACAAGGCGGGGCTTCACCCTCGCCGTGCCGGACGGCACGGAGGTCGCGGTGCTCGCCCACCCAATCGAGGAACCGCAAGCGGCGGTCCTCGCCCTTTTGAGCGACGGCGAACAATGGTCGAGCGGGGCGCTCGCCGTCGCGCTCGGGTCGAGCCAGCGCACGGTCCAGCGCGCGCTCGACGGGCTCTGCACCTCCGGCAAGGTCGAGGCCTTCGGCCGCGGTCGCGCGCGGCGCTGGATGGCGGCGCCCCTACCCGGTTTCACGACGACCTTGTTACTCCCTGCGCTCATGCAGGACGGCTAGATTTGCGGATGTCGCCGCCCTCGGAAAGGACGCCGCCATGAAGCGATCGCGTGCCGACATCGTGCGTGAATACGGACCGTTCCCGGAGGTCGACGCCGTGCACGGCGTGACCTTCGACGGCCGGAAGGTCTGGTTCGCCGCCGGCGATCACCTGGTCTCGCTCGACCCGGAGAGCGGCCGAACGGACCGCACCCTCACGGTCCCGGCCCACGCCGGCACCGCCTTCGACGGGCGCCATCTCTACCAAATCGCCGAAGCGCGGATTCAGAAGATCGATCCCGAAAGCGGACTGGTGCTGGCGACCATCCCCGCCCCCGCCGGCGGCCGCGATTCCGGGCTCGCCTGGGCCGAGGGATCGCTTTGGGTCGGCGAGTACCGGGCGCGGAAGATCCACCAGATCGATCCCGACACGGGGGCGGTCTTGCGAACACTGGAGACCAAGCGCTTCGTCACCGGCGTCAGTTGGGTGGACAGCGAACTCTGGCATGGCACCTGGGAAGGGGACGAGAGCGGGCTCAGCCGGATCGATCCTGGGACCGCAGAGGTGCTCGAACAGGTCGACATGCCGGCCGGCATGGTCGTGTCGGGCCTCGAATCCAACGGCGCGGACCTGTTCTTCTGCGGCGGCGCGACAAGCGGGAAGGTCCGCGCCGTCCGACGGCCGCGCTGAGCCGTCACAGCGTGACCTGCGCCTTCCCCTCGCCTCTTGCTTTCATCGCCGGCCGGTACCAGCTTCAGCGCAGGTGAATCGCCCGTGGCTGCGGGCCTGCATCGCGGGGCGGTGCGTGCGGGAGATCGAGGCGTGGACGCGAGAACCGACGAGCCGATTGCGGGCGCTCGCCTGGAGCTGCCCTTCTTCTCGATACGGCGCCACGGCTTCGTCCGCGTCGCCGCGGCGACCCCGGCGGTGCGCACGGCCGATCCCGCCTTCAACACCGACGCGATCATCGACCTCGCCCGCCGCGCCGACGGCGAGAGCGTCGATCTCGTCGTGTTCCCGGAGCTTTCGGTCTCGTCCTACGCGATCGACGACCTTCTCCTCCAGGATGCCCTGCTCGATGCCGTCGAGGAGGGGCTCGCGCGCATCGTCGCGGCGAGCGAAACGCTGTCGCCGGTGCTTCTCGTCGGCGCGCCGCTCAGGCGCGAGGGCCGGCTCTACAATTGCGCCGTCGTCGTCTCGCGCGGGCGCATTCTCGGCGTGGTGCCGAAGATCTTCCTGCCGAACTACCGCGAGTTCTACGAGAAGCGCTGGTTCGCCTCAGGCGCCGGGCTGACGGGCCGCGAGATCGCCCTCGACCGGGCCCTGAGCGGCGAGCGCGTTCCGTTCGGCGCCGACCTCGTGTTCGCCGCGGCTGACCTCGCGGACTTCATCTTCCATGTAGAGATCTGCGAGGACTATTGGGCGCCGACGCCGCCCTCGACCCAGGGCGCCCTCTCCGGCGCGCTGGTGCTCTGCAATCTGTCGGCCTCCGACATCACGGTCGGCAAGGCCGCCGACCGGGCCCTGCTCTCCGCCGCCCAGTCGGCGCGGTGCCTCGCGGCCTATGTCTTCTCGGCGGCCGGCCCGAACGAGAGCACGACCGACCTCGCCTGGGACGGCCAAGGCGTGATCCACGAGTTCGGCGATCTGCTCGCCGCAGCCGAGCGCTTCCCGCTCGCGCCGCAGCTCACGATCGCCGATGTCGATCTTCAACGGCTCCGGCTGGAACGGCTGCGGACCCCGACCTTCAACGACGCCGCCGCGCTCGCGGGCCATCCGGAACAGACCTTCCGCCGCATCACCTTCGAGCACCGTCCGAGCTTTGCCGACGTCGGGCTCAAGCGGACGCTGCGGCGCTTCCCCTATGTGCCGAGCTCGCGCGAGGGCCTCGACCTCGATTGCTACGAGGCCTTCAACATCCAGGTCTCCGGCCTCGCCAAGCGGCTCCAGGCGACCGGCGCGAAGCACATGGTGCTCGGCATCTCGGGCGGCCTCGATTCCACCCACGCGCTGCTGGTGGCGGCCAAGGTCTGCGACCGGCTCGGCCTGCCGCGCTCGACCATCCTCGCCTACACCATGCCGGGCTTCGCCACCGGCGAGGAGACCAAGGCCAACGCCTGGGCGCTGATGCGGGCCCTCGGGGTCGAGGCGGCGGAGATCGACATTCGCCCCGCGGCGCGGCAGATGCTCGCCGACATGGGCCATCCGTTCGCGAACGGCGAGCCGGTCTACGACGTCACCTTCGAGAACGTTCAGGCGGGCCTGAGGACCGACTATCTCTTCCGCCTCGCCAATCACCACAACGGCTTCGTGGTCGGCACGGGCGACCTCTCGGAGCTCGCGCTCGGCTGGTGCACCTACGGCGTCGGCGATCACATGAGCCATTATGCCGTCAATGCCGGCGTGCCGAAGACGCTCATCCAATATCTGATCCGCTGGACGGTGAAGACCGGGCAGTTCGAGCCCCAGGCGGCCGACACCCTCCTCGCCATCCTGGCGACGGAGATCTCGCCGGAGCTCGTGCCGCCCGGTGCCGACGGCAAGGTGCAGAGCACCCAATCGAAGATCGGGCCCTACGAACTCCACGATTTCTTCCTGTTCCATGTGCTGCGCCAGGGCCTGCCGCCGGCGAAGATCGCCTTCCTCGCCTGGCACGCCTGGCGCGACCTCGATGCCGGCGCATGGCCGTTCGACTTCCCCGTCGACGCGCGCAACGCCTACGACCTCGCGACCATCCGCAAGTGGCTCGAGACGTTCCTGTTCCGCTTCTTCCAGATCAGCCAGTTCAAGCGCTCGGCGATCCCGAACGGACCGAAGGTTTCGGCCGGCGGCAGCCTGTCGCCCCGCGGCGACTGGCGCGCGCCGTCGGACAGCGTCGCGACCGCTTGGCTGGCGGCGCTCAACGAGGCCGTGACGGACGCGGTCGTTGCCGCCGCCGACGGCCGTTGAGGCGGCCACGCGCGGATCTCCCCACCGTCTCGGTGCCGCAGCCGTCGCGAAAGGCTTGATCTCCGCCGCGAAAACGGGCGGAGATGGCGCTGAGTACGGGGCCGATTGAGCCCGACTGGGGGATGATCGTCATGGAAGAGATTTCGCGCCGCTCGCTTCTCGCCGCCGCGGCTGCCGGCGGCGTCGTCACCGCCGCGACCGCCGCCCGGGCCGCCTCCTACGGCAATCCGGACACGCCGGCCCAAGGCGCGCCCGCGATCGCCGGCAATCCGTCGAGCGGCACGATCCCGGGTCCGCAGAACCCCGCGCTCGCGTCGCAATTCCCCGGCGCGGTCAACCCGCCGGCGACGGACGTCGGAAATCTTCCGCTGTTCTGGGCCTCGTTCAACAACGCGCCGCGCCGCGTCGAGAACGGCGGCTGGGCGCGCGAAGTGACCCAGGCCGACTTCCCGATCTCGACCACCATCGCCGGCGTCGACATGCGCCTCACCCGCGGCGGCATCCGCGAGATGCACTGGCACCAGAGCGCCGAATGGGGTTTCGTGACCGCCGGCGCGGTGCGCATCACCACCATCGACATCACGGGCCGCGCCAATGTCGAGGACGTGGAGACGGGCGGCATCTGGTATTTCCCGGCCGGCCTGCCCCATTCCCTTCAGGGCGTCGGCGAGGACGGCGCTCAGTTCATCCTCTGCTTCGACGACGGCACCGCGTCGGAATATTCGACGCTCCTCCTCACCGAATGGATGGCGCACACCCCGCCCGAGGTGCTGGCGCTCAATTTCGGCGTGCCGGCCGACACCTTCAAGACCATCCCGCTGACGGATCTCTACATCTTCCAGGGCAAGATGCCCGGCCCCCTCGCCGCGGATCAGGCCGCCGCCGCCGGCAAGGCGGGGCGCATGACGGAGCCGTCCTCGTTCGCCTTCTCGAGCCAGCCCGTCGTGCGCAAGACGGCGGGCGGCGAAGTGCGCATCGCCGACAGCCGCAACTTCAAGATTTCGAAGACCATCGCCGCCGCCCTCGTCACCGTCCATCCCGGCGGCTTACGCGAGATGCACTGGCACCCAAATGCCGACGAGTGGCAATATTATGTCGCCGGTAAGGGCGAGATGACCGTCTTCACCACCGGCCCGAACGCGGTGACGCAGAATTTCAATCCAGGCGACATCGGCTACGTACAGAAATCGCTCGGCCATTACATCCGCAATGTCGGCGACACCGATCTCGTCTTCCTCGAGGTCTTCCGTGCGCCGGAATTCCAGGACGTTTCGCTAAGTGACTGGCTGACCCACACGCCGCCGGCGATGGTCGCCCAGCACCTCAACGTCGATGCGGCCACGATCGCCCGCTTCCCCAACAACAAGCCGGAGATCATGCCGGAATAAGCGGTCGCTGCACGCCGGTCGACGCCGACGCATGCCGGTCGAGCTTCACGCTCTTCTCGCACGCGTCTGTCATAGGCTAGGTTGCCTGTTGAGATCTGCACATCCGGCCGCGCCGTGTCACGGGGCAGCCCGTGACATGGACGTCGCCCGCCGCATGCTACGATCAGTGCTATGTATCTAGGCCTCTACAAGCCGGCACGCGTCGTCGAAGAGCGCGGTGACGATTATTTCGTCGCCGCCCATCCCGAACCGCGGAAAACGCCGCCTTCCATCGTCAGCATGGTCTTGGGCGCGCGCCACAGTCTGATCGGGAACTGGACCGAGGATGATTACCGGTCCGGCGTCGACTCCTTCCGAATTCTCAATCGCCAACTCGTCCTGGTGAACTCTCCCGAGTGGGTCCGCTACGTGATGGCGACGGCCCACCACAATTACGAACGCAAGAGCCCGCAGATGCGACGCGCGCTCGAGGGGCTGCTGGGCGACGGCCTGTTCATCTCCGATGGTCCGACCTGGGCCGCGCGGCGGCCGCTCGTCGCCGACATCGTCCATAAGAAGCGTGTGCCGGAATTCGCGCCGACGATCGAGGAGATTACGGTCGCGAAGGCCGACCAATGGCGTGAGATGCCGCCGGGCGAAGAATTCAATATCGTCTCCGAGATGGCCGCGCTGACTGCGGAGATCATCGCCAAGACCGTGTTCGGGCGCAATCTCGGTGGCGAGGCGGCGAACCGCGTCGTCAACGGCTTCTCGCGGTACCAGAAGACGATCGACTCGTTCAATCTCGGCTATTTCCTCGGCTTGGACGAGGGCTGGAAGGTGCGGCTCGGACCGGGAAAACGTCGGGCGATCAGAATGGTGCACGCGGTCGTGGACGATGTCATCACCGCCCATCTCGACGGCCACGGGGACGCGGGGTCGATGGTCGACCTCCTGCTACGGCGCAACGCTCGGAATCCCGAGAGCGCGCTCGACGTCACCGCCCTGCGTAACGAGGCCGCGACCATCTTCATGGCGGGCCACGAGACGACGGCGACGACTCTCGCCTGGGCTTGGTACCTGCTCGACAACGCTCCGTGGGTCCGCTCCGCGATGCTCACCGAAATCGACACCGTATGCGGCGATCGGACCCCCACGTTGGAGGATTTGCCGCGGCTCGATTGGTGCAAAAGCGTCATCCAGGAAACGCTGCGGCTCTATCCGCCGGTTCCGCTGCTTCCTCGTCAGGCCCGAGATGCTGATCGGATCGGCGCCGTCGACGTCGAGAAAGGAGCACTCGTCATGATCGCACCGTGGCTCCTCCATCGCGCGCGCGATCTCTGGGATCGGCCGAACCATTTCCTGCCGGAACGGTTTCTGAACGACGCCCGGATCGAACCCTACACCTTCATCCCGTTCTCGGTCGGTCCGCGCATCTGCGCCGGTCTGAATTTCGGCCTCAGCGAAGCGATCTTGTGCTTGGCGATCCTCGCACAGCGCTTCTCGATCCGCGTCAGGCCCGGCTACAGGGTCGAGCCCGTGTGCCGCCTCACCTTGCGGCCGAACGGCGGACTGCCCGTGACGATCGAACCGCGCCGCTGGGCCAGCGTTTCCGGAGCCGCGGCATGAGCAAGGCGCGGGACGCGTTCGAGGCAGCAATCTACAGATGTCTCCAGCAGCTTCCGACCGAGTCTGCGTCGATGATCGGCAGCATCATCACGCGGACGAACATCAAGCTGTTCCTCAAGGGCGTGATCGCCGGCACGACGCGCAACCTCCGTCTCCATCATCCCGACTGGAGCGAGGACCAGATCGACGCGGCGGTTCGCCGGTACATGGAGAATGTCGGGCGCCTCTACGGCGAATATGCCGTTCTGCATCGCCTCAAGGCTGAAGGCCGGCTGATCTATAGCGACAACCTGGTTCGGCTTGGCCAAGAGCACGGACGCATGCCCGTCGTCTCGATCGCACTTCATATCGGGAACTGGGAGGCGATGGGCGCCGGGCTTCAGGATCTCGGTATCCCGACCGCGGCGTTCTATGAGCCGCCGTCAAGTGAGGTGCAGCGACGGATCGTGGTGGACGTGCGCGAGCGGTTCGGTTTCCGGTTGCTGCCGCCGGACCTTCAGGGCCTGCGCACCTCGCTGGCCCTCTTGAAGCGGAACGGCTTCGTTTTCATGTTCGGGGACGAGGCACGGGACGGCCGCACGATGGCACCACTGTTCGGACGGACGCCTCATACACGCGGCAACCTCGCGATCATCGCCCGCCTAGCCCGAAAGGCCAACGCGCACCTCAACGTCAGCTATGTCGAGCGGCTGCCGCGCTGCCGCTTCAAGCTGAATATGACGGAGATGTTCACTCTTCCGACGCGCAACGAGCCGGACCTGATCGAGGACGTCGCGCTCCTTAATGCGCGGATCGAGCCGATCATCTCCTCGCACCTGGAAAGCTGGTATTTCCTCGACGATTCCATCGAGCCGCTGCCGGTTTAACCGGCATCTTCTCAGAAGATCCTCGGGACCTCGATGGAGCCTAGGATTTCGGCGGTCAGCGCCACCGCCTGGTCTATTTGTTCATCCGTGTGGGTTTCGTTGATGAAGAAGCGGAGGCGTGCCGATTTCTCGGGAACGCCAGGTGGCAAAATCGGGAACGCGTTGATACCCCTCCCGAGCAGACGCTCCGCCAGATGGAGCGTCTTGATGGTGTCGCCCACGATCACGGGCACGATGCCGTAGCCCCAAGCATCGCCCACATCGAGCGCTGCTGTCTTCGCCGCCTTCAAGAAGCGCTGTGACCGCGACGCCAACCTAGCCACCCGCTGGGGCTCCCGCCGCATGATGGTAAGGGCGCTCGTCGCGGCGACGGCCTGACCGGCCGGCATCCCGACGCTGTAGACGAAGCCGGGAGCGTGGTGCTTGAGAATGTCCACGATGACCGCATTGGCGGCGACGTAGCCACCGCAGCTCACCAACGTCTTGGACATGGTGCCGAGCCAAAGGTCGACCCCTGCGGGATCGACCCGTTGGTGCTCGAAGATGCCTCGGCCATTCTCACCGAGCGGTCCGAGGCCGTGGGCATCGTCCATCATTAGGAAGCAGCCGTGCCGCTGCTTTATCTCGATCAGTCGGGCGAGGTCGGGGCCATCGCCGTCCATCGAAAACAGGCCCTCGCTCACGATCATGACGCGATCGAACTGGTTGCGTTCGTCCGCGAGAAGCGCATCAAGGGCGTCGAGATCATTGTGAGGGAAAAGACGCCGCGCCGCGCCGCTGAGCTGAGCGCCGACGACGACGCAATTGTGGATCACCGCGTCGTGGACGATGAGGTCTCTCGGCCCCATCAGGGTGCCGAGCGTAGAGACGGCTGCCGCGTGACCGGAAACGAAGGCGATCGCCGCGTCGGTTTCATAAGTACGCGCGAGCGCCTCCTCGAGATCGCGATGAACGCGCCGCTCTCCGGCGCTGATCCGGCTCGCGGAGACCGACGTTCCGAACTCCCGCGTCGCCTCCGCCACAGCCTCGAGAATCTCCGGATGACCGTTCAGCCCGAGATAG